>NZ_JARVTF010000020.1:0-373219 GCF_030208825.1 Xanthomonas sp. LMC-A-07
CGTCCGCACCCACCTGACGGCTGCTCGCTACGTTTTGTTAGCCGCTCTTAGTGCGCAGCGAGCGCGCGTTTGGCCAGGTGGCCTTCCACAATCTGCAGGATCTCGGCCACCGCGATGCCGTACGAGCCAGCCTGGCCGGCATCGAATGCGGCTTTCCATTCGCTGTAACCGGGTAGATAGGCCGGGTCGGGCGCGCTGCTGCCAACCAGCGCCGCATCACTGCGGTCCAGCGTCTGCGCAATCACCGGCACATGCGGCAGCGTCTCCAGCAGACCACCGGGTGCACCCGGATGCTGGATCTGCACCTCGCGCAGCGTGGCGTGCAGGATCTGCCCGCCCTGTGGATGCTCATCGATCCGGTTGATCAGCAGGAGTGGTGTTTCGCCTGCATGCCGCCCGCGGCAGCGCCACAGTTGCCCGACGGCGTAAGGCGTGGAAGTGGGCAGGGTCATGGGCATCTCCGAAAGTACAAACGCGCATGATGCCGACAGGCGCGCGACAAGGCGACCCGCGAATGCCACCACGTTGCTCAAGTCATCCGACGTGCTGCCGCTAAGGGGTGCAGATGAGTACGCTCTTGGCGGGTTTGGTCGCGTAACGGCAGCTAATCGTGCACGTGCGTCATCGCTTCAGCGTCATGCCGACATGGCAAAATGACGCGTCTCCACCTTTCCCAGTTCCCTGCAGGATCGCAAGGATCGTTTGCATGCGCATGTTTGTCCGCCCACTGATATTGGGGCTTGTTGTTGTTTCCTCTCCCGCCTGGAGCGCCGTGTCGCGGCCTGTTCCCGGCGTGCCCGTGCGTGCAACCGCAGCGGCCGAGACGCCGCCTGCCGCATCCGATGCAGTGGGTGATGCGCTGGCAGTGCCGTTGCCGCCCACACTCCAGTCCGGCATGAGCTACCGCGCGTTTGCGCAGACAGTGATGGAGCAGGGCTGGCAGCCGGCGGACCCGTTGGCTGCCGACAGCTGCATGGCCGCCGGTGATTGCGAGATTGAATTCGTCGCGCCAACGCCCGGCACTCGCCTGCGTGTGCAGATCGGCTCGCAAGCCGGTGCTGCGGTGGTGCAGCGCTGGGCCACGCGCCCGGTGACGGCTGACCGGATTGCAGCCGGGACCGCGTCGGCCGCGGCCGGTACCACGCCCGCGCCGACTGCAGCGGCTGCAACGTCCGGCGCTGCCAGCGCGGCGAAAGATCCACGCTGATCGGCATTCAGAAGGAATCGCGCCGCGGCGTATCATGACGTGGCCTGCCTGCGCAGCGGTTGCGAACTGCCGTACGTGCAGCGCCGTCATTCCTTGCCCTGAGCCCATCGTCCTGCATGAAGAGCGTTGATCCTGCCGATCTGGAAGCGTTGTTCGATGCCGTGCCGGACGTGCTGTTCTTCGTCAAGGACCGCGAAGGCCGCTACACCCACGTCAACCAGACCATGCTGCGGCGATTGGGCCTGAAGTCGCGCAAGGACTTGATCGGCAAGCGCGTCGCCGAGGTCTACCCCAGCGGGCTGGGCGCCAACTATGCCAACCAGGACGAACAGGTGCTGGCCGGTGCGGTGATCGACAACCTGCTCGAGTTACATCTGTTTGCCAACCGCGAACCTGGCTGGTGCCTCACCTGCAAGCGTCCGCTGCTGGTGGACGGCAAGGTGCAGGGCATCATCGGCATCTCGCGTGATCTGGGGCCGCAGGATGGCCAGGAATCGCAGTACGAAAAACTGCGTCTCGCGCTGGCCTACCTCAACGCCAACTACGCGCAAAACGTGCGCATGCAGGCGCTGGTGGATATCACCGGGTTCTCGATGTCCAAGCTGCAGCGCTCGTTCCGCAAGGTGTTCCAGCTCACCCCGCAACAGGTACTGGCCAAGCTGCGTCTGCAGATGGCGATGCATTTATTGCATGGAACCAAGAGCGTGACCGAGATTGGCCATGCCTGTGGTTTCAGCGATCAAAGCGCGTTTACGCGGCAGTTCAAGCTGGCCGTCGGCATGACGCCGCGTGAGTACCGTACGCTGGCAACTGCAGGGCAGTTTCCTGCCGGAACTTCTTAGGACGGCCTGATTAAGACGAATTCGCAAGACGAATTCGCAGCAGCGAAGTGAGTTGCGTGTGTGGTGCACTCACTGCAGCAGAGCATTGAGTCAACAGCTTAGAGCACTTATCAAAACGACTGCGCAGCCGCCAGGCGGGCGCGGCTGGTGCTCGGAATCGGCATGTGCCCCCGTACTCCGGTTCCTTCGCGCCGTCCGCACCCACCTGACGGCTGCTCGCTACGTTTTTTGAGCCGCTCTTAGTTAGTCGAGTGCGCGGCGCCCTCACCGCTTGCGGGACACGCCGTGAATCCGTCCGTGGAGGCTCGGTGGCGGCATCCATGCCGCCACACGGTCCCGCAAGCGGCGAGGACACCGCACCAGAAAGTGAGTCGGTTGCTGTGTTGAAAGCCTGCTTGTTACTCGGCTTGCCTTGGGACACTGATCGGACGCGCCGTTATCCGAACAGCGCACGCCATGCACGGCTTGCACCATGCAAACCGCCACTCTCGACTGGTCCTTGCCCGCTTACCGTCGCGGGACCTTACGCGGCATGGATGCCGCGTAAGAGCTTACAAGGACGTACTTGCAGCGTGTCCCGCGATGGTGGGCGGGCAAGGGCCCTGCAGCCAAGCGGCAGATCATCTGCTCTGCAAGCAATCAACACCCCTGTCCAACAAACTCCAAACAACCCGAGATTTCGAAACGTAGCGTGCTTCAATGCAATGGGCGCGAAACGACATTGAAAGTCGCTCGCGCCCAAGGCAGCTTTCGATGGCGCTGGTGCGGTTACGCCAGCATGCGCACCTTCGGCTCACGTGCCCACTGGCGGGTCTTGGCGGCGGTAATGAAGGCCTTGGTGTCGGCCGCATCGACCACGCCGGGGTCCTTGCCGACATTGCCGGCTTTGAGCAGGAGCTGCGCGCCGTCGTCGAAAGCAATCGCCTTCAGATGCGCCCAGGCATTGCTGACAAAATCCAGCGCGGCCGATTCGCGCGTCAACGCCTTGGCCGCTTCCGAAGACAGCAACACCGCCACCGCGTCGAACACGATCGACGGCGTGCCGGCCAGCTGGCCATCGGCGGCCAGTTGCTTGCCGTCGCTGAGCTTGGCGCCGCCCAGCTTGGGTGCCACGATCTTGACCGTTGCGCCGGCCGCTTCGGCCGCCTTGCGCACGGCCTTGATCGCCGCGGCGTCGGAGCCGTCGTGGATCAGGATGCCTACCGTGCGGCCCTGCAGCGTGTCCTTCATCTTGCCGATCAACTGCAGCGCCGGCGACAACGGCATGTCGGTTGGTGCAACGGCGGCCGGCGGTGCCGGCGGCAGGCTGGTCATGCCCATGCCATCGGCCACGCGCTTGGCCAGCGCTTCATCGATATGCCGCAGATGTCCCACGATGGCCTCGCGCACGTGCGCGGTTTCCACCTTGGAGAGTTCGAACACCAATGCAGATGCCAGATGCGCTTGCTCCGGCGCGGTCTGGCTGCGGAAGAACATGCGTGCCTGGCTGTAATGGTCAGCAAAACTTTCCGCACGCACGCGGCCCTTGGCGCCATCCTCGGCCGGTGTGGCATGGCTGGGGAAACCGCGCAGCGCCTCGCGTGGTGCGTCAGCCTGCAACGAGCTGGGTTCGTACGCCACGCGGCCCTTCGGCACGCCCATCTGCATGTGGCCATCGCGCTGGTTGTTGGCGAACGGGCACTTGGGTGCGTTGATCGGAATCTGATGGAAGTTGGGCCCGCCCAGGCGGCTCAGCTGCGTGTCCAGGTAGGAGAACAGCCGGCCTTGCAGCAGCGGGTCGTTGCTGAAGTCGATCCCCGGCACGATGTTGGCCGGGCAATAGGCCACCTGCTCGGTCTCTGCAAAAAAGTTGTCCGGCCAGCGGTCCAGCACCATGCGCCCGACGATCTGCAAGGGCACCAGCTCTTCCGGAATGACCTTGGTCGAATCCAGGTGGTCGAACGGGAATGCCTCGGCCTCGGCTTCGGTGAACAGCTGCACGCCCAATTCCCATTCGGGGAAGTCGCCCTTCTGAATCGCCTCGAACAGATCGCGACGCTGGAAGTCCGGGTCGGCACCGGCAAGTTTGACTGCCTCGTCCCAGATGGTGGACTGCAGGCCCAGCTTGGGGCGCCAATGGAATTTGACGAAGGTGCTGTCGCCGTTTTCGTTGAGCAGGCGGAAGCTGTGGATGCCGAAGCCTTCGATCATGCGCAATGAACGCGGAATGGTGCGATCGCTCATCGCCCACATGACCATGTGCATCGATTCGGGGGTGAGCGAGATGAAATCCCAGAACGTGTCGTGCGCGCTGGCCGCCTGCGGAAAGCCGCGGTCCGGTTCCATCTTCACCGCGTGGATGAGGTCTGGAAACTTCATTGCATCCTGGATGAAGAACACCGGGATGTTGTTGCCGACCAGATCCCAGTTGCCTTCCTTGGTATAGAACTTCACCGCGAAGCCGCGCACGTCACGCGGCGTATCGACCGAACCCGCGCCGCCGGCCACGGTGGAAAAACGCGTGAATAGCGGGGTTTTTTCGCCGACTTCGGTGAGCAGCTTGGCCGTTGTGTACTGGCTCAGCGACTTGGTCAGCTCGAAGTAGCCGTGCGCCGCGCTGCCGCGCGCATGCACGATGCGCTCGGGAATGCGTTCATGGTCGAAGTGCGTGATCTTTTCGCGCAGGATGAAATCTTCAAGCAACGTCGGGCCGCGCGGTGTGGCGCGGAGCGAGTTCTGGTTGTCGCCAACGGGAATGCCCTGGTTGGTGGTCAGTTGCGGATGCGAGCCGCCGGCCTTCTGGTGCAGTTCGTCGCCGGTGCCACGCACTTCGTGCGCGCTTGCGGAACTGCCGACAGAAGGAATCTGTGCGGGCTTGCTGGGGGACTTGGCCATGGGGGACTCCACGTTGGCGGGCTGGGATGCGAGCTATCCAGTCGAGCCTGGGAGTGGCGCTGTTAAATGGATGTGTCTGCATGCGAACGAACACTCACATGCGCATGCGAGCGTGTTGCAGCTCAGCGTGCGACGAACAATCACGCCTAAAAATAGCTGTTAAGTGCAACGACAACACTGTGACGCACGGCATGCTGCAAGCGCGACCGTGAGCGAGGTCTACAGCAGATCCAGTGGCTGCTTGCGCGTGGGCGGTGGAAATGCGCTGTCCAGGTCTGCCAGATCCTGCGCATCGAGTTGCAGCGTGCATGCATCCGCATTGGCGCGGACATGCGCCGGCGTGCCGGATTCGGGAATGGCGATCACCTGGCCACTGCGGATGGCCCACGCCAGCGCCACCGCGGTGGCCGCCACGCCGCGTCGCGCACCGATGGCGTGCAGCACCGGGTGATCGAGCAACGCACGGCTGCCCAGCGGCGAATACGCCATCACCGTGACCGCATGTTGCGCGCACCACGGCAATAGATCGAACTCGATGCCGCGGCTGCCGGCGTGATACAGCACCTGATTCACCAGGCAGTGCTGCCCGCCATCGATCTGCCAGAGCTCCTGCATGTCGTCGACATCGAAATTGGACACGCCCCAGTCACGGATCTTGGCCGCATCGCGCAGTGTTTCGAATGCAGCGACCACCTCCGCCAGATTGCTGCCGCCGCGCCAATGCAGCAGATACAGATCCAGCGTGCGCACGCCCAGGCGTTGCAGACTGGCTTCGCAGGCACGCGCAATGCCGCGCGCGCTTGCATTGCTGGGCAGCACCTTGGACACCAGATACGGCGGCTGCCCGCGTGCGATCACCTGGCTGATCAACTGTTCCGAGCGGCCATTGCCGTACATCTCGGCGGTATCGATCAAGCGCATGCCCAGCGCCTGGCCAGTCTGCAGTGCTTCGATCTCCTGCTGCGGCGCATGCCGTCCCTGGCCCAGGTTCCAGGAGCCCATGCCCAGCGCAGGCACGCTGCGTCCGTTGCGCAAGGTCACCTGCGGGCAGTGGGTGGTGGCGGATTCGGACATGGCAGGGCTCCAGCGATCAGTGAGAAGGTGGTGCAGGCACCGGCACGGCAGTGGGTAGCGGGCGCGTTGCAGCGTTGGCCTGTGCATCCCAGAACGCGCAGCGATGCTGTGCGGCGAAGTCCGGCGTGGGCCCGATCCTGCCGGGCGACAGTGTCAACGGCGTGTCGCCATCGAAGCGTGGCCAGGCTGGACGCCCGCCGCCATTGGGATCGCCGCTGCGCGCGAAGGCGCCCCAGTAATCCTGCAACGTGTTGGCGAGTGCGTGCTGCGCAGGGGTGAAGTCCGGCGTGCCGCTGAGCACCCACGGGCGCTGGAACAGGTACACCAACTCGGAGGCGTGATACGCGCCCAGTGCGTGCGAAAACGGCAACCGCAACAGCCCGAATGGCGCATCCGGGTCGTCGAATTCGTAGGCGTACACCGGGACGCGGGTGCGCAGCATCTGGCCCAGGCGGCGGGTAGGGCAGGCGAATCCGCCATCGGTGACAAGATTTGCAAATGCATGCCAGCGCGACTGCGCCGCCACCTGCGCATACTGCGCCAGCACCGGTGCCGGCGCGGCGTACATGCGGTGTACGCGCGCCTCGTAGCTGCTTTGCAGGTTCAACTTGCCGGCATAGGAGAGCAATTGCGCAAACAGGCGGCCTTCATTGCGATTGCTGCCGATCAACAACGGCACCTGCGGCTGCTGCGCCTGTTCGATTGCGACGCTTGGCGGTGCGGGCAGCACATCGCCGCCGTGCATCGGCGCCCAGGCGTCCAGGCCGGTCAGTCCGCGGCGCTGCGGTTTGGCATCGGCCAGGGTCTCGGCGGGCAGCTGGCGCAGGCACGCGGCAACATCAGGGGCACGTGCGCAGCCCAGTGCCTCCGCCATCTGCGTGCCACCGCGCTCGGCATCGCTGCGTGCAACGGTGGAGTCGCCGGCCAGGCAGCTGCCGCTTTGCAGGATCGCGCGCTGGAACAAGCCGGCCGCGCCCGGTGAGGCCAGCTGGTAACAGATGCTCCAGGCGCCAGCGGATTCGCCGAACACGGTGACATTACTCGGGTCGCCGCCAAACGCGCCGATATTGCGCTGCACCCAGCGCAGCGCCAGTTGCTGGTCGAGCAGGGCGTAGGCACCTTCGCCATCGCCTTGCACCTGTGGATGCGCAAGAAAACCGAACACGCCCAGCCGGTAATTGGGCGCCACCACCACCACGTTCTGGCGTGCGGCCAACGCGCTCAGGTCGTAGTCCACATTGCTGCCCAGCTCCAGCGCGCCGCCATAGATCCACACCATTACCGCACGCGGCGTTGCGGGTGCGGGACCAGGCGGGGCATAGATGTTGAGTGTGAGGCAGTCCTCGGAGATGTGTTTCTGGCCGACGCGATAGCGCGGCATGCAGGCCGGCCCGGCCTGCGTGGCATCACGCACGCCGGGCCAGGGCGTGGCCGGCTGCGGAGCATGAAAGCGCAGCGCGCCGACCGGTGGCGCGGCGAACGGCACGCCCAGAAATGCGCGCCCCTGCGCACTGGCAACACCGCGCACTGCGCCGGCATCGGTTTGCACCACGGCCGGCTGCGCATCCGCGGCCTGGATCAGTGCCGGCACCGTGCCGGGCCGGCGTGGCGCGCAGCCGCTTAGCAGGCAGGTTGCGAGCAGCAGGCTGCTCACGATTGGTGCCCATTGCGTCTTGTTGGATTCGATCACGGTTGCCGCGCTTCGCCTTGGTTGTTCGGCACATCATCGCGAACGCACGTGTAGGGAAGGCAAACATGCTGCTGACAGCGAGGCTGTGGGAGCGTGATTGCGTGTATCGCAACGCACTGCTGGTGCAGTCGCGCGACCACTGGCGCCATGCGTGCGTTGCATTGCAGAGACACGCAACAGGATGACGCCCGCAATGGCAGAAGCACATTCAAAGCTGCGATGCGCGGTGAGCGACGGCGCTGTGGGCCACTGACGTAGTGCCTGCGATGCCGTTGCAGGCGCGCGGGGCTGGCGACTGTTGGGCGATCTTGGCGCTACATGGCTCGGATGCCATGCGCGGATCGTGGTGACAGGCCAGCGCGCAGGATTTTTCTCTTCCGCACTCGTGCGCGACAGCGACACGATACATCGGCGGCTGCGACGCATGCTGCCGCATCCCACGTTCAAGACACTAAAAAACCCGGCCACGTTAAACGCGGCCGGGTTTGAGTTCAGCGGAGAGCAGCGTTGCGGCGCTTATGCCACCACGTCGTCCTTGTACGCATCCACCGGGATGCAGGCACACATCACGTTCTTGTCGCCGTAGACATTGTCCACGCGGCCCACCGGCGGCCAGTACTTCTGCTGTTTGAGCGAGGGCAGCGGGAAGGCGGCCAGCTCGCGCGGATAGGCATGCGTCCACTCACTGGCCGAGACCTGCGTGGCGGTGTGCGGGGCGTGCTTGAGCGGGTTGTCCTCGCGGTCCAGGCGGCCGTCTTCGATCGCGCGGATTTCTTCGCGGATCTGGATCATCGCGTCGATGAAGCGGTCCAGCTCGTGCTGCGATTCACTTTCGGTCGGCTCCACCATCAAGGTGCCGGCCACCGGGAAGCTCAGCGTCGGCGCATGGAAGCCGAAGTCGATCAGGCGCTTGGCGATGTCCTCGGCGCCAATGCCGCTGGTCTTTTCCAGCGGGCGGATGTCGAGAATGCACTCGTGCGCCACCAGCCCGTTGCGGCCGGTGTACAGCGTCTTGTAGTGCGCGCTCAAACGCTTGGCGATGTAGTTGGCGTTGAGCAGGGCGACCTGGGTCGCCTTGCGCAGGCCGGCACTGCCCATCATGGTCACGTACATCCAGCTGATCGGCAGGATCGAGGCGGAGCCGTAGCTGGCTGCGCTGACCATGCCGACATCGCCTTCGCCGCCCAGCGTGCGCGGCAGAAAGGGTGCGAGGTGCGATTTGACCGCACACGGGCCCACGCCCGGGCCGCCGCCGCCATGTGGAATGCAGAAGGTCTTGTGCAGGTTGAGATGTGACACGTCCGAGCCCCACTTGCCGGGCTTGGCCACGCCGACCAGGGCGTTCATGTTGGCGCCGTCGGTATACACCTGGCCGCCGTGCGCGTGCACCGCTTCGCAAATCGCCACCACGTCTTCTTCGAACACGCCGTGCGTGGACGGGTAGGTGATCATCAGCGCGGCCAGGCGGTCGGAATACTTCTCGGCCTTGGCGCGAATGTCATCGACATCGACATTGCCGTTGGCATCGCACTTGGTCACCACCACGGTCATGCCGCACATCTGCGCGGAGGCCGGGTTGGTGCCATGTGCGGATTCGGGAATCAGGCAGATGTCGCGGTGGGCTTCGTTGCGCGAGCGGTGATAGGCGCGGATTGCCAGCAGGCCGGCGTATTCGCCCTGCGCGCCGGAATTGGGCTGCAGGCTCACCGCGTCGTAGCCGGTGCATTCGACCAGCATCGCTTCCAGTTCTTCGATCAGCTGCGCATAACCGGCCGACTGCTCGGGCGGTGCCAGCGGATGGATCGCGCCGAACTCCGGCCAGGTCACCGGAATCATCTCGGCGGTGGCGTTGAGCTTCATCGTGCAGCTGCCCAGTGGGATCATGGTGCGATCCATGGCCAGGTCCTTGTCCGCCAGCGAGCGCATGTAGCGCAGCAGTTCGTGTTCGCTGTGATGGGTGTTGAACACCGGGTGCTGCAGGAACGCGCTGGTGCGGCGCAGGCCCTGCGGCAGCGCATCGGCGGTGGCCGCATCCAGCGCATCGATATCGACCTGGGCACCGAACAGCTCCGCCAGTGCCACCACATCGGCACGTGTGCTGGTTTCGTCCAGGCTGATGCCGACCGCTTCGCTGTCGATCGCGCGCAGGTTGATGCCGGCCGCACGCGCCTTGGCGTGGATGGCATCGGCATCGATCGCCTTGACGTGCAGGGTGTCGAAGAAATGCTCGCCCACGGTGACGCCCGCGCTGCGCAATGCGGCCGCCAGGATCGCCGCAAGGCGATGGGTGCGGCGGGCAATGCGGGTGAGGCCATCGGGGCCGTGGTAGACCGCGTACATCGAGGCCATCACCGCCAGCAGCACCTGTGCGGTGCAGATGTTGGAGGTGGCCTTTTCACGACGAATGTGTTGCTCGCGCGTCTGCAGCGTGAGGCGATAGGCCGGGTTACCGGCAGCATCGATCGACACCCCGATCAAGCGGCCCGGCATCGAGCGCTTGTAGGCATCGCGGCAGGCCATGAAGGCCGCATGCGGGCCGCCAAAGCCGAACGGCACGCCGAAGCGCTGCGAGTTGCCCACCACGATGTCCGCGCCCCATTCGCCCGGCGCGGCGATCAGCGTGAGCGCCAGCAGATCGGTGGCCACGGCGACCAGGCCGCCCTGCGCGTGCACGGCATCGGCCAGCGCGGCGTGATCGCCGATGTGGCCGAAGCTGTCCGGGTACTGCAGCAGCACGCCGAAGCACTCGGCCTGCAGCGCTTCGTCCGGCGTGCCGACACGCAGCACGATGCCCAGCGGCTCGGCGCGCGTGCGCAGCAGTTCCTGCGTCTGCGGGTGCACTGCGTCGTGCACGAAGAACGTATCGGACTTGGACTTGGCCGAGCGCTTGGCCAGCGTCATCGCTTCGGCTGCGGCGGTGGCTTCGTCCAGCAGCGAGGCATTGGCGATCTGCATGCCGGTGAGGTCGGCGCACATGGTCTGGAAGTTGATCAGCGCTTCCATGCGGCCCTGCGAAATCTCGGCCTGGTAGGGCGTGTAGGCGGTGTACCAGGCCGGGTTTTCCAGGATGTTGCGCAGGATCACCTTCGGCGTATGCGTGCCGTAATACCCCTGGCCGATGAACGTGCGCTGCACCTGGTTCTTGCTGGCAATGGCGCGGATCTTGGCCAGCGCTTCTTCTTCGGTGATCGCATCGGGCAGCGCCAATGCGGCCGGCGACTTGATGTTGGACGGCACGATGGCGTCGGTCATCGCATCCAGCGAGTCGTGGCCGACCACGCCCAGCATCTGCGCGATTTCCGCGTCGTTGGGGCCGATGTGGCGTTCGACGAACGCGCTGTGGTGTTCTAGGTCGCGCAGGGAAGACGGAGTCTGGGACATGGCGGGCATCCGGGGCAGGGGGCATGCGAAAGGTCGGAAGCACCACGACCGGCATGACGCGCATACGCGCACCACGACCTGCCGCACTGGCGGTCTTCCTCGCGCCCCTCTGTCCTTTTGCCTGAGAGTTTAAGAACGCGGCCTGGCCTGTGGCCTGCCTGCGTTCCGTGCCCCTTCGGCGCCGGAGTGAACCGGTCTCTCCAGAGTTGTGTTGAAGATGGTATCGGGCCTGAGCGATTACGGGCTGTTGCGCCTTCGGCAGCGGCAGTGCCGCTTCTCCCACCGTGTTGCCGGCCGATTATAGCCTGCGCCCAAGCCGCCGGCGCGCCGCACCACGCCGCCGCGGCAGGGGCGCTGCGCTCGGGTTTGCTTAACCTTGCCGGGGCGAACACCTATCATCTGCGGCCCTGTGTGCATCCAGTCCCCGCCGCCGACGCGGCACCTGACGTGCACACTCCGCTGTACCTGCTTTCCGGATCCCGGCATGACCCCGACCACGCCCTCCACCCGTCGCATGGCGCTGCTGCTCGCCGGCCTGGCGATGTTCGGCCCGTTTTCCATCGACACCATCTTCCCGGCGTTCTCCCAGCTCAGCCGCAGCCTGGCGGTGGACGAGGTGGCGATCCAGCAGACCATCAGCGTGTATCTGCTGGCCTACGGGCTGATGAGCATCGCGCACGGGCCGCTCTCCGACGCCTGGGGCCGCAAGCGGGTGATCCTGGGCGGGTTGGTGCTGTTCATCGCCGGCACCATTGGCTGCGCGTTGTCGCGCGATCTGCCGACGCTGCTGGCCTTCCGTGCGCTGCAGGGGCTGTCGGCGGGCGTGGGCATGATCGTGGGGCGTGCGGTGATCCGCGACCTGTTCCAGGGCCACGACGCGCAGCGGCTGATGAGCCAGGTGTCGATGATCTTCGGCATCGCCCCGGCGATCGCGCCGATCATCGGCGGCTGGATCCTGCTCAGCGGCGCCGGCTGGCCGCTGATCTTCTGGTTCCTGGCGGTGTTCGGGCTGGTGCTGCTGATCGCCACGGTGACCTGGCTGCCGGAAACCCACCCGGTGGAAGCACGCACGCCGCTGCAACTGCGCCGCCTGTTGCATGACTACGTGAGGATCGGCTTCAACCCACGCTTCCAGCGCCTGGCCGCGGCCGGTGCGTTCAACTTCGCCGGCATCTTTTTGTACATCGCCTCGGCGCCGGTGCTGGTGATGCGCCACCTGCACCTGGGCGAGGGCGATTTTGCCTGGCTGTTCATTCCCACCATCGGTGGCATGACCCTGGGCTCGTTCCTGTCCGGGCGCATGGCCGGGCGGATGGATCCGGTGCGGCAGGTGCGTATCGGCTTCATCTGCTGCGGTGTGGCGGCGCTGGTCAACCTTGGCTACACGCTCGCGGTGGCGCAGATCAGCCTACCGTGGGCGGTGTTGCCGATCTTCCTGGCCGGGCTGGGCATGGCGTTGATCTTCCCGATCCTGGCGCTGGCGGTGCTGGACATGTACCCGCAGCAGCGCGGCCTGGCCTCCTCGCTGCAGGCCTTCACTCAGTTGATGACCAATACCGTGGTGGCCGGGGTGCTCTCGCCGCTGCTGAGTGAACACCCGCGGCATCTGGCGTTCGGCATGACCGGCTTTTTCTTGCTGGGCTGGCTATTCTGGCGCTGGGAGCGCCGCAGCGGCCGCCGCTTGCGGCGCCGCCAGGCTGCCGAGGCACTGCCTCTGGAGCCGGCCGACCACCTTTGACCCCACAGGAGCCTGCATGTCCACCGATTCCAAGCTGCGCCGCGATGCCCGCAAGCGGGCCACCGAGCGCGCACGCAACCAGGCCGCTGCCAACCCCGCGCCGGTCTCGCCGATCGAACCGCATGCCGAACTGCGCGACCAGCAACGCACGCTGCTGGCCGGCATCGTGCGCCGCGACGGCGAGTGGGTGCTGGGCATGGATGGCCGCATCGCCGGCGAAAGCACCAGCGCTGCGCAGGTGCTGGCCCTGATCATGCGCGCCGCCGAACTGCACGAACGCCAGGGCACCCCCGTGCGGCTGACCTATTCGGACGCCCTTAAGGATGCCGCGCACGCCGAGGCCGCTGCGGACGGCATGGAATTCGAGCAGTTCAAGACCAAGCTAAGCGAACGCTTGCAGGGCGCGAAGCTCAACTGACCTGCGGTACAAGTGCGCGTTGCGGGCACTTTTGTTTCGGGCGCTGTTGTAGGAGCGCGCTTGCGCGCGAGGGCTTTCCCGGGAACGCCCCATCGCGCGCAAGCGCGCTCCTACGATGGCTGCGGCGATGGTTTGTCTAGAGCGTTTGCGATTGCTGGGGCTTAGAGCTCGATTGAGTGAAGTTGCGTCCGCACCTTTCGCCATCGCGACAGCGCCGTGAGCTTGCTTGCGTTGCAATCGCCTGCGTTGATCGACGTGAACACGACAGCCCGAACAACAGCGCTGTTGTAGGAGCGCGCTTGCGCGCGAGGGCCTTCCCGGCAACGCCCATCGCGCGCAAGCGCGCTCCTACGATGGCCGCGGCGATGGTTTGTCTAGAGCGTTTGCGATTGCCGAGGCTTAGAGCTCGATTGAGTCACGTTGCGTGTGCGCCTTTTGCCAGCGCGACAGCGCAGAGAGCTTGCTTGCGTTGCAATCGCCTACGTTGATCGACGTGAAAACGGCAGCCCAAACAACAGCGCTGTTGTAGGAGCGCGCTTGCGCGCGAGAGGCTTTCCCGGTACCGCCCCATCGCGCGCAAGCGCGCTCCTACGACAGCCCAGCAACTGCCCGATGGGTCGCTACATCGCTGCCTTTGCGATCCAGCAAAGGCAGCGTCGCAGGCGTGGCCACGACGCTGCCACTGAACCCGCTAACGCAATCAACGCGCCTGCGACTGCCGCACCGACTCCTGCTGCGTTGCCTGCTCCAATGCGGCAGCATCGCGCTCGGGTGCTGGTCCCAATGCCTGCAAGCGCTGCAGGCTGGCTTCCACCGGCGCTTCCTGCGCCGCCTTGGCGTCGAAGCTGCCGCGCAGGTGCGCCGGTGAATCGAGCGCGCCCTGGACCACGAAGCCGCGGGCCGTGTCGTTCCCGAGCAGTACGTGGTCGACGCGCTGCAGCCCATGCTCACGCGCGGCCACCAGCGATCCCAGTGCCAGACGCTCGCTGTCCATGCCCGGCGTGGGGCCATGCGCGCCTTCCAGTCGCCCCACGGCGGCGGTGCATTGCTGCAGCAGCCCATGGTCCGGATGCGCAGGGTCGCGCGGATCAGGCACTGCCGCGGTTGCGGCCGCCGGGCGCGGTGCCACATCGGCGTCGATGCGTTGCAGCCGGCCGTCGAACTGGCCGTCGGCGCCGTCTGCGATGCGTTGCAGGCGCTCGGCAAAGGCCGCAGGCTGCCCGCCCACATTGCGCGCCATTGCAATGGCGAATTGCTCGGTGTCGGATGGCTGGCCGTTGCCGACCAGTAACGCCAACGGGCTTGCGCCGATCTTGTTGGCAGTGGCGGCGGTCTGCGTTTGCTGCAGCAATGCCTGCATTTGCTGCTCGCTGAACACCAGCGTGGTTTTCTGCCCGGCTTGAATCGCACCAGTGCCCGCCATGTCGCCGCTGATCGCGCTATTGAGCGATTGCGCCATGGCTTTTTCTTCGCTGGCCTCGTTGCGGCCGCCCAGGCGTTGCATCAGCCCGGGGGTGGCAACGTCGCCGTCGATTTCGAAACGGTAGCTGCGCTCCTGCACGCGTTCGACATTGTTGCCGTCGTAGTGGCGCAGCACTGTCAGTGGCACGTTATCGCCGTATTTCAGCTGCTGCACCACGGCGTAGCCGTCCTGGCCGGGTTCACTGATGCGGATCTGGCTGCCTTCATTGCGGGCGCCTCCCAGATCGGCGTCGAGCGGGCCCAGTTGCAACTGCATGCGCTGCTGCGAACTGAAACCGACCCGCTCCAGCGTCTGGATCTGATCCACGCCGGGCGTGCCGGGCGCGACTTCGCCCGTGCGCGCGAACGCAGTCATGGCTTCGACGGCGCGTGGATCGGCCAGGTCGAACTGCGCGCTCTGCACACGCGAGCTGCCAAGGCGGTCGGTGCGGCCAACCAGGGCCTGCGCTGGGCCGGCCTTGAGTCCAATCGCATTGGCCGCTTCGATGGCGTCATTGGGGCCGGTGGCCACGCGCACGTGGCGCTCGTCCACGCGTTCGATCAGATAGCTGCGGCCGCTGGCTTCGGTGATCTTGCTCTGCATCGCAACCTGTTGCAGGTCCGCCTTGACCTCGCGCTGTGCGAAGGCCTGGCTATCGAGCACGGCACGTGCGCCCACCGGCAAGCTCTCCGGTTGCAGCGGGTTCACCTGCGTGGCTGCGTCCAGTGATTGATCGGCGCCAGGCAGCGTCAGCGTGTAGCGCATGCGCTGGCCGGCGGCCACGCCGGCTTCCAGGTTCAACGTGCCGCTGCCGAGTTTGGTCTGCCGGCTTTGCTGCAAGCCGGTCTGCGCGTCTGCTTCCAGGCTGAAGGTGGTGGTCTTTGCATCGGCATCGCTGACCACGCCCAGGCTCTGCGAGCTGGCGCTGCGCACGCTGGTTTCGCCCAGCGGCTGCGTCGCACTGCCGCCGCTCTGCTGCGTGCTCTGCGTGTGCTTGACCGACTGTTCGCCCGGGTTGAGCCCCAGGCTGCGGCCACCCGGCCCGTTGGCCGCGAATTCGGTGCCGGTGCTGCCGTAGGTTGGATCAAACGCGCCCTGCTGCGCGTCTGCAATGATCTGTGCATCGCGATCCGCATCGTGCGGACCCGGGCCAGTGGAGGCCTGGTTCATCGGATTGCTCCTTGCATGCTGCGCTGACGCAGCGGGGGCCGAAGTATATCGCCGAGGTTTTTCGCGATTATCAACAGGTCGTTATGCGGCTGCCGGGATCCGGCAACCGCATGACGTCACGCACGTGGATCAGCGCGTCGAAGGCGCCGGCGTTGCCGGCAGCGTTGCAGTGGCGCCCTTGGCCTGCCACCCGCACATCTGACCCTGGTTCTGCTGTTTGAGCCATTCCTGCATCGGCGCGAAATATTCCAGCATCGGGCCGGCATCGAGGGTGTCCTTGCCGGTCACTTCCTTCAGCGTGGTCTGCCAGGGTTGGCTGGAGCCACGTTGCAGCATCGACCAGAATTTCTGGCCGGCTTCCTTGTTGCCGTAGAAGCTGCATTCGTACAACGGGCCCTGGTGGCCGGCGGCATCGCACAGGCCCTTGTAGAACTGGAATTGCAGGATGTGCGCGAGAAAATAACGGGTGTAGGGCGTGTTGCCGGGCACGTGGTATTTGGCGCCGGCATCGAAGAAGTCCTCGCCGCGCGGGCTCACCGGTGCCACGCCCTGGTAGGTGGCCTTCAACTCCCACCAGGCCTGGTTGTAGCGTTCCGGCGGGATCGAGCCGTCGAACACGCCCCAGCGCCAGCGGTCGATCATCAACCCGAACGGTAGAAACGCCACCTTGCTCAGCGCCATGCGCATCTGCGAATTGATCAATGCCTCGCGCCCGCTCTGCTGCTCGCCAACCATGCCGATCGACTGCAGATACTTGGGGGTCATCGCCAGCACGATGGTGTCGCCGATGGCTTCGTGGAAGCCGTCGTTGGCGCCGTTCTGGAACAACGGCGGCAACGGGTTGTAGGCCATGTCGTAATAGATGTGGCCAAGCTCATGGTAGATGGTGGTGAAGTCTTCTTCAGTGGGGCGGATGCACATCTTGGTGCGCACGTCCGGGCCGATGCCCGCGTTCGGCTCGCCACCCATGTTCATGTCCCACGCGCTGGCGTGGCAGACCACGTCGCGGTCCAGTGGCTTGATGAACTGCGAGCGTTGCCAATAGGTGTCCGGCAACTTCGGCATGCCCAGCGACGTGTAGAAATCCTGCGCGCGTTCGGTCATCTGCTGGGCAGTGCGCAGTTGCGCGTCGCGCTCGGCGAGGAAGCGTGCAGCTGCGCCGCCATCGCCACCGGTGTTGCGCGCCAGCACGGCGCTCAGGTTGCCCTGGTACTGTTTTTCCAGCGCCGAGGTGATGTCCAGGTCGCCCGCACCGGGATAGGGCTGCAGCAGATCCCACAGGTTGCTCCAGTCCTGCTGCCACATGTTGCCCATCAGGTGCGCGGGCAGCATGCCGCCGGCCACCTCGCCCTTGTCCTTGCCGTACTGCGTGTCCAGCTTGCCGCGCGCGTAGCACTGCAGCTGGGTGTATAGCGGTTTGAGCTGTTCCCACAGGCGGTCGGTTTCGCTGGCCAGTTGCGCCGGCGGCATGTCGTAGCCGCTGCGCCACATCGCACCGACATCGGCAAAACCCGTGCCGCGTGCACCGTCGTTGGCGAGCTCGACAAAGCGCTGGTAGTCCTTGCGCATTGGTTGCGCGGTGGCGTGCCAGCCCTGCCAGGCCTGCAGTTGTTCGTCGTAGTCGCGGCTGCGTGCCAGCACTTGTTCGAGCTCGCCCAGCTGGCGGCAACGGCGTTGCTCGCCGTCACCGGTGCAGGCGCTGCCCGCGCCGTAGTCGCCTTCCATCTTCGCGGCGATACGCGTGAGTTCGGCCAGCTTGGTCGGGTCGCGCGGGGCGGGCAGGGCGCTCATCAGTTTGAGTAATTGCAGCGCACGCGCGCTGTCGGCGGACATCGGCGTGCCGGCGTACTGCTTGGATTGGTCGATCCAGCGATCCAACTGGCTCAGCGCGCGCTCGTTGGCCTTGGCGGCCAGCAACTGCGAGTCGCCGTTGATGTAGGTCGACGACAGCCACTGCGCGGCAGTCATTTCCGGATACGCCGCCTTGTACTCGGCACTGATGCGCGCCACGAACTGGTCGGCGCTTTCGCTGGGTGCGGCCTTGGTGGTGGTGGGCTTGGGCGTCGGCGCCGCATCCTGGCGGCACGACGACAGCGACAACGTACCGGCGGCAACGGCGAGCGCCAGCAACAGCAGACGAGGATTCACGGGTGGTCCTTGCGGTGAAGTCCGGCGAAGGCTAGAGCGCGGCGGGGTTCAGGGCAAGCAAAAGCGCCATGCGTGCTGCATGGCGCCGGTGAAGCGGCAAGCGTACGCGGCGCCGGGCTCAGCCGGTGCAGCTGGCGAACACGTCGCGCTCGCGGGCATAGACACTGGTCTTGACCTGCAGCAGGCCGAGCACCGACGGAAACAGCGCGTCCTGGTCGGTGTACTGGCCGGCGCGATGGCGCAGGCAGGCTTCGTCCAGGCCACGGTCGCGGGCGAACTCCGGCGAGAACCACATCACCATCGGCACGTGGGTCTGCTCCTTGGGCGCGATCGCATACGGCACGCCATGCAGATACAGGCCTTTTTCGCCCAGCGATTCGCCGTGGTCGGAAAGGTAGATCATCGCGGTGTCGTAATCCTGCATCCCACGCAGCGCATGGATGGCCTGGGCGAGGAAGTGATCGGTGTAGGTGATGGAATTGTCGTAGGCATTGACGATCTGCTGGCGGCTGCAGCTGCCCAGGTCGGCGGTCTTGCACACCGGTTTGAAGCGTTCGAACGCAGCCGGGTAGCGTTCGAAATAGCTCGGCCCGTGGCTGCCCAACTGGTGCAGCACCACCACGCGATCGCCTGGTTTGGCACGCACCTGCGCGGCCAGATCGCCGAGCAGGATCTCGTCCATGCAGCGCCCATCCGCGCACAGGCCTGGGGTGGTGGCGTTGTCCAGTTGTTCGATCTGCAAGCCGTCGCATACGCCCTTGCAGCCGGACTGGTTGTCGCGCCACAGCGTGGAGATGCCGGCGTGCTCGAGCACATGCAGCAGCGACTGATGGCCGCGGATCATGTCTTCGTTGTAATCGCGCCGGCCGAACGGGGAAAACATGCACGGCACCGAGACCTCGGTGCTGGTGCCGCACGAATGCATGTCCGGGAAGTTGATCACCCCGGCCTGCGCCAGCTCCGGCGTGGTCTGGCGCGCGTAGCCATTCAGGCCCCAGTTCTGCGCACGCGCGGTTTCGCCCAGCACCACCAGCAACAGGCGCGGGCGGCTGCCGGCCGCGCGCGGCGTGGCCATCGCATCATGCTCGACCGGCTGCTTGGGCGCATGCTTGATCGGCGAATCGGATTTGAGGTTCTGCTTGAGTGCCACCAGGTAGTTGATCGGCGTGGCCAGATAGCGCACTTCGCGGTGGTTACGCATCAACGCGGAGATGTCCTGGAACGACAGCAGCGCGCCCAGCATTCCGCCCACTGCCATCACGACCAGAAAACCGACCCGCATCAACCAGGTCTTGCTCAAGCTGCGGGTCCCTACACGCACACGCCACAGCAACGTGGCCGGGATGGCGAAGTAGCACAGCAACGGCAGGATCAACCCTGGCGTCAGCAACTCGCGCGATTCCTTGTGATCGGTATGCAGCACGTTGCGCAGCATGTCCGCGTCCAGATAGACGTTGTAGCTGTCCATGTAGTGCGCAGCCAAGGCGGTGGTGAGCAGCAGAACGGTCAGCAGCGGCTTGGCATTCCAGCGCCACACCAGCAGCCCCAGCACCAGCGCATTGACCGCCACCAGCAAGGCCATCAGCGAGGCGGCGAAGCCCAGGCTGCCCGGGTGGGTCGCCATGGCGGTGCGCCAGAACACCTGGTTGCAGACCAGGGCGAAGAACAGGCTGCTCAGCAACACCAGCATCTCGGTGGAGACGGTGGGGCGCGTGCTCCAGCTCAGCGCGTGCAGGCGCGTGCGCCAACGCGGGTGCGGCAGCCAGGTGCTCATTGCTCACCTCCCGACAGCACCAGCATGCGCAGCGGTTGCCGCGGCGGCGCCAGCAGCAGCCAATACAGACCCAGCGCGGTCAACCAGCACACGCCCAGCGACCACAGGTCGTGCGAGAGGAAATGCGCGCCGCGCAGCTGCTGCGACACGCCGAACACCGCCCCGGCGGCCAGTCCCGTCAGCAGCGCCGGCCAGCGCCAGGCCGGGCGCAGCGCCAGTGCGCAGAAGTACAGCGCCACCCACGCATAGCCGGCGCTGGCATGGCCGGCCGGAAAGCAGCCGGAGGCATGCAAGCCGTGCCGCGAGGCGAACAAGCCGATCAACGGATGCGTGCCGCCATAGCGGCTCAGATCCCACGGGCAATCCATCGCCGTCCACGACTTCAGCAGCGACACCAGCGTGGTGGACAGCGCCACCGACGCCGCCAGGTAGGTCAGCGGCCAACGCAAGGCGCGTGCGCCCGGCCGCGCCCGCGACCATGCCAACACCGCCATGCCCAGCACCACCACGGCCGCAACCGTGCTTAGCCACTTGCCGCCGCGATGCACCAACTGGCTGGTGAACCACTGTTCCTTCAACAGCCAGTGCCCACCTTCCAGCCGATACAGCGCGTCGGCCACCCACTGGTCGCCGCCGCCGAGCATCAGCAGCGCGCTGATCGCCAGCAACGCCGCCAGCGGCAGCCACAGGTGCGCCAGCAGAAAGCGGGTTTGCCAGCTGGTGGCGGTGCGTGTCAGCGCAGGCGCATGAAGAGGGAGCGTTGTCATCGAAAGATCCGGACCATTGCAATGGCCGGCATCTTCGAAAGCGGCGTGTCGGAAAGCGGTCGGACCCGGGTTGGACCGGCGTTAACCGCAATGTATTGGTTCAGTCTGTGTCGGTGTCGGCATCTGCGCCTTCCGCGGCGGAGCCTGCAGCGTTGCACCCCGCGTGCCATGCCGTGCCCGGCACCAATTGCCACTGATTGCGATTCGATTCGCCGATCTCCACCACCTGCGCGCGCGCCACGCAGGCCGGTACCGCCTGCTTGAGCACGAACAACCAGCGCCGCTGCGGCGCCTGCGCCAACCACGGGCCGGCTTGCGCCCACTGCGCCTGCCAACTGGCCTTGAAACCGAAGTCGGTGACCGGCCGGTCGGCTTGCAACAGGTTCTGTTCCTTCCACGCCAGCATGCCCAGCTCGGCGTGCGGGCCGATGCGCTCGCCCACGCGCTGCATCAGCGCCGCAGACGAACTGTAAGGATCCAATGCCGGCATCACGCCCAGGCCGGTGACCGTCCACAACGCTGCGGTGGCGGCGACCAGCGCGCTGCCGGCGCGCCTGCCGCGGGCCCAGGCCACCAGTCCGAGCGCGACAAGCCCCAGACCTATCAGCCACAGGCTCATGGTCTGCAGCGATGCCAACGCGATGCCACGTTGCAGCGCGATGCGTTCGGCCCAGTGCAGGTGCAGGCCGATACCGCCGCCCAGTGCCAGCGCCGCCACGCCCAGCAACAGCACATAGCCAATCAGTAGCCGCTGCACGCCACGGCGTCGCAACAGGCCAGGCAGCAGCGGGGCGGCGGCGACGCACAACGCCGGCAGCATCGGGAAGATGTAGACCTCGCGCTTGCCCGGGCTGGCACTGAAGAACACCAGCACCAGCAGGCTCCAGGCCAGCAGCAACAGCAGGCGTGGGTCACCGCGGCGCAGCCGGCGCCACCACGCAGGCACCAACCACGGCAGCAGCAGGCAGCCCGGCAACCACAGCGTGGCGATCACCTGCAGGTAGTACCAGAACGGTTTGACGTGATGCCATGCGTGCGCATAACGCGTGCCGGTCTGCTTGAACAACAACTCGTGCGCGTAGGCATGCAACGCCGGGTCGGGGCTGTGCAGCAGGGCGATGCCCAGCGGCCCCAACCACACCGCGGTGCCGGCCACAAATGCCGGCAGCACCAGCAGCCAGCTGCGCCCGGCCAGTGCCCGCGCCGGCAGCACGCTGGGGTGACGGCGTGGCAGCGCCATCCACGGCAGCAGCACCAGCAGCGGCAGAAACCCCACGCCCTTGGTCACCGTGCCCACGCCCGCAGCACAGAGCCCGATCACCCAGGCGCGCCAGTCCGGCCCACGCAGCAGATGACGCAGTAACCCCCACAGCGACAGCGTGGTCAGCGCCACCAGCACCATATCGATCTGCGCGCGCTTGGCCATCAGCCCGAACTGCAGCACGGTGAACAGCGACAGCACCGCGTAACGCGCGACACGTCGGTTCCAGAGCCGCCGGCTCAGGTCCCAGGTCAGCCACAGCGTGAGCAATGCGGCCAGCAACGATGGCAGCAGGAAGGCGATCGGCCAGTGCGGCACAAGTTCGTAGCTGGCCGCCTGCAACCACATGAACACCGGCGGTTTTTCCGCATACAACTCGCTGCCCCGGTGCGGGAGCAACCACTGCCCGGTCTCCACCATGGTGCGCGCGGCCAGCACGAAGCGTGGTTCGTCCGGCGGGTTGGGTTGGCGCAGGCCCAGCCCGGCCAGCAGCGCAACGACGATCAACGCCAGCGCGGCAGCCAGGATGGGTTTGCGCGACAGCGCGGCGGAAACGGCAGACGGCACACGGGCGCCTTGGTCGAAACGGTGCAGGACGATGCCCATGCGCGTGTCGGAAGGATGTCGGAATGCACCCGATCGCCGCCGCCGCCGTGGCTCGGCTAGGATGCGCACACTTGTCCGTGCCGCGGACGCCCCGGAGACCGCCATGCGCCTGCTGGTCATCGAAGACAACCGCAACATGGTCGCCAACCTGTTCGACTATTTCGAAGCGCGCGGGCACACCCTGGACGCGGCGCCCGATGGCATCACCGGCTTGCATCTGGCCACCACCCAGCACTACGACGCGCTGGTGCTGGACTGGATGATGCCGCGCATGGACGGGCCGGAAGTGCTGCGCCGGCTGCGCGAGCAGCATCAGTCCGAGCTGCCGGTGATCATGCTCACCGCGCGCGACGAACTGCCCGACAAGATCGCCGGCTTCCGTGCCGGCGCCGACGACTACCTGACCAAACCCTTCGCACTGCCCGAGCTCGAAGTGCGTCTGGAGGCGCTGCTGGCACGCGCGCAGGGGCGTCGCCGCGGCAAGCTGCTGCAGGTGGCCGACCTGCGGCTGGATCTGGCCACGCTGGACGCCACCCGCGCCGGTCAGGCGCTGCATTTGTACCCGGCCTGCCGCAAGTTGCTGGAGATCCTGATGCAGGCCAGCCCCGCCGTGGTCACCCGCCAGCGTCTGGAGCAGGCGCTGTGGGGCGACGATCCGCCCGACGGCGACATGCTGCGTTCCCATATCTACGAACTGCGCCGCAGCGTGGATGGCCCGTTCGCGCAAAAGCTCATCCACACCTTGCCGCGGCTGGGCTACCGGGTGGCCGCGCTGGAAGCCGCCGATGACGCCGCCACTGCCATCGAGTGCACCGATGGCTAAGCATCGCCCGCTGGGCCGGCGCGTGCTGGTCTGGCTGTTCGGCTACACCTTCCTGATGGTACTAGCCGTGTTCGGCACCGCGCAGTACCTGCACGAACGCGCCGAGCATGGCGTGTGGCGCTCGCTGCTCAATTCGGAACTGGACAGCATCCTGGACCGCAGCGCGCAGGATCCGGGCTATCGCTGGCAGGATTCGGACACCTTGCGGTTGTTTCGCGTGGACGGCAGCGCACAGGTGCCGCCGGCGCTGCGCAGCTTGCATCCTGGGCTGCACGACGATCTGGAGATCGCCGGCCGCCAGAGCGCGGTGATGGTGCGCGACACCACGCATGCCGGCCGCCTGGCGCTGGTGCTGGACATCACCGACTTCGAAGCACTGGAACACTTCCTCACCCGCTGGATGCTGGCCGCCGGCATCGCCTTGATCGCCATCACCGTGTTGATGGGCACCTATGCGATGGCGCGGCTGGTACGCCCGCTGGTGGACCTGGCACGCGACATCGGCGCATTGCGACCGGAGCGGCGCGACCAGCGCATTGCGGTGGGCCCGCAAGGCAGCACCGAGTTGTACGTGATCGCCGATGCCCTCAATGACTATCTCGAACGCAACGGCCAGTTCGTCGAGCGCGAGCGCGCCTTCATCGACAGCGCCAGCCACGAACTGCGCACGCCGATCGCGGTGATCGGCAACGCCGCCGAGCTGGCGCTGGAGCAACCGGACACGCCCGCCGTGGTGCGCCATCAACTGCAACGCATTGCGCAGACCAGCGGCGCGGTGGAACAGCTGATCACCTTGCTGCTGGTGCTGGCCAAGGACCCGGGCCGGCTGGTGCGCAGCAGCGACACGCTGCGCCTGGATCAATTGCTGCCGGAGATCGTGGCCGACCATGCGCACCTGTGCGCCGACAAGGACCTGCAACTGCAGGTCGCACCGCTGCCACCGTGCAGCCTGGTGGCGCCGGTGGCGATCGTGCAGACCGCCATTGGCAACCTGTTGCGCAACGCGATCGAGAACAGCGATCGCGGCATCATCCATATCGCGCTGGCGTCACCGGGCGTGGTGCAGATCACCGACCCCGGCCACGGCATGACCCCGGAAGAAATCAGTGCGATCTATGCGCGGCTGGCACGCGGCAACGCGCGTCAAGGCAACGGGATCGGCCTGGAATTGATCGGCCGCCTCTGCGAGCACCTGGGCTGGCACCTGCGCCTGGATTCCAGTGCGGGGCAGGGCACGGTGGCCACGCTGGATCTCAGTGGCGCGACACTGACCTAGCGCGCACCGCCGCGTTCGAACGCGGCACACCCATCACCCCGGCAACAGGCCGCGCGCAAGCAGCCAGCTGTGCGCATTTTCCGCATCCTGCTCGAACCAGGCGCGGGTCGATCCCAGCCGGTAGGTGTAGCCCCAGCTGTCCATGTCGGCCATCAGGCGCGCACTGCCCACGCCGGGCAACTGCGCCGCCAGCAGGATCTGCAGATAACAGGTGGCGTCTTCTTCATCCACCGAATCGGTGGCATCGGTATGCACGGCGGCACGCTTGTCCGGCGGCAGCACGATCAGATGCCCGGCCTCGTGCAGCATCGAATGCACCGGCGTGTCGTCGCGTACGTAGACATCGCAGCCGATGATGCCTGCTTCCGGCTCACCCCAGAAACTGCCGGGAATCGGCGCATCCGCGTCCACATGCTGCAGGCGTAATCCGTACCGGGCCAGCAGGGCAGCGGGCGCGTCCAGGCCGATATCGCCCACGCACAACACGGCATCGGCGGCAGGCAGGGAAGAAGAGGGGGAGATGCTCACGCGCAGGGCTCGCGGTAGATGCAGGCCGCGGCAGGGCGCGGCGGCGGGTGGACCACAACAACACGGCACCGTGCGCACACGGTGCCGTGCAGCTTACTTGTCGCCGTCTTCCGGCAGGGCGACGGTGATGTCGAGCACATCGTGCTCGCCATCCTTGACCAGATCCACCCGTACCGCATCGGCATCGATGTTGACGTACTTCTTGATCACTTCCAGCAACTCGCGCTGCATCAGCGGCAGATAATCCGGCCCACCGCGATGGTTGCGTTCCTGCGCGATGATGATCTGCAAACGGTTCTTGGCCGTCTCGGCGGTGTTCTTCTTGCTCTTGAGAAAATCGAGCAGGCCCATGCTTACCCTCCGAACAGCTTGCTGAAGAAGCCTTTCTTCTCCACGGAAATGAATCGCATCGGGCGCTCTTCGCCCATGATGCGGGCGACTGCGTCGTCATACGCCTGGCCTGCCGGGGACTCGCCATCCAGGATCACCGGCTCGCCCTTGTTGGAGGCGTTGAGCACGTCGCCGGATTCGGGAATCACGCCGATGGCCTTGAGCCCCAGCACTTCTTCCACGTCGGTGATGCTGAGCATCTCGCCGCCTTCCACGCGGCCCGGGCTGTAGCGGGTCAGCAGCAGGAAAGCCGGCACGTTCTTGCCTTCCTCGGCCTTGCGGGTCTTGGAATCGAGCAGGCCGATGATGCGGTCGGAGTCGCGCACCGAAGACACTTCCGGATTCACCACCACCACCGCGCGGTCGGCGAAATACATCGCCAGGAACGCGCCTTTCTCGATACCTGCCGGCGAATCGCAGACGATGTATTCGAAGCCGTCGGCGGCCAGGTCCTTGAGCACCTTCTCCACGCCTTCCTGGGTCAGCGCGTCCTTGTCGCGGGTCTGCGAGGCAGCCAGCACGTACAGGTTGTCGAAGCGCTTGTCCTTGATCAGCGACTGCTTGAGCGTGGCTTCGCCATGCACGACGTTGACGAAGTCGTACACCACGCGCCGCTCGCAGCCCATGATCAGGTCCAGGTTGCGCAGACCGACGTCGAAGTCGATGACGGCGACCTTCTTGCCGCGCCGTGCCAGCCCGCAGGCCAGGCTCGCGCTGGTGGTGGTCTTGCCAACGCCGCCCTTGCCGGAGGTGACTACGATGATTTCAGCCAAAGGATTTCTCCGAAATATTTCTGTGGTTGGGCTGCGTCAATCCAGCGCAGCGATCTTGATCTGATCCTGCTCCAGCCAGACCTGGACGGCCTTGCCACGCAGGTCCATGGGAACATCGTCCAGCACCTTGTAGTGGCCAGCGATGGCGACCAGTTCGGCGTGGAAGTCGCGGCAGAAGATGCGCGCGTCAGGGTTGCCCTGGGCGCCGGCCAACGCGCGGCCACGCAGGGTACCGTAGATATGGATGCTGCCGTCGGCGATGACCTCGGCGCCGGCACCTACCGTACTGAGTACGGTCAGGTCGCAGTTCTCCGCGTACAGCTGCTGGCCCGAGCGCACCGCGTTGCGTTGCATGCGGCCCGGCGCCGGCCGCGCCACGGGGGCGGCCGGTTCGGCGCGTGCAGGCGGTGGCGGGGGAGGCGGCGGTGGGCTGACCGCGGCGGTTTCGTACTGGGCGCGGAACTTGGCCAGCAACGGGATGCCGAGCTGCTGCGAGAGCAGGTCGATCTCGCTGGTGCCATAGGCCAGGGCCACCGGCAGCACGCCGGCGCTGCGCAAGCCATCGAGCAAGGCCTTGGCGGTGGCCAGGTCCGGGGTCTGTGCCAGGCCGCCGAAGTCCAGGATCACCGCCGCGCGGCCGAACAGCTTCGGCGCGCGGGTCACCCGGTCCTGCATCTCGCGCACCAGGCGCGGCACATCCAGGGTGCGGATGCGCAGGTTGGCAATGCCCACCTGGCCGATCTTCAGTTCGCCGGCCTGTTCAAAATCCACATTCACACTCGACACGCCTCAGGTCCCCGTCGAACGGTTGTCGGCGGCGGCGTGCCGCGGCCGTCCCACCCAGGGCAGCTCTTCGGGCAGCTTGCCGGCATAGGTCTCCTTGACCCACGGGTAGCTGCACATGTCTTTCATGAGCATGCTGGCGCGCACTTCCACGTCGGCCATGGTGTTCTGGCCCACTTCGCGAAAGCCGAAGCTGCCATGGAACAGCAGCGCCGCATCGGCGCCATGGTCCAGGAACACCTCGCAGGCCAGCTGCGGGTAGCGCAGTTCGGTGTAGCTCTGCACGTCCGCATAGAACGCACGGCCGACACCACCGCCGCGGCGGCGGCTGGCCACCACGATGCGGTCGATATAGAAGAACTCCGGGTGACGGTCCCGGAACCAGGCGAAATTGCTGCTGTCATGAGCACTGCCACTACCGAAACCGACCAGGAAACCGGCCAGGTTGCCGTCGCGCTCGGCGACGCGGAAGTATTCGGCCTGCTCGTAGAAACGCTGCAGTTTGGTTGAATCCAGCGGCAGGATCGCCAGTCCGGCATTGTTGTTCAGGGCCAGGACGGAATCGAGCTCGTGCTCGCGCACGTCGCGGATGACGATCGACATTGGGACTCCGTGGGGTAACGCTATCGACCCGAAATCGGATCTGCGTCGGATTATTACATGGCAGGCCTGAAGCGGCGACCTGACGTGACGACCATCGGCATGCATGACTTCCGGCAAGAGGGCAGCCGCAGGCGTTACGCCTAAGATGCGTGCATGTTGGGATACCTCAGTCATACGCGCGTCCTGCGCTTCGCCGGCCTGTTCACCTGGGCGATGATCGCCATGCCGTTGGTGTACACCTACTGGCCGGTTGCCGAAGAGGGCGACCACCGCAGCGTGGCCGAAGCCCTGCTGATGTCGGGGTTCTTCGTCGGCTTCGGCGCCAGCTACTTCTGGTTGACCCGCGGTTTGAACAGCGGCGGACACGCCCATTGGTACGACCGGCTGATCCTGCTGCTGCTCACGATCTTTGCGCTGGCGGTCAGCTATCTGAGCGGAACCGGGCTGGGCAGCATCCTGATGATGGTGGCCGCCGGTGTGATCCCCTGGTTGCTACCGCTGCGTATCGGGGTGGCCTGGCTGGTGCTCAGCCAGCTGGCCGTGCTGCCAGTTTTCTATTATTTGCGCCCGGATTTCACCTTGTTCGCTGCGTTGATGCAGTCGCTGCTGTACGGCGGCTTCTCGATGTTCATCTTCGTGACCAGTCTGGTCGCGCGTCAGCAGACCGATGCGCGCGAAGAACAGCGCCGCCTCAACGCCGAACTGCGTGCCACCCGCGCCCTGCTGGCCGAAAGCGCCCGCATCAACGAGCGCACCCGCATCTCGCGCGAGCTGCATGACCTGCTCGGTCATCACCTCACCGCGCTGAGCCTCAATCTGGAAGTGGCCGGCCACATCACCGAAGGCCAGGCCCAGGAACACGTACGCCAGGCCCATACCCTGGCCAAGCTGCTGCTCACCGATGTGCGCGAAGCGGTCAGCCAGCTGCGCGACAGCGGCGCCATCGACCTGGAAGCGGCGCTACGCCCATTGGTGACCCAGGTGCCGTCGCTGGATATCCATCTGGACATCGGCCAGCCATTGACCCTGGACGACCCCGAACGCGCGCATGTGCTGCTGCGCTGTACCCAGGAAATCATCACCAACGCGGTGCGCCACGCCGGCGCGCGCAATCTGTGGATCCAGGTGCGCCGCGATGCGGACACCGTATTGATCGATGCGCGCGACGACGGCCAGGGTGCCGACGCGGTGGCGCCCGGTAATGGCCTGCGCGGCATGCGCGAACGCCTGAACCAGTATGGTGGGCAGCTCGAGATTCAAACCCGGCGGGGTGACGGCTTTTGCCTGCGCATCTCCGTTCCAGGCGCGCCGGCACTGATGCCCGCGGCCATTACTCAAGGAGTGTCGTGATGATCCGTGTGTGCCTGGTCGATGACCAAACCTTGGTACGGCAGGGCATCCGCTCGCTGCTGGCCCTGGACGCCGGGATCGAGGTGGTGGCCGAGGCGGCCGATGGCCGGCAGGCGGTGGAGCAGATTCCGCAGATCCAGCCGGACGTGGTGCTGATGGACATGCGCATGCCGGTGATGTCCGGCCTGGAAGCGCTGCAGATGCTCTCGCGCAACGGCACATTGCCGCCGACCATCATCCTGACCACCTTCGACGACGACCAGCTGGTGCTGGCCGGGCTCAAGGCCGGCGCCAAGGGCTACCTGCTCAAGGACGTCTCGCTGGAGCAATTGGTCGGCGCGATCCGCACCGTGGCCGACGGCGGCTCGCTGGTGCAGCCGGCGGTGACCCAGCGCCTGCTGTCGGGCCTGGAGCACATGCGCAACGAGTTCGTCAGCCTCGATCGGCCCGACCCGCTCACCGACCGCGAGACCGAGATCCTGCGCCTGATGGCCAGCGGCTTTTCCAACAAGGAGATCGCCAATTCGCTGGGCGTGGCGGAGGGGACGATCAAGAATCACGTGTCCAACATCCTGTCCAAGCTGGGCGTGCGCGACCGTACCCGGGCGGTGCTGAAGGCGTTCGAGCTGCAGCTGGTCTGATGGTACGGAACCCCCGGCGTGCAGGGCGCCGATGCACGCTGGCACGGCGTTTGGCCGATGCGCTTGTTCATCGCGGCGCAGTCGTCTACATGAGTGAATGGAATAGGCTGCCTACCCGCAATGGCGAGGGAGTGCGTCCTGTGCATCACACGCGCTCGCGTCATCGCGTGCATGATGTCCGCGCGCAATCGCTGCAAACCCTTGTCCAGGTTGCGATTGCGCCTTTGCACCACGCGGCGCGAACGCGCGGATGACACCGCAGGACCGCGCTACCCGTCGCACAACTGAACATCTTTCTCGAAGCCTGCTAGGATGGCGGCTTCGCTTCACTCAACCCGGCCGTGGGATCGGCCCCGGAGACCTCCTGAATGACCCGTATTATCGAGTTCCTGATCGCCTTGGGGATCGTGGCTGGCTTGTTTGTCGTGGTGGGCTTGGTGTTGCCCTCGGAGCGGCAGATGTCCGAGAGTGTCGAGACCAACCGCAGGATGACGATTGTTTACGACACCGTGAACAGCTTCCGTCGTTTCAAGGATTGGAACCCGCTTGTGCTGCGTGATCCCAAGATCCAGCTGAAGCTGGCCGGCCCGGAAGAGGGCAAGGGTGCACGCGTTGAATACAGCTCCACTGAAGGCTACATCGGTCAGGGCAGCTGGGAGATCACCAACAGCGTCAAGAACGAGCGCGTTGAGATCTCGATCGAAGATCCCACCAAGGGCTACGACAAGGTCACCAACTTCACGTTGAAGCCGACCGGCAAGAACAACAAGAACGTGCGCATCACCCAGGACTACAGCGTCAAGTACGGCTGGAACCTGTTTGGTCGCTACGCGGGCTTGTACGTCAGCCGGCATGTCGGCGATGACCTGAAGCTGGGTCTGTCGCGCCTGACCACCGCGCTGGCCACCGTGCCGAACTTCGACTACCGCGCCGAGCTGGAAGGCAAGCCGGTGTTGAGCGATCTCAAGCTCGTCGATGTGCCTGCCGAGGACCTGCTGGTCGTCACCGCCGGCAACATCGATCGTGACAACGAGACGATCAAGAAGTCGATCAAGGACAACCAGGAGTGGATCAAGCGTGTCATGGATTCCAATGGCCTTGAGCCGTCGGGTCCGGTGCGTATCGTCACCACCGACTTCGCCACCGACAAGTACGCGTTCGATGTCGTGCAGCCGGTGCGCAAGAAGGCCGGCGGCGCTGCCAAGACCGATGCTAAGGCCGACACCGCCAAGGCTGACGACAAGAAGGACGACGCCGCTGCGGCTGCACCTGTCGACGCAACTCCGGTTGCCGCAACGGGTGAAGAGCTGAAGGTCAACATCCCGACCGAAGCACCGGTGAAGTACGAGCGCACCAAGGCGCACCGTTCCGCGTTCGCAACCTACGCAGGCCACATGGCCGGCCTGGATGCAGTGCGTAACTCGCTGCGCGCCTGGGCTGCCACCAGCGGCAACGACGTGACCGAGCGTCCGTACGAGTCGTGGAAGGGTGGGGTGGACAAGTCGTTCACGCAGGACGGTACCTACGACGTCTACTGGGCCATCAAGTAATCGTTTCACCACGATGATCTGATCCAGACGAAAACGCGCCGCATCCTTGCGGCGCGTTTTTTTTTGCGCTGCGGCGCTGCCTTTGGAACTGCCACCATGTCGTTGCCTGATCGTCGCAAAAAACATCCTTCGCTGCTGGCTTTTGTGGGGGCGCTGCTGGCCGCCGCCGCAGTGGGGCTATCGGCCTACGCCTCCCATGGCGTGGCCGATGCGCTGGTGCAATCGCGCCTGCAACTGGCCGCGCTGTACGCCTTCGGCCATGGTGCCGTGCTGGTGGTGCTGGGCGGTGCTGAGACCCGCGCGCTGGGCCGCATCGGCTTGTACCTGCTGTTGCTCGGCACCCTGCTGTTTGCCGGCAGTCTGGTCGGCGGCGCGTTGCTGCACTGGCCCACCAGCCTGGCGCCGATCGGCGGGGTCAGCCTGATGCTGGGCTGGGTGGTGCTGGCGATCGGTGCGTTGAGGCGCTGAGATGCCACGTCACGCCCGCGGCTTCGATGTGGAGGTGGCCTTCGCCCATCTGGCACGCCGTGATCGCGCGCTGGGGGCCTGGATGAAACGCATCGGCCCCATCGCCCCGCAGCCGGGATGGCGCAAGCCGTTCGATCCGGTGGACGCACTGGCGCGCGCCATCTTGTTTCAGCAACTGAGCGGCAAGGCCGCGGCCACCATTGTTGGGCGCGTGGAGGTGGCGATCGGTGCCAGCCGGCTGCATGCCGACACGTTGGGGCGCGTGGATGATGCGGCGCTGCGCGCCTGCGGCGTGTCCGGCAACAAGGCGCTGGCACTGCGCGACCTGGCGCGGCGGGAGGCACTGGGCGAGATCCCCTCACTGCGCAAACTCGCCTTCATGGAAGACGACGCCATCGTCGAGGCATTGGTGCCGGTCCGTGGCATCGGCCGCTGGACGGTGGAGATGATGTTGATGTTCCGCCTCGGCCGTCCGGACCTTTTGCCCATCGACGACCTGGGCGTGCGCAAGGGCGCCCAGCGCGTGGACAAACAAGCGCAGATGCCGACGCCGAAGGAACTCGCCGAGCGCGGCGAGCGTTGGGGCCCGTACCGCACTTACGCCGCGTTCTACCTGTGGAAGATCGCCGACTTCAGCATTGCCGCGAAGGTGCCGACGCCGCGTTCGCAGGAATGAGCGGCCACGCTGCGCCCTGCCTGCGCACGCGTCATCAGGCCGGCCACCAGCGCCAATGCCAGGGCTCGTAGACGATGCCGTGCGGGTTGTCGCGCGGATAGCTCAGCCGAAAACCAAAGCGCCCGGCATGCGTCTGCAGCCATGCGAATGCCGCGGTTGACTCGAAAAGTTCTTCGGCCGGCGGTTCGCCAGGCGTGCCGATATCCACCGCATCGCCGCTGTGATGTTCGCTGAAACCAGGTGCCGCGTTGACCGCCAGGATCTGCGCAAGTGTCAGGCCGCGCGCGAACTTGCGTTCGAAGATGCCCAGTTGATAGTCGTGGCTGCGATAGCCGGAAATGGCATCGAGGACCACGTCTTCGCGCAGCGCGGCCGCACGCAGTTGCCGCCACGCACGCGCAGCACCGGCGCTGAGCCACAGCGGGCGCGCAAAGCGATCGTGCCCGGCCAGGTGCAGCGCTGCCGGTTCGGCGATCAGGTCAAGCCCGGTCTGCGCCACATACGCATCGGCGCCAATGCCCAGCTGTGTCAGGCGGCGCTGCAGCCCGTCGATTGGCAGCACGGCATCCGGCGCCTGCGTGGTGCGGCGCGCGCTGGTGTGTAGCAGATCCAGCGCCTCGTCCAGGCCCGGCTCGCGGGCCAGGCGTGGGATCAGTGGCATCAACCCATGCGGAAGCTGCGCGGCGAGGTACTTGCCATCGCGCTTGCGCCGCAGCAGCCAATCGGCCTGTGCCAATACGCGTGCGTCGGCATTGCTGCGCGCGCGTAGCAGGGCAGCAGGAAGCAGTTCGATCGCGGTGGTGTTGAGCAGCAGGGACTGTGTCGGGCGCATCGCAATAGGGTAGGGCTAAGCGCGTTGCGCGGCCAGCTGCAGCCGATCTTGCAGTAGCTAGCGCGGCGGCCGGCCTTGCCCGCTGCATGCCACCGGCGCTGCAGTTCCACCGAGCCGCTGGCGCGATGGCCTCGTCACCTCAGAGTTCCTTCTTGAACACCAGCAGCGCCGCACTCAGCCGTGCCGGCATGATGCTGTTGACCAGCTCCCAGCCGAGGCTGCCCTGTTTGATCGGTTCGGCCTGGATGTCGTTGTGCTTGATGCCACCGATGAACGAAGGCTTCAACTCGAGGGTCAGGTCAGTCCAGCGCTTGCTCATGCGTGTGGTTCCTTGTCGGCGGGCGGCTTTGGCAGCCGCCCTGCCTTGCGCAAGGCATCGCGCAATACATATTCGATCTGCGCGTTAAGGCTGCGTAGTTCGTCATCGGACCAGCGCTGCACGGCTGCCAGCACATCGGCGTTGATGCGCAGCGGGTAGGCCTTTTTTTCGCTCACTCGCGCTCACCGCGGCCGCTGTGGCGGCGCAGGTGCATGACCATCGAGACGATCAAGACGTTGACGCCGATAATCATGCCGATCACCACTGCATAGATTCCGGCGCGGTTGTCGCCGGCCCAGTACAGGCAGGCGGCACCGATCAGGATTACCAAACTGATCAAGGCCCAGCGTAGGCCCAGGCCGCGTGCGCGGTCGTCGTCGTCCGCACCGATGGAGGCGGCGATCGCCAGTGCGGGCAAGCCGGACAGCGCGACCACCAACGGCACCATGACATTCATTGTTTCACCTCAATAGAGCGAGCCGGCGTTGACCACCGGTTGGGTGCCGCGATCAGAACACAACACGGTAAGCAGGTTGCTGACCATATGCGCCTTGCGCTCTTCGTCCAACTGCACCACGCCGTTTTTCTGCAACTCGGCCAGCGCCATTTCAACCATCCCCACGGCGCCGGCCACGATGCGCGAGCGTGCGGCAATCACCGCATTGGCCTGCTGACGCTGCAGCATGGCCTGGGCGATTTCCGGCGCGTAGGCGAGGTGGCTGATGCGCGCTTCGATCACGTCCACACCAGCCTGCGTGAGGCGCTCGTCCAGATGCCGCTTGAGTTGTTCGCTGATCTCGGCCGGGTGGCTGCGCAGCGAAATCTGGTCATCTTCGTGCTGGTCGTACGGATAGCTGGTGGCCATCGCGCGTAGCGCGGCTTCGGACTGAATGTGCACGAAGCTTTCGTAGTCGTCCACGTTGTACACCGCCTCGGAAGCATCCATCACCTGCCACACGATCACGGCCGCGATCTCGATCGGGCTGCCGTCGAGTTCATTGACCTTGAGCCGGCCGCTTTCGAAATTACGCACGCGCTGGCTGATCCGCTTCTTTGCATAGAAGGGGCTGTTCCAGCGCAGGCCCGGGTCTTTCACGGTGCCGACGTACTTGCCGAACAGGCTCAGCACCGCGGCCTGATTGGGCTCCAGGGTGTACAGGCCGGCGAAGAAAAAGATCCCGACCACCACGACTGCGAGCGCCGCGATGAAGCCGGCTGGCGTGATGCTCGCGGCGGAAATTGCACTGAGCAAATACCAGGCCATGCCCGCGAACGCGGCGCCCACGGCAAGGATGATGGGGATGCCTGCCAACGAGCCGATCGGCTTCTCTTTCATGAGGAGGGAGTCCATGTGGGTTCGTTGAAAAGATATCAAAGTGATATCAGTTTGTTCAAGGGCTGCCGCCATCTGCGGCAATCGCGCGTTCGTTAGAATGGCGGCCCCTCCCGATCTGGACCGCGCTCATGACCACTCTCGGCACGCCGTTGTCGCCTTCCGCCACCCGTGTGCTGTTGCTGGGCTCGGGCGAACTGGGCAAGGAGGTCGCCATCGAGCTGCAGCGCTTCGGGGTGGAAGTGATTGCCGCCGATCGGTATGCCAACGCACCGGCCATGCAGGTGGCGCATCGTTCGCACGTGCTGGACATGCTCGACCCGCATGCCTTGCGGGCGCTGATCGCCCAGGAGCAGCCGCACCTGATCGTGCCGGAGATCGAAGCCATCCACACCGAAACCCTGGTGGCGCTGGAGCACGAGCAGGGGCAGAAGGTGATCCCCACCGCGCGTGCCGCGCGTCTGACCATGGACCGCGAAGGCATCCGTCGTCTGGCTGCCGAAACCCTGGGCCTGCCGACCTCGCCGTATCGCTTTGTCGACACCGCCGCCGAGTACCGCGAGGCGATCGCCACAGTCGGGCTGCCGTGCGTGGTCAAGCCGGTGATGTCGTCCTCGGGCAAGGGCCAGAGCACGCTGCGCAGCGAGGCGGACATCGACGCAGCCTGGGACTACGCGCAGACCGGCGGACGCGCCGGCGCCGGCCGCTGCATCGTTGAAGGCTTCATCGATTTCGATTACGAGATCACCCTGCTGACCGTGCGTCATGCCGGTGGCACCTCGTTCTGCGACCCGATCGGCCATTGGCAGAAAGATGGCGACTACCGCGAAAGCTGGCAGCCGCAGCCGATGTCGGCCGCGGCGCTGCGCCGCTCGCAGGAGATTGCACAGGCGATCACCGATGAGTTGGGCGGCTGGGGGTTGTTTGGCGTGGAGCTGTTCGTCAAGGGCGACGAGGTGTGGTTCAGCGAAGTCTCGCCGCGCCCGCACGACACCGGCCTGGTGACGCTGGTGTCGCAGGAGCTGAGCGAGTTCGCGCTGCACGCGCGCGCCATTCTGGGCCTGCCGGTCGGGGCGGAGAACGGTGGCGTGATCCGTCAGAGCGGTCCCTCCGCATCGTGCGCGTTACTGGCGCATGGCAACGGTGTGCCGGTGTTCGACAACGTGGCCGAGGCCTTGCGCGACCCGGACACCGCACTGCGCCTGTTCGGCAAGCCGCGCGTGGACGGTCATCGCCGGGTTGGCGTGACGCTGGCGCGCGCCGACAGCATCGATGCGGCACGCGAGAAAGCGCGCGTGGCTGCCGCGGCGCTGACGATTCAGCTTCGCGATTAAATAACGTAGTTCTTGCGGGGCCTTGTGGGCATCGGCCTGACCGTTGCCCACGATTTTCAAGACTGCCTTGCTTTCAGATGGCGAGATTGGCATGCAGCCAACGTGCAGCAATCACGAAACATTGCTTCGTGGACCATGGTGGCTACACCCGCATTACATCCGTTGCGGGTGAGACCAAACCACTGTCAGACAGTGATCTGATAGGCATCCGTCTGCTCCATCGAAGGCGTCGGACGCAGGGGGCATGTAAGTCGAACTGCAAGTTTCAGGTCAAGGCCCTTGCAGGGTGTGGTTGGCTCTGCTCTTGCTGTATCTGCCTTTGCTGTTCGCCGTGCGCGCGTTCTGCCGCAGCCTGGACCCAGTTCTGACTGCTTTGCTCCAGCGGTGTATTGAGTGCAGCGACAGTATCCACATGGGCACGCAACTGGTCATGCGGTCCCAGTGAGTTGGGATTGTTCTGTACCGCAAACGCATGTGAGGCGTCCTCGCTTAGACGCACGTCGTCGATGCGGTTCATGCCCATTTTGCAGGATTGCACCGCCAGGCAACCAGCCAGGTTGTCGCTGCGCGCATCCGATTGCCGGTTGTTTGCCTGATCCAAAGCTTGCACGTGGGTCTGTGCCTGGGCGAACAGCGTGTGCCCAGGATGATCGGGATTACGGAGTGACGGCAGTTGCTGCTGATCGCTCAAGAGATGTTGTTGGATCGATCTGTCTGCCGGAAGCGGATGCCGAACCTCTTTGTTCAGCGGGCTTTGCGGAAACGGTGCCTCAATGCTTTCCACGCCATGAATATTGCGCAAGGGGCGGTAAGCATCTTTCCCCGAGCCTTCAACCGGCAAAGGGATGCGAACGTCCGGAAGCAGTTGTCCGACTCCGCCAGGCCCAAGCAATCCATTCACATCAATGCTCTTGTTGCGATGGAGCCCGGCATGATTGAGTGCAGCCCAGGTAAAGTCGACACAGTTGTTGCGCACGTCCCTGTACTCTTTGTCGAACCCCAGTTTTTCCGGCTCTTCACCGAATTTTTGCAGTTTTTCATACTGCTCTTTGCTTATTTCAATCGTTCTGGAATAGGCAGGGTTATGGTATTCCTTAGCGTCTGAGTTATAGATTTTTCCTGGTCCGTTCATCTCGCCGTGCGTGATGGGAGCAAATCCATAACTAATCGGTTTGCTCTTGCTATCGTCAAGTATAAAAAACATGTGCCCTGGCCCGGAATTGGCCGGTTCGCCATCTATAACCTGCTGTTCGCCGTTTTTATATAGCGGGGTGCCAGGCGCCGCGATAACAATCGTTACAGTGTATTGCTGCTTATCCATCTCTTGCTCCATGTGAGATCTCGAGGCTATTTCGAGGAGGTCCATCTCTTTTGAACGGAAACCTGTGCAGTGGGGTCTTTCAATGTTGGATTGCTTGGCTGTGTGGAGATGTCAATGCGGTAGCGGCCGTAACTTTCTAGAGGTAGGCTGCATACAACCCAGTCACTTGAGTTTGAAGTATGGGCTCCAATGTCGATGTATTTTACTTCATCCTTTCCCTTTCTCCAGTCGAAAAATTTTTTCCTGCTGGGTTCCTCCCTCATATATTCTTGAAATGCATCTTCTGTTTTTATTTTTAAGCATCGGTCTCCCACCCACTTGCATGCCTCAACTTTAAGCGCATATCGCACGGGTGATTCGCTTTTGTTTAACATCGTGACTGGGTCGATAGATCCCTTGCGACTTAGTGTCAACCCGACGATATAGGGCTGCGTAAGGTTCACGTTGTCCGGTGTGGCTTCGAATTCAAAGCGCACATGTTCGTCCGTGGCATCCACGCGAAATGGTTGACTGAGAAAAAGGTCTTGTTTCTCGGACTGCGGCGCTTTGCTTGCGCCACAGGCAGCCAGCATCGTAGCGATCACGATTGATGACCAAAAACCCCGCACGCGGGAACGCATATCCTGCAAATTTGGTCTCATCCGGTTCTCATTGCAGACAGGATTGCGTCAGAGTGTAACCCGCGATCTGAAGCCGACTAGGCCTGCCTTGTGTATACAGGGATGAGGTGATGTCTGGCGCCTGTAAAAGCTGAAATACCGAGCTTCGTCACTGCTGGCTGGCAGGCGGCAAACCACCAGCCAGCTTGTTGCCACTATCGGCCCAGGCGGGCGGGCGCCGCCTGCCGTCGCCGGGCGTCATTCATAAAATCTCTCGGATGCTGGTGGCCCTTACTTCCCAGCCACATCCACCCACACCGCATGATGGTCGCTGCCATCGGCGATTGCGGCATCCGGCGAGGTGCTGGCGGGCCAGAAGATGCCACTGCCGGCCAGGGTGAACTGACGCGAGGGCAGTACGTAGTCCAGCCGCATCGTGCCCGCCTGCGGGCCGAAGTCGCCGGTGACCTGGTGCGGGTCGCCGGTATGCGCAATGCCTTGTGCGGTGTATTCGGCGGTTTTTTCCGGGCCACCGGCGCTGACGGGTGTGGGGTACTGCAGTACGCGCGGGTGATTGATCAGCGCACGGATCGCTTCATGCCGGCCGGCGCCATCGATGGGGTCGTTGTTGAGATCGCCCAGGATCACGAAGTGCGCATCGCGTTCCAGGCCGCCACAGCGGCCCTGGTCGTCGCACAGCCAACGCGTGGTGTCGGCGGCGTTGTCCAGGTAGGCGCGCCACACTTGCAGTTCGTCGTGGTTGCGCGCGGCATTACGCTTTTCCGCACCGTCGAATACCGGCGGCGTGGGGTGCGAAACCAATGCGTGCACCACGCCCAGCGGCGTGCGCACCGGCACGTCCCAATGCGATTTCGACGAAAGCCGCAGCTGTGCCCAGATCGCATCGTTGTAGAACGAGCGCCGGGTGGCCGGGTCGACCGGGCGCAGTGCACCCGGCAGCGCGCTCCACTTCAGCAACTGGAAACTGCGCACCGCCTGTGCATCGATCGGATAGCGCGACAGCACCAGCATGCCGTATTGGCCCGGGTGCAGGCCGTAGCCCCACGCATCGTTGCCACGGCTGCGGCCATCGCCGCCAACGCTGCCGTTGTTGTCCAGGTCCAGGCCGCTGGGCACGCCGGTATTGACCGGCGCCAGGTAGCGATATGGATACGACAATGCGTCGCCACCGCCGGGCTGGGCCACTTGCAGATAGCGTTGCTGGAATAGATCAGCCGCACGATGCGCAGGGTCGAAATCGAACTCGTTGAGCAGCACCAGGTCCGGGCGCACGCGCTGCAGCACGGCGGCGATCTTGCGCGCATGCGCGCTGTCGCCCTGCAGTTCACGCACCAGCCCGCCGGCCTCGTCGGAGTACAGCGAGGTGTTGTAGGTGGCGATGCGCAAGTGGGCGGCCGTGGTGGATGCAGCGCTCTGCCCGGTCGGGGCGGTACGGTGGGCACAGGCGGTGCAAAGCGCGGCCAATGCAAGCAATAAGACGGGTCTGATCATGGCGCTATTCTCGCATGGAGCATGCGACAGACCGATGTCGCGTGGCGCTATCGGGCCGAGCCCTGGGCCGCGGGCAGGCCGCGCCAATGACGGCCGTCGTAGGCTTCCAGCGCGTTGAAGCGGCGCTTGTAATTCATCTTGGCGTGGCCTTCGATCCAGTAGCCCAGATACAGGTGCGCGCGGCGTTCGCGTCTGGCCCACTGGATCTGTTCGAGGATGGCAAAGGTGCCCAGGCCGCGTGCAGCCGCATCTGGTGCGTAGAACGTGTACACCGCCGACAAGGCGTGCTCGGTGACATCGGTCACCGCCACCGCCAGCAGCCGGCCGGGCACATGCTCGACGGCCGGTTCGCGGATTTCCAGAAAGCGCCCGTGCGACCAACCGCCGATCAGGAACTGATCGAACTCGACCGCACCGTGCGTGTCCATGCCGCCGCCCGGATGCCGGTGCTGCAGATACTGGCGATACAGCGCCAGCTGCTCTTCGGTGCGTTCGGCGGCGACCACACGCACCACCAGATCCTGGTTGCGCGCCAGGCAGCGGCGCTGGCTGCGGTCGGGGTGAAACGCATCCACGGCGATGCGCACCGGCACGCAGGCGCGGCAGCGTTCGCAATGCGGGCGGTACACCAGATCGCCGGAACGACGAAATCCCCACGCCAGCGCCTGCGGATAGATCGCGCCCAGGCGTGGATCGTGCGGATCCAGCACCAGGTCGCGTGCCTGGCGATCGGACCAATACCCGCAGGCATGCTCGCCGGTCTGGAACAGGCGCAGGTCGTCGTGGGTGTCGGCATGGATGGCCATGCGCGCAGGATAGCGCCTGCGCGTTGCGACGGCGGCGACTGTCCGCTGGATGAATGCGCCCGGTTGGCGCGTCAACGGCGGCGGCAATCGCCCGTTGATGTGGATGTTGGTGGCAGCGCACGGCGCGTCCGGACGCACCACCCACGCGATGCGGCCCATGCAGTGCCGCGTGTGGTTTTCACATCCAAGGAGTTTCTCATGACGTCCCGCAAACCGTTTCTCGCCCTGGCCGTACTGGCCGCGCTGTCCACCGCCAGCGCCTTCGCTGCCACCCCGCCTGCCGCAGGCGATGCACCGCGCCCGGCCAAGCTCGACACCAACGGCGATGGCGTGATCGACCGCAGCGAAGCGGCCGCCGACCCACGCCTGGCCGCCAAGTTCGACAGCCTGGACACCAACAAGGACGGCAAGCTGTCGCGCGACGAACGTCCGCACCGTCGCGGCCCGGGCCGTGATGGCCGCGGCGAAATGTGGGCCAAGCTCGATGCCAACAAGGACGGGCGCATCAGCCGTGACGAAGCCAAGGCCGACCCGAAGTTTGCCGCACGCTTCGACCAGATGGACATCAACAAGGACGGGTTTGTCGACCGCGCCGATCGCGAGCTGCGCATGCAGCAGCACCGTGATGCCTGGTTCGCCAAGGCTGACACCGACAAGGACGGCAAGCTGAGCAAGGCCGAGTTCGATGCGGCGTCCAAGTTGCGCGGCGAACATGGTCCGCGGGGTGAACACGGCGAGCGTGGCGAGCATGGCAAGCGCCCGATGCCGGCCAAGCCGGCGGCCGGTAACTGATCGATAGGGAGGCCCACGCATGCCCTGACGAGAGGGGCTCAGCCAGGGCGTGTGGCGATGACTGGCAACACGGACAACACACGTAGTCGCAACTCAGCAACACCGTAACAAGGCGCCGATCGACCGACGGCCTTCTGCAACTGCAGGAGGCCGTTTTTTGTTTGCAGCGCGCAGTCTCAGCGACAACGTAGCCATGCCCGCATCACACCAGTCCCAGCACCCCATAGCGGTAGGCGATGGGCACGATGACCGCAGCCAGGCTGACTGCAATTGCGCTGCGGCTGAACATGCAGCGGTACAGTAACGGCGGGCGGGTGGTGCCGCGTCGACGCGCGTCGCGCTCCAGCATCGGCTGCATGATGCGCGGCAGGGTGCCCAAGGTGTGGTAGCAGACCACCGACATGCCAACTGCCAGCGCGCAGAGCGCCAGCCACGTGGGCGCACCGAACACCCGCAGCAACAAGGGCGTTCCGCAGGTCAGTGCAGCGGTCAAGGTGCTCAGGCGAGTGAAGCCGCGAATCGCAGCGGCTTCCCGCACGGTGGCCGCAAAGCGCAACAGATACGCGCCAGACATGTAGGTTGTCAGCGTCACGAACGTGATCGCGAGCAGCGCAATTGCCATCGGCATGCCGAGCAGGACGCTCAGCGCACCGGCGGCGCTGCCACTGGTCAACGCCGATCCGCTCAGGCCGCTGGCACCCAGTTTGCCGACGCCGCCGAGACTGCCAATCCCCCCCAGCGCAATCGCCGCGCTTGCCGTTCCGGGCGCGGCGAGCATGGTGGCAGCGGTCACCGTGGTGGCGAAGGCCACGCCCGGTGCACTGCCGCGTGCGAAGGTGCCAAAGCGCTGCAGCAGTTCGTTACGCACGGTGGCACGGGCGCGCGACAGGCGCTTGCGCACCGCCGCATCGCTGAGCCCGAGCAGGCTGGCCACCTGCTGCGAGCGCTGGCCCTCGCGGTAGTACAGCAGCAGGATCTCGCGGCTGTCGTTGGGTAGCGCGGACATGATCTCCAGCGCGGCGCGCTCTTCTTCCACCTGCAGGGCCTGTTCGGCCGGCGAGGGCGAAGGGTCGGCGGCCATTGCGATGGCCAGATCCGCCGCCTCACCGCTCAGTGGGCGATGCCGGTGGCTACGCAGCCAGTCGCGCGCCAGGTTGCGGGTAATTTGCCGCAGCCAGGGCAGGAAGCTGGCCGGTTGATGCAACTGCGCCAGCCGCTGCCACGCACGCAGGAATGCTTCCTGCGCGATGTCCTCGCTGGCCGCCACATCGCGTGTGATCGCCAGGGCGATGGCGGTGACCGTGTTCTGGCAGGCAGTGACGATACGGCCGTATGCCTGCTGGCAACCCGCCGCGGCGTGCGGCAATTCGTGGCGGAGCATCGCGTCCAGGGTGTCGGCGTGCATCGTCGGAATCCGTGTCCAGGTACCAGCATGACGCAGTTGCCCGGCGAACGTGACCGCTCGCTGTGTCAGCGCGCAAGCGTGCTGGACTGGTTCCCTGGAGCCGTTGCATTACTTGGAGCAGCTATAAAACCTACTGCGCAGCCGCCAGGCGGGCGCGGCCGGTGCTCGGAATCCTCATGTACGCCCGTACATTCCGGTTCCTCCGCGCCGTCCGCACCCATCTGACGACTGCTCGCTCCGTTTTGTTAGCCGCTCTTAGCTATGGTCGCCAGATCGACCGAGGCATCGTGGCCACGTCGTGCGATGACCAACGCTCACCACGATGCCGGGCGATGCGCATTGGCGCCTGCGCGCCGATTGGCCACGCGACAATCAGCTGGCCGGCTGGATGCGGACCCGTGTCTGGTCTTCTTCCGCGGCGGGCGCTTGCGGTGTTTTTGCCGGCGCCGGTTGCACTGCCGGCGTGGCCGCCGGTGCCTCGGGCGCGGCGCGGTGACGCATCACCACCACCATGGCAACGGCGCCGATCACCAGCAACAGCACCAGCCGAATCCGCCAGGCCCAGCTGCGCGCGCTGGTGCTTGAACCGGTCTCGCCCTCGCGGAAGGTGTATTCCACGTTGGGCATGTCGCGGCGCGTGGTGTCCAGCAGGCGCGCATCGCGCAACAGTTCGCGCGCACGTGGCTGGTCATTGGCGTGCACGATCCACACGGTTGGATGCGCCTGCGCATTGCCTTGTTCGAGATAGCTGAACTGGCCGCTGCGCTTGCTCTGGTAAGACCGGCCATTGCTGATGCGGATCTCGATTCCGGCATTGCGCAGCAGGTTGGCCACGCCCTCGGCGGTTTCGATCCGTTGACTGCTGAAAATCTTGCGCATTAGGGCGTGCCATCGATGTCTGTCGCCACTGCGCTGGGCGCGCAATTGCTTTGAACGGGAGAAAGAAAAGGGGCTGGCCGTGCACTGCGTGCCACGTTTGCGCATAGGCGAATCCGCGGCAGCATGCAGTCACCAGCCGCGGTGGCCGTGGCGCCGAATGCGGCACTGGCCGGCCTGCCGCGCAACGTCCCTGCGCCGCTTGGATGTATCGCCCATGCAGTGGTCATGGCCGGTTGCAGCGAGCGCACGTGTCAGTCCTTGGCCGGCACGGCGGTGGCACTGCCGTCACGCACTACCCGGATCAACCCTTCCTGGGTGGTGCTGGCCACCAGCACGCCGTCGCGGGTGAAGAACTGCCCGCGCGCCAGGCCGCGCGAGCCCTGCGCGGTCGGGCTGTCCAGCGAGTACAGCAGCCAGTCGTCGGTGCGGAACGGGCGATGGAACCACAGCGCGTGATCGAGCGAGGCCATCTGCACGTTGGGCGTGTAATAGCTGATGCCGTGCGGAAACGTCGAGGTGCCAAGCAGCTGGAAATCCGATGCGTACGCCAGCAGTGCCTGGTGCAGGCCGACGTCATCGCCCACCGGGTCGCTCAGGCGCAGCCACATCTGCTGGAAGGGCGGCCGTTTGGGCGGCTTGAGCTCGTCGCGCGGGAACACGTGGCGGAACTCGAACGGGCCGCCGCGCGAGAGCCAGCGCTGCACCTTGGCCGGCAGCCGCGCCAGCACCTCCGGTGCCAGCGGCGCGGTGGGTTCGATGTCCTCCGGCGGCGGCACCACCGGCATGGCCGACTGATGCTCGGCGCCGTCTTCGCGTTCCTGGAACGAGGCCGCGCAGAAGAAGATCACCTTGCCGTGCTGGATCGCGGTAACGCGGCGCACCGAAAAACTGCCGCCATCGCGGGTGCGGTCCACGTCATAGACGATGGGGTGGTCAATATCGCCGGCGCGCAAAAAATAGGCGTGCAGCGAGTGCGCCTGGCGGCCGTTCTCCACCGTGGCCTGGGCCGCAGACAGGGCCTGGCCCAGCACCTGGCCGCCGAACACGTATTTGGTGCCGATGTCGCGGCTCTGGCCACGGAACAGGTTGTCTTCCAGCCGCTCCAGCGAGAGCAGGCTGATCAGTTCGGAGACCACGGGTTCGGCGTTGGCGGACAAGAGGCTGGCCTGAGCGTGCGACGGAGCACAATTATAGCGGCCCGCCTGTGCGTGCTATGCCTTTTGCAGGCGCGCCACCAGCCCATGCAGTGCGGCCTGCGCGTCCGGCGCGTACCAGCCGTCGATGAAGCGCTCCAGCTGGATCAACTCCGGCGCCAGCGCCGCGCGCAGGTCGGCACGCGCCACCGCGCGGGTGGCCAGCATCGGTTGGCGCGGCAACTGCTGCAGGTCCTGCAGCCAGGCCACGGCGCGCGCGGTGACCAGCTCGCCATCCACCAGCTCGTCGACCAGCCCGATCTTGACTGCCTCTTCGGCCGGCACCAGCTGCCCGGCGATCAGCAGGCGTTCGGCGCGGTGCGCACCGACCACGCGGCGCAACAGGCGCTGGATGCCTTCCGGCGCCGCCAGGCCAACCTGCACTTCATTCAGACCAATCGCGTACGGCCGCGCGGTATCGGCGCTGCGCGCCATCACCCGGTAATCGCAGCACAACGCCAGCACGCAGCCACCGGCCGGCGCGTGCCCGCCGATCGCCGCGACCACCGGCACCGGGCAGTGCGCCAGCGCGTTGGCCGCATCGAAAAACGCCGTCCAGCTTTCCAGCAGCGCGCCGCGGTTGGTGCCATGCGAGAGCAGATGCGGCACGTCCATGCCACCGGAAAAAATACGTTCGCTGCCCGACAACACCACCCCGTCGACCTCGCTTCCCACCTGCTGCACGGCGGCAGTCAGTGCCTGGCATAGCGCGGTATCCAGCGCATTGACCGGCGGGCGCGCCAGACGGATTTCGCGAAGACGGCCGTGGTCAAGGATCTGGATGCTCATGCGGGGCTCCTGAAGGTCTGGTCATGATAGACGGCCGTCGCTGCACGCGGTGCGTGCATGCAAACGCGCTGCTGGATGCATTGTTGCCGCTGGCGCGCGCGCAGGCGCAGTGCAGCATCAGCGCACGTGGGCGCCAGCTGTTTCACCGGGGGCGAGAAACGCGCAAATAAAAACAGCGGCTTCATAAAGAAGCCGCCGTGCGTCATTCACCAGCGTCTATGTTGCGCGCGATCAGCTGCTCGCGGCACGCACCGCATCGGGCAACGACGCGCTCTTGCCGGTCTGGGTATCGATCCACACCACCACCACGTTGCCGTCCGAATACAGCACGCCCTCGTCCTTCTGTTCGAGGATGCGGTGTCCGATGGTCACGCTGCTGCTGCCCAGGCGTTCGACGAACAATTCCACCAGGATGTCATTGGGCCAGACCAACGGCCGCTTGTAGTTGACGTTGGTGGCCGCGACCACCGGTGCGATGCGATCGGTCATCGCCACGCCTTCCACGCCCAGCATCCAGCGCACGCGCGCTTCTTCCAAGTAGGAAATGTATTTGGCGTTGTTGACGTGGCCCATGCTGTCCATGTCGCGCCAGCGCACGCTGATCGGAACGCGTGCCAGGATCTTGTGTTCGCTCATCAGCTTGCCTTCTTCTTCGCAGTCTTCTTGGTGGCGGTCTTGGCGGCCTTGACCACCTTCTCCGGCTTGACCTTGCGCGGTGGCCGCGCATCAGGCTTGTTGGCCATCGCGGCTGGGCGGGTTTCGCGTGCCTTCACCGACGGCAGCATCTTGGCCAGGAACTGCCCGGTGTAGGAGGCTTTATGTGCGGCCACATCTTCCGGCGTGCCAGAGACCAGGATGGTGCCGCCGCGGTGGCCGCCTTCCGGCCCCAGGTCGACGATCCAGTCGGCGGTCTTGATCACATCCAGATTGTGTTCGATCACCACCACCGTGTTGCCTTCGTCGCGCAGCTTGTGCAGCACGCCGAGCAGCGCTTCGATGTCGTGGAAATGCAGGCCGGTGGTCGGCTCGTCCAGAATGTACAAGGTGCGCCCGGTATCACGCCGCGACAGTTCCTTGGACAGCTTCACGCGCTGCGCTTCACCGCCGGAGAGCGTGGTCGCGCTCTGGCCCAGCTTGATGTAGCTCAGGCCCACGTCCACCAAGGTTTCCAGCTTGCGCGCGATCGACGGCACCGGCTCGAACAGCCGCAGCGCGTCTTCCACCGTCATCTGCAACACGTCGCTGATGTTGAAGCCCTTGTACCGGATCTCCAGTGTCTCGCGGTTATAGCGTTTGCCATGGCAGACATCGCACGGCACGTACACGTCGGGCAGGAAGTGCATCTCCACCTTGATCATGCCGTCGCCCTGGCAGGCCTCGCAGCGACCACCGCGCACATTGAAGCTGAAGCGGCCCGGCGAATACCCACGTGCACGCGATTCCGGCACCTGCGCGAACAGCTCGCGTAGCGGAGTGAACATGCCGGTGTAGGTCGCCGGGTTGGAGCGCGGTGTGCGCCCGATCGGCGACTGGTCGATGTCCACCACCTTGTCGAACAGGTCCAGATTTTCGACTTCGCGATGCGGTGCCACCGTGTGCGATGCACCGTTGATCTCGTTGGCCGCCAGCGTGAACAACGTATCGTTGATCAACGTCGACTTACCCGAACCGGACACGCCGGTGATGCAGGTCAGCAGGCCGGCCGGAATCCCCAGGTCCACATTTTTCAAGTTGTTGCCGGTGGCCCCACGCAGATGCAGCATCATCTTCGGGTTGGGCTTGTGGCGTTGCTTCGGAATCTCGATGCGGCGCTTGCCCGACAGGTATTGGCCGGTCAGCGAACGTGGCGACTCCAGGATGTCTTGCAGCGTGCCCTGCGCGCAGATTTCACCGCCGTGCACGCCCGCGCCAGGGCCGATGTCCAGCACGTGGTCGGCCAGGCGAATGGCGTCTTCATCGTGTTCGACCACGATCACCGTATTGCCCAGGTCGCGCAGTCGCGTCAGCGTGCCGAGCAGGCGCTCGTTGTCGCGTTGGTGCAGGCCGATCGAGGGTTCGTCGAGCACGTACATCACGCCGACCAGGCCCGCACCGATCTGGCTGGCCAGACGGATGCGCTGTGCTTCGCCACCGGACAGCGTGTCGGCCTTGCGTTCCAGGGTGAGGTAATCCAGGCCCACGTCGACCAAAAAGCCCAGACGCTCGCCGATTTCCTTGACGATCTTGCTGGCAATCTCGCCGCGCCAACCCGGCAGCGACAATCCGCGGAAAAAGTTCAGCGCTTCGTTGACCGGCAGCACCACCAGTTCCGGCAGCGGGCGGTCGGCCACGAACACATTGCGCGCGGCACGGTTCAGGCGCGTGCCGTTGCAGGCAGGGCAGGGCTGCTGGCTGACGTACTTGGTCAACTCTTCGCGCACGGCCGGCGATTCGGTCTCGCGGTAGCGGCGTTCCAGGTTCGGCAGGATGCCTTCGAAGCGATGCTTGCGCGTGGTGCGCCCGCCCGCGTCGGTGAAGTAGGTGAAGCTGATCACCTCATCGCCACTGCCGAACAGCACCGCCTGGCGCACCTTGGCCGGCAGGGTGTTCCACACCGCATCCACGTCGAACTTGTAGTGCTTGGCCAGCGAGGCAATCAGCTGGAAATAATAGGCATTGCGCCGATCCCAGCCACGCACCGCGCCGGCCGACAGAGACAGCTCCGGATGCACGACCACGCGGTCCGGGTCGAAGAATTCGGCCACGCCCAGGCCATCGCAGCTCGGGCAGGCGCCGACCGGCGCGTTGAACGAGAACAGCCGCGGTTCCAGCTCCGGCAGCGAGTAATCGCAGACCGGGCAGCTGTACTTGGACGAAAACAGATGCGGCGCAGCAGTGGCATCGTCCAGCGACTGCACTGCGACCATGCCTTCGCCGAGCTTGAGCGCGGTCTCGAAGCTTTCCGCCAGTCGCTGCTTGATGTCTTCACGCGGGCGGAAGCGGTCGATCACCGCTTCGATGGTGTGCTTCTGGCGCAGCGCCAGCGGCGGCACTGCATCGATCTCGTACAACTCGCCATCCACGCGCACACGCACGAAGCCCTGCGCACGCAGTTGCTCGAACACCTGCGCGTGCTCGCCCTTGCGGTCGCGGATCACCGGCGCCAGCAGCATGTAGCGCTGCTCCGGGTCCAGCGTGAGCATGTGGTCGACCATCTGGCTGACGGTCTGCGCCTCCAGCGGGAAGCCATGATCCGGGCAGCGCGGCTGGCCCACGCGCGCGTACAGCAGGCGCAGGTAGTCGTAGATCTCCGTGATCGTGCCCACGGTGGAGCGCGGGTTGTGCGAGGTGGACTTCTGCTCGATCGAGATGGCCGGCGACAGCCCTTCGATGTGGTCCAGGTCCGGCTTTTCCATCACGCTGAGGAACTGGCGCGCATACGCCGACAGCGACTCGACGTAGCGGCGCTGGCCTTCTGCATAGATGGTGTCGAACGCCAACGACGACTTGCCCGAGCCGGACAGGCCGGTGATCACGATCAATTTGTCGCGAGGCAGGTCGAGGTCGATGTTCTTGAGGTTGTGCGTCCGCGCGCCGCGGATGCGGATGAAATCCATCGCCATGGGGGATCCGATGTCGGGCCGGCGAACCGGCAGTGGTGCGAGCGTGCTCAGCAGGAATGAGTGGCAGTCGATCAGCCTACCCGCCGACCTAGGTGAGGGCAATTGCCCCAAATGCCAGTGTGACCGAGCGCCTGTGGCGGCCGGATGATCCGTTTCACGGGGGTGATTTTGGCCTGCGGCGGCAGACCTGCTTGCGGGTTGACCCGAAACCGGCTAGGGCAGTACAATCCCACTCCTGTTTGCCCCAAGGGCAAGTCAGGCGACCATAATAACTACAGAGGAAAACCTGGTCATGTACGCAGTTCTGGTAACGGGCGGTAAGCAATACCGCGTCGCGCAGGGCGAAACGCTCCGCGTGGAAAAACTCGAAGTCGAAGCCGGCAACGAGATCAAGTTCGACACCATCCTGATGTTGGGTGATAGCGACGGCATCAAGCTGGGCGACGCGCTGAAGGGCGCTTCGGTCACCGCCAAGGTTGTGGCCCATGGCCGCGCCGACAAGGTGCGCATCATCAAGTTCCGCCGCCGCAAGCACCACATGAAGCGTCAGGGACACCGTCAGTACTACACCGAAATCGAGATCACCGGCATCGCCGGTGGCGACAAGAAGTAAGGAGAACCAGTCATGGCACATAAAAAGGGCGTAGGTTCCTCGCGCAACGGTCGCGATTCCAACCCGAAGTACCTCGGCGTCAAGATCTTCGGTGGCCAGGCCATCGATGCCGGCAACATCATCGTGCGTCAGCGTGGCACCCAGTTCCATCCGGGCGCCGGCGTCGGCCTGGGTCGTGACCACACGCTGTTCGCGCTGGTCAACGGCAAGGTGGAATTCACCACCAAGGGCCCGAAGAAGCGTCGCACCGTCAGCGTGGTTGCCGAGGCGTAATCGCCCGCTCCATGCAGACCAGCCCGCACGGCAGTATTGCCTGGCGGGCGAGACGGAGAGCCCCGCTTCGGCGGGGTTTTTTGTTTGAGAGCCGGGAGTGGTGATTCGGGAGTTGGGATTCGCAACAGCGGATTCCTGGGCGTTCCGATGCGGTTGCTTCCTGCTTTTTCCGCGGGCGCCAAGCGGCGCCTGCGGTGGTGTTACCCAATCCCAAATTACGAATCCCAAATCTCATGAAGTTAGTCGACGAAGCAGAAATCCTGGTCACCGCCGGCAATGGCGGCAATGGCTGTGTCGGCTTTCGCCGCGAGAAGTTCATCCCGCTTGGCGGGCCGGATGGCGGTGACGGCGGCAACGGCGGCAGCGTCTGGATCGTGGCCGACGAAAACGTCAACACCCTGGTCGATTTCCGCCATGAGCGCGCGTTCAAGGCGCAGCGCGGCGAGAACGGCATGGGCCGGCAGGCCTATGGCAAGGGTGGCGAAGACCGCGTCATCGTGGTGCCGGTCGGCACGGTGGTGATGAACGTGCAGACCGATGAAATCATCGGCGACATGACCCAGCACGGCGATCGTCTGCTGGTGGCCAAGGGCGGCAAGGGCGGCCTGGGCAACATGCATTTCAAGAGCTCGGTGAACCGCGCGCCGCGCCAGTCCACCACCGGCGAGGAGGGCGAGGAGCGCCTGCTCAAGCTGGAGCTCAAGCTGCTGGCAGACGTCGGCCTGCTGGGCTTTCCCAATGCCGGCAAGAGCACGCTGATCCGTGCGGTTTCGGCGGCGACGCCGAAGGTGGCCGATTACCCGTTCACCACGCTGTACCCGAATCTGGGCGTGGTCAGCGTCGAGGCGTATCGCAGCTTCGTGATCGCCGACGTGCCGGGCCTGATCGAGGGCGCCGCCGATGGTGCCGGCCTGGGTACGCAGTTCCTGCGCCATCTGCAGCGCACCCGCCTGCTGTTGCATCTGGTGGACATTTCGCCGATGGACGGCGGCGTGGATGGCGTGTCGCCGGTCGATCAGGTGCGCACCATCGAGCGCGAACTCGAACGGCATGATCCGGCGCTGCTGGAAAAGCCGCGTTGGCTGGTACTCAACAAGGCCGATCTGATGTTCCCGGAGGAAGCGCAGGCCGCTGCCGAGGCCATCGTGGCCGAGCTGGGCTGGACGGCGCCTTGGTACCTGGTGTCGGCGCTGGGCCGTGATGGCACCTTCCCGATCATGAAGGACGTGATGGCCTTCTTCGATCGTCAGCGCGAGGACGAGCTCGAGGCGCGCAATGCAGGTTGAGCGCAGACAGGCGCCCACAAAAAACCCGGCCAAGGCCGGGTTTTCTTGTGCCATCGAAAGCCAGGCTTTCGATGGCGAACCTGCTGATCGCTTACGCGGCCTTGATGGCCTTGATGCGAGCGGTCAGGCGGCTCTTGTGACGCGCAGCCTTGTTCTTGTGAATCAGGCCACGGGCGCTGAAACGGTCGAGGATGGGCTGAGCAACGGCGAAAGCAGCTTCGGCGCCTGCAGCATCGTTGGCGTCAAGGGCCTTGATCACCTTCTTGACGGCGGTGCGCAGCATCGAACGCTGGCCCGTGTTGCGCTCGTTGCGCACAACGGTCTGCTTGGCGCGCTTCTTGGCGGACTTGATATTGGCCACGGTGGTGGGTTCCTGAAAAATCGGTATGGTGGAAAAAGCAAGCGCGAAAGTATGATGGACCTGGTTATGTACGTCAAGTCAGATGTCAAGAGGGGGGCTGCGTGAGCAAGCCCGGTATGTTGAGAGGCCTGCTCTCGTTCAGCAGTATGACCATGGTGTCGCGGGTACTGGGCCTGATCCGCGATCAGGCGATCTCCACCACCTTCGGCGCCAACGCGGTGACCGACGCGTTCTGGGTGGCGTTCCGGATTCCGAACTTCCTGCGGCGCCTGTTCGCCGAAGGCTCGTTCGCCACCGCCTTCGTGCCGGTGTTCACCGAAGTCAAGGAGACCCGGCCGCACGCCGACCTGCGCGAATTGATGGCGCGCGTCTCCGGCACCCTGGGCGGCATGTTGCTGCTGGTGACGGCGCTGGGGCTGATCTTCACCCCGCAGCTCGCTTCGGTGTTCTCCGATGGCGCCGCGACCGATCCCGACAAGTACGGCCTGCTGGTGGATCTGCTGCGGCTGACCTTTCCGTTCCTGCTGTTCGTTTCGCTGACGGCCCTGGCCGGTGGCGCGCTCAATAGCTTCCAGCGGTTTGCGATCCCGGCGCTGACCCCGGTGATCCTCAATCTGTGCATGATCGCCGGCGCGCTGTGGTTGGCGCCGCGCCTGGATGTGCCGATCTTGGCGCTGGGCTGGGCAGTGCTGGTGGCTGGTGCGTTGCAGTTGCTGTTCCAGCTGCCGGCGTTGAAGGGCATCGACCTGCTCACGCTGCCGCGCTGGGGCTGGCGTCATCCGGACGTGCGCAAGGTGCTGACCTTGATGATCCCGACGCTGTTCGGCTCATCGGTGGCGCAGATCAACCTGATGCTGGACACGGTGATTGCCGCGCGCCTGAGCGACGGGTCGCAGTCGTGGCTGTCGCTGGCGGACCGCTTCCTGGAGTTGCCGCTGGGCGTGTTCGGTGTGGCCCTGGGCACGGTGATCCTGCCGGCGTTGGCGCGCCATCACGTCAAGACCGATCGCAGCGCGTTCTCCGGGGCGCTGGATTGGGGCTTCCGCACCACCTTGCTGATCGCGATGCCGGCGATGCTGGGCTTGCTGCTGCTGGCCGAGCCACTGGTGGCCACCTTGTTCCAGTACCGCCAGTTCACCGCGTTCGACACCCGCATGACTGCGCTGTCGGTGTACGGGCTGAGTTTTGGCCTGCCGGCCTACGCGATGCTTAAAGTTGTGCTGCCAGCGTTCTATGCGCGGCAGGACACCCGCACCCCGGTGCGCGCGGGCGTGGCGGCGCTGATCGCCAACATGGTGTTCAACTTCGCGTTCCTGGCCGTGCTCTACCAAGTGATGGTGCCGCCGGAATTGAAGGCGCAAGGCGTGATGCAGGCGCTCGGCAAGCAGCCCGGCCTGCATCTGGCGCTGGGCATTGCCAGTGCGCTGTCCAGTTATCTCAACCTGGGCCTGTTGTGGTTCTGGCTGGGCAAGTCCGGCGTGTATCAGCGCCGGCCGGGCTGGGCAGGCTATGCGGCGCGGCTGCTGGTGGCCTGTGCGGCGATGGTGGTGGTGCTGTTGGGCCTGCTGTGGTGGTTGCCGTCGTTCACCGAGATGGACAAGTGGCAGCGCATCGGCTGGCTGGCGGTGCTGGTGGGCAGTGGCGGGCTCACCTATGTGGTGGCGCAGTTGGCACTGGGGCTGCGGCCGCGGCATCTGCGCGAGCAGTGACGCCGCGAAGGGGCCAGGGCGTTGGAGGCCTGCGTGCCAGAGATGGGTGTCGCTCCTTGTGCGCAGGGTGACCCGGCACACGCGGCGCGTGCGCCGGCTGCCGGTCGATTGGCAACCCGGGCGGACGTCCCCATCTCAGCTGCCGGGGCCATGCGATTTGTTGCGCGCGGCTATACTTGACGGTTATGCATGATCGAGGGCTGGCCCGCAGGCTGGCGTCGCTTTGGAACGAGGAATGAGCAGGCTGTTTAGAGACGTCGAGGGCGGGACGCTGTTCCCGCACGGAAGCGTGGTCTGCATCGGTGCCTTCGATGGCCTGCACCTGGGCCATCAGGCGCTGGTGCGCCATGCGGTCGAACGTGCGCGTGCGCTGGGCGTGCCGGCGGTGGCGGTGAGCTTCGAGCCGTTGCCGCGCGAATTCTTCGCCAACGACACGCCGCCGCCGCGCCTGACCCTGGCCCGCGCCAAGATCGAAGGCTTGTACGGCTTCGGTGCCGATAGCGTCGGCATGATCCGGTTTGATGGCCGGCTGTCGGCGATGAGCGCGCACGACTTCGTCCGCCTGGCATTGGTGGGGCGCCTGTGCGCACGCGAAGTGTGGATCGGCCCGGAGTTCCGCTTCGGCCATCGACGTGGCGGCGACATTGCGCTGTTGCGTGCCCTGGGCGAGCAGCACGGCTTTGCTGCCGGCGAGATTGCGCCGGTGCATCTGCGCGGCGAGCGCATCTCGGCAACGCGCATCCGGGAACTGCTGGTGGCCGGGGAATTTGCCCATGCCGGCGAATTGCTCGGCCGCCCGTACGCAATCGGTGGACGTGTGGTCCGCGGCAAGCAGCTTGGCCGCACGCTGGGGTATCCCACCGCCAATCTGCGGTTTTCCCGCACCCCGGCGCTGTCCGGCATTTACGCCACCTGGGTGCATGGCGTGGCCGCGCAGCCATGGCCGTCGGTCTCCAGCTTCGGCACGCGGCCCACGGTTGCGGGGATCGAGCCGCTGCTGGAAGCGCACCTGTTCGATTTCCAGGGCGACTTGTACGGGCGCCACATCGCGGTCGAATTCGTCGCCAAGCTGCGCGATGAAGAAAAGTTTGATGGGCTGGAGGCATTGACCGTGCAAATGCATCGCGATGCCGAGCAGGCACGTGCCGTGCTTGCCACGCATGCGCGCACGCATTCTTTGCCGCAGCACGCCGATGCACCTTCGATGCAGACAGCTACGCACACGTCTGCAGAGACCTCACCTGCGAGCCCCTCGCAAAGCCCTGCGCACGCCCGTGCGGACGGTTCACATAACGCAGCGCAACGGTAGATTCCCGTGACCCAAGACTATAAAGCCACACTCCATCTGCCCGCCACGGACTTTCCGATGCGCGGCGACCTGCCCAAGCGCGAGCCGGCGATGCTGGAGCGCTGGGAGCGCGAGGGGCTGTACGCACAAGTGCGTGCCAATGCCGCCGGGCGCCCGCTGTTCGTGCTGCACGACGGCCCGCCGTATGCGAACGGGCAGATCCATCTGGGTCACGCGGTCAACAAGATCCTCAAGGACATCATCGTCAAGTCCAAGTACCTGGCTGGCTTCGACGCGCCTTACATCCCGGGCTGGGACTGCCATGGGCTGCCGATCGAAATCGCGATCGAGAAGAAGTTCGGCAAGGTCGGCGTGAAGCTGGACGCCGCACAGTTCCGCCAGAAGTGCCGCGAGTACGCGACCGAGCAGATCGATCTGCAGCGGCGGGATTTCAAGCGCCTGGGCGTGATCGGCGACTGGGACAACCCGTACAAGACGCTGGACTTCCGCTTCGAAGCCAATGAAATCCGCGCGCTGGCTAAGGTCATCGACAACGGCCACCTCACGCGCGGCGTGAAGCCGGTGCACTGGTGCTTCGACTGCGGCTCGGCGTTGGCCGAGGCGGAAATCGAATACGCCGACAAGCTCTCGCCGACCGTGGACATCGCCTACCCGGCACGTGATCCGGCCGCGATCGCTGCGGCATTCGGCGTCACGTTGCCAGGTGGTACGCAGGTGGCGGTGCCGATCTGGACCACCACGCCCTGGACGCTGCCGGCCTCGCTGGCGGTGAGCCTGGGCGCGGCCCTGGACTACGTGTTGGTGGAAGGCCCGGCCGACCACGGCCAGCCGCGCTGGCTGGTGATCGCCGAGGCGTTGGCCGGCAAGGCGCTGGCGCGCTATGGCGTCGAGGCGGTGGTGGTGCATGGTCACGCCAAGGGCGCGGCGCTGGACCAACTGCTGCTGGCGCACCCGTTCTATGCCGAACGCGACATCCCTCTGATCCTGGGCGATCACGTCTCCGACGACGACGGTACCGGTGCGGTGCATACCGCGCCGGGCCATGGCCAGGAGGACTACCAGGTCTCCAAGCAGTACGGTCTGCTGGAGCGCTACAGCGCCGCGCAGATCAACCCGATCGACGGGCGCGGCGTGTATCTGCCGTCCACCCCGCCGCTGGGCGACACCGTGCTGGCCGGGCTGCATATCTGGAAAGCCAACGACGTCATCATCGATGCGTTGCGCGACACCGGCGCATTGCTGGCTGCCAGCAAGATGGAGCACAGCTATCCGCATTGCTGGCGCCACAAGACGCCGATCGCCTTCCGCGCCACGCCGCAATGGTTCATCTCGATGGAGCAGGCCAACCTGCGCGCCGATGCGCTCAAGGCCATCGAAACCGTGCATTGGTATCCGTCGTGGGGCCAGGCGCGGATCGCCGGCATGATCGACGGGCGTCCGGACTGGACCATCTCGCGCCAGCGTACCTGGGGCGTGCCGATCGCCCTGTTCGTGCACCGCGAAACCGGCGAGCCGCACCCGCGCAGTACCGAGCTGATGCGGCAGGTGGCAGGGCGGGTGGAGCAGGGCGGCGTGGATGTCTGGTACACGCTGGACGCGGCCGAGCTGCTGGGCGATGAAGCCGGCGACTACGACAAGATCACCGACATCCTGGACGTGTGGTTTGACTCCGGCGTGACCCATGAAACAGTGCTGGTGGATCGCGGCCTGCCCAAGCCGGCCGACCTGTACCTGGAAGGCTCCGATCAGCACCGCGGCTGGTTCCAGTCCTCGCTGCTGACCGGTGTGGCGATGGACAAGGTCGCGCCGTACAAGCAGTGCCTCACCCACGGATTCACCGTGGACGAGCACGGCCGCAAGATGTCCAAGTCGCTGGGCAACGGGATCGAGCCGCAGGAAATCATGCGCACGCTGGGCGCCGACATCCTGCGCCTGTGGATCGCTTCGGCCGATTACAGCAACGAGATGTCGCTGTCGCAGGAGATCCTCAAGCGCAATGCCGACGCCTACCGTCGCCTGCGCAATACCGCGCGCTTTTTGCTCGGTAATCTGCATGGCTTCGATCCGTTGCAGCATCTGGTGGCGCTCGACGACATGGTGCTGCTGGACCGCTGGATCGTGCATCGCGCCCACGAGCTGCAGGAGAAGATCACTGCCGCCTACGCGCGCTACGACTTCGCCGAAATCGTGCAGGCGTTGCTGAATTTCTGCAGCGTGGACCTGGGTTCGCTGTACCTGGACGTCACCAAGGACCGCCTGTACACGATGGCCGAAGATGCGCGCGGCCGCCGCTCGGCGCAGAGCGCGATGTATCACGTGGCCGAGGCGTTCGTGCGCTGGATTGCGCCGGTGCTGAGCTTCACCGCCGAAGAACTGTGGGCGCACCTGCCGGGCGAGCACTCCGACAATGTGCTGTTCGCCACCTGGTACGAGGGGTTGGCGCCGATGCCGGCCGACGCCGCACTGACCAGTGCCGACGTCGACAAGTTGCTGGCGCTGCGTGAGCAGGTGGCCAAGGTGCTGGAGCCGATGCGTGCCAATGGCGCGATCGGCGCGGCGCTGGAAGCGGAAATCACCGTAGCCGCCGATGCGCAGACCGCCGCGCGCTGGCAGCCGCTGAGCGATGAGCTGCGTTTCCTGTTCATCAGTGGCGACGTCACCGTGACCGCGGCCAGCACCGACGACATCTTCGTCAGTGCGCAGCCCACCACCAAGGCCAAGTGCGTACGCTGCTGGCACCACCAGGCCAGCGTGGGCAGCGACCCGCGGCACCCGGAGTTGTGCAGCCGCTGCGTCAGCAACATCGAAGGCCCGGGCGAGGAGCGTCGCTGGTTCTGATGCGGCTATGGCGTGGCGGCGTGTTCGGCGCGCCGCCGCGTCCGCTGCAGGGTTGCGGCGCCGGCCAGCTGTGCGGTCAACGCGGTTCTGGTGGGCAACCCCCTTTCCTCAGCCCGCGCGCAGCGGTCCCTGCAGCTGAAGCCCGGCGTGCATGCCGGCGTGGGGCAGGTCGGTCGGTTGTCCCACGCGTGCCATCCTGTGTTGTTCCCGCCATCCAGGCCTCTCTCCGCCACGGAGAAAGCCTCCTACTTGCGATATTTCGACATGAGTCAACGACCCAACCCGTCCGCCCTGATCTGGTTACTGCTTTCGGCCGTCGTCATCGGCCTGGATCAGTGGAGCAAGGCCTGGGTGCTGTCCAGCCTGCCCGAATACACCCCGGTGCCGGTCATCGACGGATTCTGGAACTGGTACCGCACCTACAACACCGGGGCAGCCTTCAGCTTCCTGAGTGATGCCGGTGGCTGGCAGCTGTGGTTCTTTACCGCGCTGGCGGTCGGCATCAGTGGCCTGCTGGCGTTCTGGCTGTCGCGCACCGCGCGCGGCGACTGGCGCAGCGCAGTGCCGTACGCGCTGGTCATCGGCGGGGCAATCGGCAATGTGATCGACCGCCTGATGCACGGCCACGTGGTCGATTTCATCCAGTGGTATGTCGGCGAGCACACCTGGCCGTCGTTCAATATCGCCGACTCGGCGATCGTGGGTGGCGCGATCGGCATCGCACTGTTCGGTTTGTTCGACGGCAAGCGCAGTCGAAAAGCGGGATAATCCTGGTCCATGCCAGCTGCGACGCTGCCTTGACGGGCACGCCGCAGCAAAGCGCCTGGCGCCGCGTTGTCGGCGGCCGCGCCCCCTGTTGAAAACGTCCGGCCATCGCGGCCGGGCCGTCGAGAGAAAAAGCTTATGGACGTCCTGCTCGCCAATCCCCGCGGCTTCTGCGCCGGTGTCGACCGCGCGATCGAGATCGTCAAGCGTGCGATCGAGACGCTGGGCGCGCCGATCTACGTGCGCCACGAGGTGGTGCACAACCGCTTCGTGGTCGACGACCTCAAGCAGCGCGGCGCCATCTTCGTCGAGGAACTGGACGAAGTGCCGGACGACGCCACGGTGATCTTCAGCGCCCACGGCGTCTCCCAGGCCGTGCGCGTGGAGGCCGAACGGCGCGGGCTGAAGGTGTTCGATGCAACCTGCCCGCTGGTGACCAAGGTGCATTTCGAAGTTGCCCGCCACTGCCGCGCCGGCCGCGACGTGGTGCTGATCGGCCACGCGGGGCATCCGGAAGTGGAGGGCACCATGGGCCAGTGGAGCCGCGAGCGCGGCCCCGGGCAGATCTACCTGGTGGAAGATATCGAGCAGGTCGCCACCTTGCAGGTGCGCCAGCCGGAGAACCTGGCCTACACGACCCAGACCACGCTGTCGGTGGACGACACCATGGGCATCATCGAGGCCTTGCGCGCGCGCTATCCGGCCATGCAGGGGCCAAAGCATGACGACATCTGCTACGCCACGCAGAACCGCCAGGATGCGGTGCGCGACCTGGCGCGGCAGTGCGATCTGGTGCTCGTGGTCGGTTCGCCCAACAGCTCCAACTCCAACCGGCTCAGCGAGCTGGCGCGCCGTGACGGGGTGGAGTCCTACCTGATCGACAACGCCAGCGAGATCGACCCGGCCTGGATCGTCGGCAAGCAGCATATCGGCCTGACCGCTGGCGCGTCGGCGCCGCAGGTGCTGGTCGACGGCGTGCTGGCGCGGCTGCGCGAGCTCGGTGCCAATGGCGTGTCCGAACTGGCGGGTGAGCCGGAGTCGATGGTGTTCGCCCTGCCCAAGGAGCTGCGGCTGCGGCTGGTCAGCTGAGGCGGGAGGCGCGTGCCAGGGCATCGGCGAAACATCCACGCAGTTGCCTCACCGGCTCGGCTGAAGCCGAGCGCTGCGGAGGAGGGCGCAACGATCGCGGTGGCTGAGACGCAGGTGCACGGCACAGCCGCGACACCCAAGGCGATTGACCGCAGCGGCGCTCCGCTCCTACAATTCACGGCTCGCCGGAATAGCTCAGTTGGTAGAGCGGCGCATTCGTAATGCGTAGGTCGTAGGTTCGATTCCTATTTCCGGCACCATCGCATCATCACTGGGTCGACCTTTGGTCGGCCCAGTTGCGTTTGGGCGCTGTGCGCGTCGACGCTGGAATTTTAAGGGCATCGCGCAGGTTCTCTGCCCACTGCACGACGGCCGCAACTGGCCGCATTTCCTTCACTTTGACGCGCTGCGACAACATGTCGCACACATCTGCGCGCATTCATTGCGATGGATCATTGCCAATGGGTTTCGTGCAGGTGCAGCAAAGACTAAAATTAGGGAGCTAACCCGTGTCTTCGATCTGGGCCGCCATCTCCACCGGGAGCGGGCTGTTCAAAACGCCGCTGGCGGATCAGACGAACGAGGCTGGCGTTCCTTCGCACTTGGATCGACCGATGATTCCGTTGAAACATCTCGGGCGTGTACTTCGTCCAGGTCTGATGTTGCCGTTCCTGCTGTTGGCAGGCTGCAACTCGGCCATCCTCAATCCGAAAGGCCAGATCGGCCACGACGAGAAGCAACTGCTGATCACCTCGGTGGTGCTGATGCTGATCGTGGTGATCCCGGTGATCGTCATGGCGATTGCGTTCGCGTGGAAATACCGCGCGTCCAACACCAAGGCGCGCTACGAGCCGGATTGGTCGCACTCCACCGCGATCGAGGTGGTGGTCTGGTCGATCCCGTGTGTGATCATCCTGGTGCTGGCGGTGCTGACCTGGCGCTCGTCGCATGCGCTGGACCCGTACCGGCCGCTGGATTCGGACGTCAAGCCGCTCAACATCGAGGCGGTGTCGCTGGACTGGAAGTGGATGTTCATCATGCCCGACCAGAACATCGCCACGGTCAACGAAATCGCCGTGCCGGTGCATACGCCGCTGAACTTCAAGATCACCTCCGATACGGTGATGAATTCGTTCTTCATCCCGCACCTGGGCACCATGATCTACGCGATGGCGGGCATGGAAACCAAGCTGCACCTGGTGGCGAATGAGCCTGGTGACTACTTCGGCCTGTCCACCAACTACAGCGGTCACGGCTTCTCGAAGATGAGCTTCACCGTGCACGCCACCGATCAGGCCGGCTTCGACGCGTGGGTGGCCAAGGTCAAGGCCTCGCCGAAGGCGCTGGACGCCGCCGAGTACCAGGTGCTGGCCGCAAACCGCAACGACAAGGAACAGTATCCGGTCACCTACTACTCGTCGGTGCAGGACGGCATGTTCCGCTCGCTGGTCGACAAATACATGAATGGTCCGGGCCACAGTAAAGGCCATGGCGACCATCAGGCACCGGCTGCAGAGCCTGTTGCCATGTGCACTTCTGGAGACAAGTGATGCTAGGCAAACTTACGATCGAGGCGGTTCCGTACCACGAGCCGATCATCATGATCGCCCTCGGTGGCGCCGGCCTGCTTGGCCTGCTCATCGCGGGTGCCATCACCAAGTACAAGCTGTGGGGCTACTTGTGGAATGAGTGGTTCACCTCGGTGGACCACAAGCGCATCGGTGTGATGTACATCATCGTGGCGCTGGTCATGTTGCTGCGCGGCTTTGCCGACGCGGCCATGATGCGCACCCAGCAGGCGCTGGCCGGTGGCGGTGGCGAAGGCGTGCTGCCGCCGCACCACTACGACCAGATCTTTACCGCGCACGGCGTGATCATGATCTTCTTCATGGCCATGCCGTTCATGACCGGCCTGTTGAACCTGATCGTGCCGCTGCAGATCGGCGCACGCGACGTGGCGTTTCCGTTCCTGAACTCGCTGAGCTTCTGGCTGTTCGTGGCCGGTGCGGCGCTGATCAACATCTCGCTGGGTGTTGGTGAGTTTGCGCAGACCGGTTGGCTGGCGTATCCGCCGTTGTCGGGGCTGGAATACAGTCCAGGCGTTGGCGTGGACTACTACATCTGGGCGCTGCAGGTCTCCGGGTTAGGCACGTTGCTGACCGGCGTGAACTTCTTCGTGACGATCATGCGCATGCGCGCTCCGGGCATGACCCTGATGCGCATGCCGATCTTCACCTGGACCGCGCTGATCACCAACATCCTGATCATCGCTGCGTTCCCGATCCTGACCGTGGCGCTGGCGCTGCTGGGTGCCGACCGTTACCTGGGCACGCACTTCTTTACCAACGACGGTGGCGGCAACGCCATGATGTACGTCAACCTGATCTGGATCTGGGGTCACCCGGAGGTCTACATCCTGATCCTGCCGGCGTTCGGCATCTTCTCCGAGTTGATTGCCACCTACAGCCGCAAGCGCCTGTTCGGTTACACCTCGATGGTCTATGCCACTGCGTGTATCGGCGTGCTGTCGTTCGTGGTGTGGTTGCACCACTTCTTCACCATGGGCTCGGGTGCCAACGTCAATGCCTTCTTCGGCATCACGACGATGATCATCTCGATCCCGACCGGCGTGAAGATCTTCAACTGGCTGTTCACCATGTTCCGCGGTCGCGTGCACATGACCTCGCCGGTGCTGTGGACGATCGGCTTCATCATCACCTTCTCCATCGGTGGCATGACCGGCGTGATGCTGGCCATCCCGGCCGTGGACTTCGTGTTGCACAACAGCCTGTTCCTGATCGCCCACTTCCATAACGTGATCATCGGCGGTGTGGTGTTCGGTTACCTGGCAGGTCTGACCTACTGGTTCCCGAAGGCGTTCGGCTTCAAGCTCAATGAAAAGCTGGGCAAGGCCTCGTTCTGGTGCTGGATCATCGGCTTCTTCGTGGCCTTCATGCCGCTGTACGTGCTCGGCTTCATGGGCATGACGCGTCGCATGAACACCTACAACCACCCCGAGTGGGCGCCGTGGCTGTACGTGGCTGCCGCAGGTGCAGCGATCATCGGCCTGGGTATCTTCTTGAACCTGGTGCAGATCGCTTACAGCGTCTGGAAGCGCAAGGACAACATGGACCATACCGGTGATCCGTGGGATGGCCGTACGCTGGAATGGGCGACCTCCTCGCCGCCGCCGTTCTACAACTTCGCCGTGCTGCCGCACATCGATGACCGCGACCAGTTCTGGGGCGACAAGCAGAATGGCAAGGGCTGGGTGCGTCCGTCCTCGTACGAGCCCATCCATATGCCGCGCAACACCGGTGCAGGCGTCTACATCGCCGCCTTCAGCGTGCTGCTGGGCTTTGGTCTGACCTGGCACATCTGGTGGCTGGCGGTCGTTGGCCTGGCGGGCATGATCGGCAGCTTCATCGCCCGGTCCTTCGATGACGACATCGATTACTGGGTGCCGGCCGAGGAAGTGAAGCGCATCGAAGACGCGCGCTTTGCCAAGCTCGAACAGCAACATGCGGCTCAGGCCGCGAAGGCGATCTGACCATGTCCTCCACGACCACGCTTGACCACCACGGCGCCCACGCGGGCGGCCACGATCACGATCACGAGCATCACGACGGCGGTGGCAACACCGTCTTCGGGTTCTGGGTCTACCTGATGAGCGACTGCCTGCTGTTCGCTGGCCTGTTCGCCACCTACGCGGTGCTGTCCGGCGCCACGGTGGACGGACCGACGGCGAAGGAGTTGTTCGACCTGAAGTTCGTGCTGGTGGAAACCTTCCTGCTGTTGTTCAGCAGCTTGAGCTTCGGCTTCGCCATGATCTCCGCGCACAAGCGCAAGATGGCCGGCCTGTACGGCTGGCTGGCGGTCACCGCGCTGCTGGGTATCGGCTTCCTGTGCATGGAAATCTGGGAGTTCAACCACCTGATCCATGAAGGTGCGGGCCCGGGACGTAGTGCGTTCCTGTCTGCGTTCTTCTTCCTGGTGGGCACCCACGGCCTGCACGTGGCGTCCGGCCTGTTGTGGATGGCGGTGCTGGTGATCCAGATCTCCAAGAACGGCCTGACCGCGCGCAACAGCACGCGTCTGGCCTGCCTGAGCCTGTTCTGGCACTTCCTGGACATCATCTGGATCGGTGTGTTCACCGTCGTCTATCTGCTGGGAGCGCTGTAATGGCCAATCACCACCACACCGAAAACGCTGCCGACGCGCATGCCGGCGGCCTGAAGTCCTACCTGATCGGCTTCGTCATGGCCGTGATCCTCACCGTCATCCCGTTTGCGATGGTGATGAGTGGGGCGTTCTCCAAGGGCGTCACCGTCATCGTGATCTCGGTGATGGCCGCCGTGCAGATGCTGGTGCACATGGTGTACTTCCTGCACATGGACCGTACGCCGGAGCAGCGTTCCAACGTGCAAGTGGGCCTGTTCTCTCTGCTGATCATCGGCATCGTGATCGTGGGTTCGCTGTGGGTGCTGCACAACATGAACGTCAACATGATGCATTGAGACGGCAGCCAGGCCGGATCACTGAAAGCCGCCGGAGCTCCCGGCGGCTTTTTTTTGCCCGGCAATCCATCGCAGCATGACCAATGGCATACGGGGGAAGCGCTGGCGTGCGCTTAGCATCGAAGGCTGCCTGATCCAGGTCCCAACGGAATCGCGATGAACGTCCCCACTGTCTTGTCCTTGTCGCTGCTCGCGGCGCTGTCCCTGCCTGCCGCCGCACAGACCGCCGCGCCGCAGGATGTGCCGTTCGAAGGCACCTTGAAGATCGACGTCGATGCCACCGATCTGCAGCACCGCATCTTCAAGGTCAAGACCACCATGCCGGCCACGCCGGGCCCGATGACGTTGCTGTATCCGCAGTGGATCCCGGGCAACCATTCGCCCACCGGCCCGATCGACAAACTGGCCGGCCTGGTGATCAAGGTCGATGGCAAGGTGGTGCCCTGGACGCGCGACCAGTTCGATGTCTACGCCTTCAAGGTGGACGTGCCGCAAGGCGCCAGCGAGCTGGTGGCCGAATTCAAGTTCCTCTCGCCGCAGGCCAGCAGCCAGGGCCGGGTGATGATGACTCCGGAAATGCTCAACCTGCAGTGGAATACCACGGCGCTGTATCCGGCGGGCTACTTCGCGCGCAACATCAAGGCGCAGGCCAGCGTGACCTTGCCGGCGGGCTGGAGCTATGCCACGGCCATGGAAACCGAACGCCGCGTGGGCGACACGGTGACCTTCAAGCCGATCGACTTCGATGACCTGGTCGACTCGCCGATGTTTGCCGGCAAGTACTACAAGCGGGTCGAATTGAGCGCCGGCAAGCAGCCGGTGTATCTCAACGTCTTTGCCGACGAAGCCAAATCGCTGAACGCCAAGCCCGAGCAGATCAAGGCGCACGCCGCGTTGGTGCAGCAGATGGACAAGCTGTATGGCGCGCGGCATTTCGACCACTACGAATTTTTGCTGGCGCTGACCAAGAAGCTGGGCGGCATCGGCCTGGAGCATCACCGTTCCAGCGAGAACAGCGGTGCACCGAACTACTTCACCGAGTGGGACAAGAGCTGGACCGGGCGCGACTTGCTGGCGCATGAGTTCAACCATTCGTGGAACGGCAAATACCGCCGCGGCGCGGATCTGGCGACGCCGAATTTCAACGTGCCGATGGGCGACAGCCTGCTGTGGCTGTACGAAGGCCAGACCCAGTTCTGGGGCGAAGTGATGTCGGCGCGCTCGGGCCTGTGGACGCAGGAACAGGCGCGCGACATGCTGGCCGGCGTAGCCGCGCAATACGAGCGTGGCCGCCCCGGCATGGCGTGGCGCACGGTGCAGGACACCACCAACGACCCGACCATGTCGATGCGCCGCCCCAAGGCGTACCGCAACTATCAAATGTCGGAAGACTATTACTCCGGCGGCCAGATGATGTGGCTGGAAGTGGATAGCAAGCTGCGCGCGTTGACCAACAACAAGCGCTCCATCGATGACTTCGGCAAGGCGTTCTTCGGCATGAAGAACGGCGATTGGGACGTCAATCCGTACACGTTTGATGACATCGTCAGCACCCTCAACGGCGTGGCTGCCTTCGACTGGGCGAGCTTCCTGCGCAGTCGCATGGATGGGCATGGTTCGTTGATCGGCGGCATCGAAGCCAATGGCTGGAAGCTGGTCTACAACGACGAGCCGAACCTGGCCACCAAGACCGACGAGAGCGACGACAAGGACGCCAGCCTGACCTATTCGCTTGGCATGTCGTTGAAAGCCTCGGGCGATATCAGCGATGTGCTCTGGGACGGCCCGGCCTTCAATGCGGGCTTGATCACGGGCAATACGATCGTGGCGGTCAACGGCCGCGCCTTCAGTAGTGACGTGATCAAGGACGCGATCACCGCCGCCAAGGGAACCACCGCACCGATCGAGCTGCTGGTCAAGCGGCTTGACCGCTACGACACGGTGCGCATCGACTACCACGGCGGGCTGCTGTATCCGCATCTTGAGCGGATTGCCGGCAAGCCGGACCGTTTGAGTGAGCTGTACAAGGCGCGTTGAATGTAGCGCTGCGCCGGCATCGTGCACGCGTGCACGATGCCGGTGTTGAGCTGGATGATCGTCGATGGATGAGCGGTGCTTGTTCGGCTGAAGCAGTTGGTGCGTGGGCGTCGCTCGTTCACCTTGCCGCTCATTAGGTGCGCTGTTTGCAGATGTCGTAGTGGTTTAGATGCGCCTCTTTTTTTTGCTGTCAGGGCCTTTGTTCGCGCGAGGCATGGCGCCACATCTCGCTACGCGGAGTGACGGCGTCCTCCCGGTTTATGTCTGGGTGCCGGAACCATCTGCGTGGGTTTCCTGCATCGACGCCTGAGCGACTCCATGCATGCCGCAGGCGGGTAGCTCTGGTCGCGAGCTGGGAGCAGCATTCTCGAATCCCAAATCCCAAATCCCAAATCCCAAATCCCGAATCCCGAATCCCGAATCCCGAATGCGCGACGCGCAGTGCGCTCGGCATCGGGGCTGAGTAATCAATGACGCACGTCAACGGTCGATGCCTCCGGCTGGATCGGCAACCGCTGACACATCACACGGTGATTGGCTGACGCCGGTCTCCGGCTCAGGTCGCGCGCGGTGAGACCCGCGGCAGCTATGCTTCGGATTCAGAAGCAACGGCAAGAAGATGATGGCGAAGGCGAAGACGGCCTATGTCTGCGGCGAATGCGGCGCCGAGTACACCAAGTGGCAGGGTCAGTGCACCGAGTGCGGGGTCTGGAACACGCTCAGCGAGATCGTGCTGGAAAGCGCCACGCCCGCTGGCAAGGCCTCGCCGGCGGCGTCGCGACGCAGCGGCTGGGCGGGCAAGACCGAAGCGCCCAAGATCACCGCGCTCAAGGATGTGCAGCAGTCCGAGCAGGCGCGGGTGTCCACCGGCATCGGCGAGTTCGATCGTGTGCTTGGCGGCGGTCTGGTCGAGGGTGCGGTGGTGCTGATCGGCGGCGACCCAGGTATTGGCAAGTCGACGTTGTTGCTGCAGGCGCTAGCCAGCATGGCCAGCACGCTGCCGGTGTTGTACGTCACCGGCGAAGAATCGCTGGCCCAGGTGGCCGGGCGCGCGGTGCGGCTGGATCTGCCACTGGAAGGGTTGAATGCGCTGGCCGAAACCGGAATCGAGAACATCCTGCAGCACGCCAGCGTGGCGCGGCCCAAATTGATCGTGGCCGACTCGGTGCAGACGCTGTGGACCGAGTCGTTGACCGCGGCGCCCGGCTCGGTCAGCCAGGTGCGCGAGAGCGCCGCGCGGCTGGTGCGTTATGCCAAGGAAACCGGCACGGCGGTGTTCCTGGTCGGGCATGTCACCAAGGAGGGCGGCATCGCCGGCCCCCGCGTGCTCGAGCACATGGTCGATGCGGTGCTGTATTTCGAGGGCGAAAGCGGCAGCCGCTTCCGCTTGCTGCGTGCGTTCAAGAACCGCTTCGGTGCGGTCAACGAGCTGGGCGTGTTTGCGATGGGGGAGAAGGGCCTCAAGGAGGTCTCCAACCCCTCGGCGATTTTCCTTTCCGGCGGCAGCACCCATCAGCCGGGCAGTTGTGTGATGGTCACCCGCGAAGGCACGCGCCCGTTGATGGTGGAGGTGCAGGCGCTGGTGGATGCCTCGCCGTTGTCCAATCCGCGGCGGGTCGCCGTGGGGCTGGAGCAGAACCGCCTGGCGATGTTGCTGGCGGTGCTGCACCGGCATGGCGGCATCGTGGTCGGTGACCAGGACGTGTTCGTCAACGTGGTCGGCGGTATCCGGGTGCAGGAGACCGCCGCCGACTTGCCGGTGCTGCTGGCGGTGTTGTCGTCGTTGCGCGACCGGCCCCTGGCCGAGAAGACGATCGCCTTCGGTGAGGTGGGGTTGTCGGGAGAGATTCGCCCGGTGCCCAACGGCGAGGACCGCCTGAAGGAGGCGGCGACGCACGGCTTCAAGCGCGCGATCGTGCCCAAGGCCAATGCGCCGAAGACGTCCAGCATCAAGGGCATGGAGATCGTTGCCGTGGAGCGATTGAGCCAGGCCCTGGAAGCGGCGGCGGAGTAAGCCCGCAGCCGCTTCCGACGTTGTCGCTATGCCGCTGCCTGGTTGCTCGCCTCTACCGGGCTCGCTGCTTGCGGACGGCGCAGGCGCTGCGCCTCCATGTTCTGCAACTGCAGCTCCCCGCAGCGCCGAGTGCGGTAGGGGGAGTACGTGTTGCCGTGCGGGTCAGCAGTAGCGCCGGGCCCGACCGCTCGTCGGACAGCGCCGGTGATACGCGCCAGAGCGTAAAGAAAACGTTTTCACCAGACGGCGGCTATGGCACCATGCGCGGCCCGTTGCACTGTGCACCGGATCACACACACCGATTATTGCTCGTCACCAGGAGACTCACGATGGAATGGATGTTGCTGCCGCTCAAGCGTTACGCCGACTTCAATGGTCGTTCGCGCCGCAAGGAATATTGGATGTTCATGCTGCTGCAGGCCATCATCCTGCTGGTGCTGGGTGGTCTTTTCGGCATCGCAGCGGCAGTGGGCGGCGGCGATAACGGCCCGGGCGCGCTGGCCTGGGTGGTCTTTGCGATCATGATGATCGTGGTGCTGGCGATGGTGGTGCCGAGCATTGCGGTGAGCGTGCGTCGCTTCCACGACCAGGGCAAGTCCGGCTGGTTCTATCTGATCAGCCTGGTGCCTTACCTCGGCGGCTTCATCGTGTTGGTGTTTATGTGCCTGGAGGGCACGCCCGGCCCGAACGAGTACGGCGAGAGCCCGAAGCAGTAAGTTTTTCTAAACTGCAAAAAAACAGCGGCGCCATGGGAAACCTGGCGCCGTTGTCGTTTATGGGTGTTTGCATCGGTGCGGTAACGCAATGGCAGCAGCGTGGGTTGCCATGCGGCGCAAGCTTGATCAGGACCGGCAGGGGATCTGGCGAGACTGCTGCCTTGTTGCTGGACATCAAACGCGCTGCAGGGATGGCCAATATTCCGGTGTCGGCGATGCCGCAACGATGGCGGCCGAAGCGCTGCTCCATGCGGCGCAGGGCCTAGCATTACTGACATTGCTGTCTCGAGCGCCGCACGCTCTGTGCTAATTGCGAAGGCCAAGTCTTCATGAGCAGTCGCAACACGAACGAAGCCCATCGACCGTGCGCATGATGCCGCGCCGGTGCAGCCAAACACTCAGACTCTAGCGAGCTCCGTCAAGACGTCAGCAACGCCTGTACCGCTGCATTATCTCCAAGCAGGGCAGCCGCAGCTCAGCAAGCTGCGGTGCGATTGACCGTATTGGACGTCATGCCCTTGGAAGGTGCCGCCGTGTTGCCGTCCGACAGCGCCAGTTCGAGCTTGTAACCATGCGAATACACGGTGCGAATGCGCACTGCACCACTGTGGTTGCACAGCCGCAGTTTCTTGCGCAGCTTGTAGATGTGCTGTTCCATGGTGCGGTCGGTGAACTCGGTATGGCTACCCCAGACCGCCTTGGCCAGCTGGCAGCGTCGGAAGCACACGCCCGGGTTCGAAAACAGCAGCCAGGCAATGGAGAACTCGCGCGCGGTCAAGGCAATCGCGGTTTCGTGCAGGTACACCGTGTTTTTCTCGCGGAGCAGCTGATACGGGCCCACCTTGATCTGCTGTGCCTGGATGCAGGTGGTTTCCATGGGCGCGATGGCTAGCGACGCGCGCACATGCAGCTCGTGCGAGTTGACTGGCAGGCTGAGCACTTCGTGAGCGCCGGCGCGATACCAGGCCAGCAAGTCGTCGGGGCATTCGAAACGGCCCAGCACGATCAATGGGGTGGGGTGACCGCTGTGACAGCGCTGCCAGGCGAGCAGGGAACTGTCGTCCGATGCCACGCAATGGGCATCGAAGACCAGAAGCTCGCACGGCGAGTGGCGCAGGCAGCGCAGCAGTTCGAGTTCGTCGGAGAAGATGGTGACCTCTGGGACCAGAGTCGCCAGGCTGGCGTTGATCTGTGATGCCAGCCGCGCGTCCTGCGTCAGTACGAATGCCGATCCTTGGCGGTCATTCGCAGCGGCGTCCATCACTCGCGCGTCCACGCCGGCGGTACGGGCGCAGCCCAGACCATGGAACTGAGCACAACAGGCTTACTAAAGGTATCCAGGCACATAGCCATATCACTCGACCGCTTCGGGGGGATCTGACCAGCGTCAGACGAATGGTATGTACCATTGCGGAGGCGAAAAGTTTCGTTGCCTAGCGCGAATTCCGATCAGCGGAGCCATCCGCTTTAGCGGGTGGTCAGTTAGCCGCAACACAGCTCTTACTCTCTAGTTATGCAATCGTCGTCTGAGGCATGGGGATGTTCGGGCCATTTAATTCGGTCGGGTTGCTGCCCACAAAAACGGCATGCTGGGGCGGCGCCAGCCAACGTGCAGGTGTAGACCAAGGTATAGAGATTTTGCCGACTCCCTGCGCGAGAAAGAATATCTCCGGGAACTTAACCATCGCGCCGCTGAACAAAATGCTCTTGTAATTACGGGTGGACCGGCGAATCGCCGGAAAACAGCGTCTGCCCGCATTGCACTGGATTAACGGCCATTTCACATTGAGCGCGAGCGATCGCAGATGTTTAGCGCGCCTTCGCGCATCTGCGTGCCGAATACAGCGTCCGTACGCCCACGCATCGTCTTGCGATGCACCGTCAAGATACGCCGGCGCATCGTCTGGCCGTCGTCGCTACGCGGCTGCGGAATCCACTTCGCTGTTTGCAAGACAGAGTGAGAATTTTTGAATTTCTAGCTGCTTCGAAGTGAGAAATTCCATTGGATCCGCTGCATACAATCGTTTGCGCCCACCACAACGGCGCCTTTTGTTGTTTTTGCTCCCCCCCTTCAGAGAGCCCGGCATGATCCTTTCGACCTACTTCGCAGCGATCTCTGCGTTGTCTTACGCAGACCGTCTTCCGATCTATACGAGCAGGATGCTTGTTGGTGCTTGGCCACAGGGTCTGCAGCACCTCCAGCAACGTCGCGAGGGGCAGGCAGCTCCGGATGGCAGCGACGACGAAGTCGCATTGCTGGGCGCCAGCGCCGATGCCTTGTTGATTCTGGAGTATCAGGAAGAGGCGGAGGATGCCTATCGGCAGGCGTCCAAGGCGATGCGCGGGCACCAGCGGCAGCTGCGCCTGCTGTCGTGCCGCAACACCGCGTGGCTGATGTTGAGCCAGCGCCGGCTGAGTGCAGCGCTCAGTTGCTTTGCGCAACTTGCCATGGACCGCGATACCCCGGCGGTGCTGTGCGGCGAGAGCCTGCTCGGCAAGGCGCTGACCCACTTCCACCTGGGCCAAAGCACCCTGGCGCTGCAGACGCTGGAACGCGCGCAAGAGGTCGTTTCCGAGCTGGAGACCGGTGCGGCCGACTGGACGCGTGTGGTCGGCGCGTTGCGTCTGGACCTGATCGCCCAGCTGCGGATCCGGCGCGGCGAGCGCATGAGCGACCACGTGTTCTGGCAGGCCACGCTGCGCCAGGAAGATGCCGCGCATACTTTCGAGGCCAGCGAGTTGCGTGCCTGCATCGCCGATCTGTCCGAGAGCATGCCGGTGCTGGCGCAGCGCATGCGCCACGTGCGCAATCTGCTGCGCATTGCCGGTGGAGACACCTTCGGTTTCGACGCGCAGATCGATGCCTTGCCCGCAGCGGCCACCGGTTGCCCGCCATGCGCGCGTCAGGATGCGCAGGTGGAGCTGGCGTTGGCCGCACTGGCGGTTGGCCGTGCGGACCTGGCCGAACGCGCGCTGGCCGGTGCCGGGCGCCATCACGCGCCGCGCTGGAACCTGGAGTTCGAGTATTGCCAGGCCAAGATCAGCCAGGCCGTGGGACGTGCCGAGCAGGCCTTGCTGCTCTACAACCGCTACGCCCTGGGGGCGGTGCAATGCCTGCGCAGCGAAGTTCAGGCGCCACGGTTGCTGGAAAGCGGCACACCGGCGCATGTCAGCGATGACATTTCCGCCCGCCTGCCGGCCAAGTACCGGCGCGCCTACGCCTACATGATCACCAATGCGCATCGATCGGACCTGTCGATCAATGAGGTGGCCGCGCAGATCGGGGTGACCGGGCGCGCGCTGCAACAGGCCTTCAAGTCAGCGACCGGCTTGTCGCCGACCCAGGTGCTGCGCCGGTATCGCATGCAGGGCATCCGCGATGAGCTGTTGGCCGATGGCGGTTGCGGCAGCGTGCTGCAGGCGGCGAGCCGCTGGGGTGTGGGCAGTCGCTCGGCGCTGGCCAAGGGCTATCGCCAGCATTTCAATGAAGCGCCGATGGAAACCCTGCAACGCTAAGCAGGACGCTGCCCTGCAGCAATGCAGGGCAGCGGTGAGCGGGTAGAGGGGCGGCGGGGATGCGTCCTGCCAGGGCTGTGCCGGACGTTGGCTCAGCCGGCGTTTATGCGCAGCGCGCTTGCAGGAAGCAGGCGTGAGGTTTGCGGTTTTTACCGGCAAATCTGGCCGTTTTGCAGCGCTTTGCAAGGTGGTGTTGCCGGGCCTGGAATGCCCGGCACCTATGTAACGATGGATGTAACGCTGGGATCTGTTGCCTGAGAAGGCCGGCCTGTGCCGCCGGCGCGGCGCGTACGTGCGCGGGCCGTGGCTTGCGGCTATCCTTTCCGGCTCGCATTGCCACCCAGGCAGGCGTGTCCGAGGATGGACGCGGCCGCCAAGGACACGACGACCGATCATGCAAGATCCCATCAATGAGGCGACGGACGCCTCGCAGATCCGCCGCGCAGGCGTCGATCTCAACGGGCTCATGTCCGTACTCAGCAAGCATTTGTATTCGACGCCGGTGGTCGCGTTGCGCGAACTGGTGCAGAACGCGCACGACTCGATCCTGCGCCGGCGCCTGGAGCAGCCGGAGTGGGATGGTGCATCGCTGATCGAAGTGCATGGCGATCCCGCCCAGGGCATCGTGCGCATCATCGATACCGGCGCCGGGCTGACCCAGCAGGAGATCCACGACTATCTGGCCACCGTGGGCGTGGGCTACACCCGCGGCCTGCGTCAGAGCGGGCATGAAGACAGCGGCCTGATCGGCATGTTCGGGCTGGGCTTCCTGTCGGCATTCGTCCTGGCACGGCGGGTCACCGTGCGCACCACCTCGTATCAGACGCCGACGCTGGGCCATTGCTATGTGTCCAGCAATGCCGAGCAATACACGGTGAGCCCGATTGCCGCACGTGCGCAGGTCGGCACCGAGGTGGTGCTGGAGCTGCATCCGGATTACCTGCCGTTAGCCCAGGAGGGCCGCCTGCGCGAGATCCTGTCGCAGTACTGCGCGCTGTTGCGCGAGCCGATCCAGATTGGCAACGATGCGCAGCCGATCAACCCGGAGCCGCCGCCGTGGCGCATGGTCGATGCAGTGCCGTTGCATCCGGTGCAGGCCTGGCGCCGCCAGCGCGAGTTTGCCGCGCGCTTCGAGCGCAACTTCGAGCCGTTGTGCTGCATGCCGGTGCGTAGCGACGAGGGCAGCGATGCCGTCGGTCTGTTGTGGGTGCAGGACGGGGCGACCTACGGCACCAGCGATAACCGCAATCTGTCGGTGTTTTTGCGTGGCATGTTGCTCGATGACAACGCGCGCGAATTGCTGCCGCCGTGGGCCGGCTTCATCGGTGGGGTAATCGAATCCAACCGCTTGACGCCCACTGCCAGCCGCGAAGATTTGCAGCGCGATGCGGTGTACAGCGCGGTGCAACACGCACTCTCCGAAGCCTTGGTGCAAGGTCTGGCCGACGTCGCGCGTCAGCAGCCGGAGGCATGGCGCCGCATCCTGCTCCGCCACAACGAAGCGCTGCTGGGCGCGGCGTTGTGCGACGAGCGCCTGTTCGAATTGTTGATGGAACATGTGCGCGTGCCCACCTCGCAAGGCGATCTGCCGGCGCAGCAACTACCGGCGCGTGGTGCGGTGCACGTGATCCTGGACAGCGACGCCGGCTTCGAGGAAATGCTGTTCCGCGCCATGGGCGTGCCGGTGGCCTATGGCAACCGCTATGCGGTGGTGCCGTTTCTGCGCCGCTGGGCGCAGGCCAAGGGCGTGCGGTTGGTCGAACTGGGCACCGAACAAGGCAACCGGCAGTTATTCAATCTGGATAGCCTGCCTGCCGACGAGCTGGCCTGGCTGGAGCAGCACCTGGGCGATGGCGAGGCGTTGGTGCCGGCGCGTTTCAGCCCGGAGGAATTGCCGTTGGTGGTGGTGCCCGACCGTGAGGCGGAGCTCAAGCGGCGCCTGGAACAGGACGAGAACGACAAGCGCGTCTCGACCGCGGCCTTGCGCCTGGCGCGGCAGTTCACTGCGCGCATCGAGTCGCAACAGACCCAGCGGCTGTATCTGAATCTGGACAACCCTGCCTTGCAATCCCTGCTGGCCGCGCACCGCGCGGGCAACCCGCAGGCGGCGGTCGCCGCACGTTTGCTGCGTTCGCTCAAGGTGATTGTTGCCGCGCAGGGCCGCACCCAGCAGACGCCGGGTGCGGCCGAAGCAGAGGCGGGTGTGTCTGCGTTGAATCGGGCCTTCGGCGATTTTGCCGCGGCTGTCACCCACTTGCTGGCGCGCTGAGCGCCGGATCAAAGGACGCGTCATGGAAATCTGGAACTGGGTGGAAAAGCTGCAGGACGATCTGGGCGAAGCCGGGCAGCCGCAAAATGCGCAGCTGCTGACACGCCTGACCGATCACATCTGCGATCTGCAGATCGAGCGCGCCGAGGCGCTGTTGCCGGAGGCGCGCGCGCTGGGCAAGACCTTGGCCAACCCGTGGCTGGAGGTGTTCGTCGGACATTGGGAAATGCGCAACCGGGTGGGCAACCTGTGCGAGGGCGAACGTGCGTTGGGCGATGCGGTGTCGCTGTTCGAACGCGCGCACCGCCCCGATGCGGTGGAATGCCCGCAGTCGGTGTGTGTCACCCAGGACCTGGCGGCGTGTTACGCCAATATCGATGGCCCGGGCTGGGTGGAAGAGCGCATCGAGGTGTGCGAAGAAACCCTGGCGCGCATCGACCCCAGCTGGTCGTGCTACCAGTGCCTGAGCTGCGAAAAGGCCGACGCCTTGTTGGATGATGGCCACGGCGATGCGGCGCTGGCGTATCTGGAGCAGCAGTCGGGAACCATCCTGGCGCACGGCGGCGAGATCTACGACGGCGTGCCGGACATGCGTATCTCGATCCTGCTGGCGCTGGGCCGCGCTGCCGAGGCGCTGGAACTGGTTGAGCAGCGCGAACGCGAGGCTGCGCGCGAAGGCGCCGAGTGGGCCAACTGCAGCCAGCCGCGCCAGTTGCAGAAAACCCGCGCGCTGGCCTTGTTGGGGCGCGACGAAGAGGCCATGCAGGCCCTGCTGCCGTGGCGCGATGTGGCGCCGCGCTATCGCCTGCACTGGTTGCGTGCGGTGGCGGTGCTGGTGTCGCGCGCGCCCGAGCGCAACAGCTGGGACCTGGGCAGCCGCGTGCAGACCATGCTGGACCACTATGCGCAGGTGGGTGCGCACCGCATCTTGATCGAAGCAGCGGAGCTTGCGATCGGGATGGCCTTGCAGCGCGGCGCGGTGTGGACCGCGCGCCGGCACCTGGCACTGGCCCGCGCGCACGTGCCCAAGTTGCGGCTGGACCGTGGCGCCACCGAGCTGCTGAACACCTTGGCCGCACGCATCGATGCGGCGCCGGTGAGCGCGCCGCCGCCGGCGCCCGCCGACCAGTTGCTGGGGTGGTTGTCCGCGCAGGACCAGGAAGCCGCGCGCAATCCGGAACAGGAAGCGCAGTGGTTGCTGCAGGCAGTGGCCGAGCGGCCCGACGATGCCGAACTGGTGGACACCGCCGCATCGGCCTTGAGCGCATGCGCAGCCGATGAAGACGCGATCGCCTTGCTGTGGCAGTTCGTGCAGCGGCACACCGATCGCGAAACCAGCCCCACGTTCCGGCTGATGAATCTCTTGCTCGGCCGTGGCGATGAGGCCGGCGTGCGCCGCCTGGCGCAGCTGTATCGTGCGCAGGTGCCGGTGGCGGCGTTGTGGTGCGAGGCGCAGCTGGCACAGCGGCTGGCCGACTGGCCCGCGCTGGAGCAGGCCTGCACCGCATTGCTGGCGCTCTCGCCGAGCTCGCACGGTGCGCGCGGGCTGTTGGCGCGCATGTACCTCAACACCGGGCGTTTTGCCGAGGCGGCCGACGTCTATCGGCAGCTGACTGAGCTACTGGAAGAACCCCGCTCGGCGTATTGGGACCACATGACCGCCGCCAGTGCGGCGCAGGACTGGGACGCAGTGCGTGCCTCTGCGCAAGCGATCGGCATGGAGTTGAGCAGCACCAGTGGCGTGGTCGATGAGACCTGGGGTTGGGTGATCATCCGCTGCATCGAAGACGGCGAAGTGGCCGAGTATTACGCGCGCCGCACCGGGCCGGTGACCGCGCGCATCGTTGAAAATGCGCCGTCGCAGCGCCGCCAGCACGTGGGCGACTGGGTGGTGTTCGACGCGGAGCTGGTGTATCCGCCGCCGGAAGACGAGGCCGAACGCGAGCGCTTCGTGCCGACCTATCCGCAGGTGCATGTGCTGCAGGCCGGTGGTTACGGCAACAGCTGGCTGGTGGATGGCGTGCATCCGGGCGAGCCGGCGATCGACGCCTTGCGCAAGGACATTGAAGCGCGTGGGTGGACGCTGTGGGTGCATAGCCGCGACGACTATCGCCTGATCGATCCAGACAATGCAGATGCCTTCGATGCGGAAGACCCGCAGTCCGGATTGCCGGGCGTGCTGTTCACCGTGGCTTTGCCGGAGGCAGTGCCACCGCTGGAACTGCACCGCGCGCTGGTGATGGCGACGGCCGGCTGGCCGCACCGCATGTGCTGGATGCGGCTTGCCGAAGCCTGCGACCAGGACACCACCCCGCATATGCAGGCGATCGAGCGCTACGGTCTGTAAGACCACCAGTGGTTACGGCGCGCTGCGGTTCTCGTGGCGCGCCGTTTTTTTAGTAGGGGAGCGCAATGCGGGCGCTGATGTCTTTAGCCCGGTAAGCGCGATGACCCTGGAATTTTTTTTTTTGACGCTCAAACTGGGCGTCATTGAATCTGCAGAAACAGCGGAATGTTCGCGTGGCTTGGGCGCGCACGCGAAATGGCGGCGTAACGCTTGCGTGTGATCTCGCAGCGACTGGTACGACATTTCTCGCGCTAATGCCACGCTCTTCTGCATCGACAGCGTTTGCGCTATCACCAACACGCCGCAGTAGCCACCACACCCACGCAGCGACAGCCTGCGAATCCCGAATCCCGAATCCCGAATCCCGAATCCCGCAGCCGTGGCCCGGCGCACGTTCAGCGCTCTGGAGCAATGTCAAACTGACCCGGAGCGGTCCAAATGACCGCTACAGGTTCGTGTCTGGTTGGCAAACCTGAATTGCTTTAATCTGCAGCGCTTCGGCGTGGGGGCGCCGCGCCGACTCGGGCGCAGTCCAGCTCGCATGCCACGTCATCGTTTACTACTACTCGACGGGTGATCTCATGGTGGCATTGCAGCAGCGCACGATCGATGCGATTCGTGGCCAGGAAGGCGGCTTGTTGTCGGCATGGCTGGGCTCCAGCCTGACCGCCGATGCGCGCATTTCGCACAAGGATGCACAGGCGCAGGGCGCCGACTTTCTGCGTCTGCTGGCGGCTTCGTTGAAGGACGGCGGCAGCAGCCTGGACAGTGCCGAATGGAGCGAAGTGCGCCGGTTCCTGGAGAACCTTTCGCGTGACCGCGCCACCCGTGGTTTCGATTCGCAGGAAACCGCCAACTTCATCTTCTCGCTCAAGCGCGCGTTGTTTGAACTGGTGCAGCGCGAATATGCCGATATCCCGGAAGAACTTGGCCATCAGCTGTGGGCGCTGTCCGAGTTGATGGACGCGCTGGGCCTGCACACCATCAAGGCGTTCCAGAAAACCCGCGAAGACATCATTGCGCGCCAGCAGGAAGAGATGCTGGAACTATCCACCCCGGTGGTGAAGCTGTGGGAAGGCGTGCTGGCGCTGCCGATGATCGGCACGCTGGATTCGCAGCGCACCCAGGTGGTGATGGAATCGCTGCTGCAGCGCATTGTCGATACCGGTTCGGAGATCGCCATCATCGACATCACCGGCGTGCCCACCGTGGACACCCTGGTTGCCCAGCACCTGCTCAAGACCGTTACCGCCATCCGCCTGATGGGCGCCGATGCGATCATCAGCGGCGTGCGCCCACAGATTGCGCAGACCATCGTGCATCTGGGCCTGGACCTGCAGGGCATCGTGACCAAGGCCAACCTGGCCGATGCGTTGGCGTTGGCGCTCAAGCGCACCGGCGTGACCGTGAGCAAGGCGGGCTGACATGGAGCGCATCCCGATCCTGCGGATGGGTGATCTGTTGCTGGTCACCATCCAGGTGGACATGCACGACCAGCTGGCGCTGACCCTGCAGGAAGACCTGTCGAAAAAGATCAGCGCCACCTCCGCGCGCGGCGTGTTGATCGACATCTCCGCGCTGGACATCGTCGACTCCTTCATCGGCCGCATGATCAGCACCATCTCCGGGCTGGCGGCGATCATGGATGCCAAGACCGTGGTGGTGGGCATGCAGCCGGCGGTGGCGATCACGCTGGTTGAGCTGGGGTTGACCCTGCCCACCGTGCGCACCGCCTTGAATGTCGAACGCGGCATGCGGCTGCTGCAGCAACCCGTGCTCGATCCATGAGCACGCCGGCTGGCTCGCAACCGGTGCGTACCGAGCAGGACGTGGTGATGGCGCGGCAGACCGTGCGCAAGCTGGTGGTGCAATGCGGCCTGCGCCTGGTCGACCAGACCAAGCTGGTCACCGCGGCCAGCGAACTGGCGCGCAATACCGTGATCTACGGCGGCGGCGGCGACATGGACTGGGCGCTGGTGGAGAGCGGCATCCGCAAGGGCGTGCAGCTGACCTTCCGCGACGAAGGACCGGGCATCCCCAATCTGGACCTGGCGCTGACCGACGGCTGGACCTCCGGCAGCGGCCTGGGCCTGGGCCTGTCCGGCAGCCGTCGGCTAGTGGACGATTTCGTGCTGGACAGCGCGCCCGGCAAGGGCACGCGGATCACCATCACCAAATGGAAGTGACGTTTGCAGGTGCGCCGACCCGGTCGATTCGTCTAGACGACGCAAGCCAGGTCGGGCAGGCACGCCGCGAAGCGGTGGCCCTGGCGCAGGCATTGGCGCTGGATGAGGCCAGCTGTGGGCGCGTGGCGCTGGTGGCCACCGAGTTGGCCACCAATGTGCTCAAGCATGGGCGTGGCGGCTGCGTGCAGCTGTCGCCGGTGGCCGGGCGCGCCGCCATTGGCGTGGAGTTGTGCACGCTCGACAACGGCCCGGGATTTGCGCTTGCGCAGTGCCTGCGCGATGGCTATTCCACCTCCGGCACGCCGGGCACCGGGCTGGGCGCGATCCACCGCCAGGCGCAGCTGCTGGATGCCTATTCGGACGCGAAGGGCGCCATCGTGGTGGCGCGCGTGTTTGCGCAGCAAGGCGCTGACCAGGACCTGGCGTACGGCGCGCTGCGTGTGCCGATCCACAACGAAACCGTGTGCGGCGATGCCTGGCATCTGGAGATCCGCGAGGCGCGTGCCACGGTAACGGTGATCGACGGGCTGGGCCACGGCGCCGGTGCAGCGGAGGCGGCAGACGCCGGCACCCGCGCGGCCGCGGCAGCCACCGGCGAGCCCGGCGAGCGGGTCACGCGCTTGCATGCCGCCATGTCCGGCACGCGTGGCGGCGCGGTGGCGGTGGCGCAGTTCGATAGCCGCAGCGGGCAGGTCCGCTTTGCCGGGGTGGGCAATATCGCGGCCGCGCTCTGCGACGGCGATGGCGTGCGCGGCATACCATCGCATCCGGGCATCGTGGGCGTGCAGTTCCGCAAGGCGCAGCCATTCGATTTTCCACAGGCCACCGGCAAGCTGCTGGTGATGCACAGCGACGGGCTGCAATCACGCTGGAATCTGCGCGATCATCCGGGTCTGCTGTCGCGCCATCCGCGCATCATCGCCGCACTGCTGGTGCGCGATCACGACCGCGGCCGCGACGATTGCAGCGTGTTTGTCATGCGCTTGGGAGGCATGTCATGAGTCACTCAAATGAGGTTCCCGCCATCGACGCAATGGCCGAGCTGGAGAGCTTGCGCCAGCAGAATCAGGCGCTGCGCGAGGAACTGGACGAAACCAATCAGGGCGTGCTGGCGCTGTATGCCGAGCTGGATCAGCAGGCTGAGCAATTGCGCGATGTGTCCGAGCTCAAGAGCCGGTTTCTGTCTTACATGAGCCACGAATTCCGCACGCCGCTGGGCTCGATCCTGAGTATCACCCGGCTGCTGGAAGACGGCATGGACGGCCCGCTCAACGCCGAGCAGCTCAAGCAGGTGCGCTTTGTCAGCGCGTCCACGCGCGAGCTCAGCGAAATGGTGGACGACCTGCTGGACCTGGCCAAGATCGAAGCCGGGCGGGTCACCATCTCGCCGGGCTGGTTCGATCTGATGGATCTGTTTGCGGCCTTGCGCGGCATGTTCCGCCCGCTCACCGACGCCAACCGCACCACCTTGATCTTCGAAGATCCGCCGGTGTTGCCGATGCTCTACACCGACGACAAGAAGCTGGCGCAGATCCTGCGCAACTTCATTTCCAACGCGCTCAAGTTCACCCCGCAAGGCCATGTGCGCGTGTTCGCGCAACTGCAGGGCGACACCCACGTGCGCTTCAGCGTGCAGGACACCGGCATTGGTATCCCGGCCGAACTGCACGACGCACTGTTCGAGGATTTCGTGCAGGTGGATTCGCCACTGCAGAAGCGCCTCACCGGCACCGGACTGGGCCTTTCGATCTGCAAGCGCTTTGCCGAGTTGCTGGGCGGCACCGTGGGCATCCACAGCGTGGTCGGGCAGGGCTCGGAATTTTTTGTGGTATTGCCGGTGACGCTGGCGCCGCAGCAGGAGGATGGTCTTGCCTAGCAGTCATCGGATTCTGGTGGTGGACGACAACGCGGTGACCCGCTATTCGGTGCGGCGCGTGCTCGAACACCACCAGTTCGTGGTCGAAGAAGCCGGCACCGGTGGCGAGGGGCTGGTGCGCCTGGCCGCCGAAGCATTCGCCGCCGTCGTGCTGGACGTCAACCTGCCGGACATGAGTGGCTTCGACATCGTGCGCACGCTGCGCGCCGAGCCGCGTACCGCGCTGCTGCCGGTGGTGCACGTGTCGGCGGCCTCGATTGCCACCGGTGACATGATCACCGGCCTGGACGCTGGCGCCGATGCCTACCTGATCCATCCGGTCGACCCCAACGTGCTGGTCGCCACCTTGCGCACGCTGCTGCGCGCGCGCAATGCCGAAGAAGCGCTGCGGCTCAGCGAGGCGCGCTTTCGCGAAATCTTCGAGCACATCGGCGCGCCGATCGCGGTGGTCGATGCGCAGCTGCATACGCAGGAGGCCAATGCGGCGTTTCAGCGGCTGATTGGCAGCGCCACCCCGTGCGAGGCGATCAACGTGCCCGGCCTGGACCAGTGCGCCACCGTGCAGGCCTTGACCGCCGCACTGGGCCGGCGCGAGCGCTGGAGCGGGACCTTGTCGATCCTGCGCGATGGCGTGGTGCGCGAGACCGAGTGGCGGGTGTCGCCGTACCGCGAACCGGACCTGGGCCTGCTGTTTGTCGAAGACGTCACCGAGCAACGCCTGCGCGAGCGCGAGCAACGCCAGGAACTGGATACCGCCACCTCCGAGCTGGCGCATCAGATTGCCGAGCGCCAGCGCACCGAAATCCAGCTGTTGCAGGCGCAAAAGATGGAAGCGCTGGGCAAGCTCACCGGCGGCATCGCGCACGACTTCAACAACCTGCTCACCAGCATCATTTCCGGCCTGGACATGATCCAGCTGGCGGTGGAGTCCAACCGTATCGAGCGCGTGCCACGGCTGGCGGAAATCGCTACCGGCTCGGCCCACCGCGCTGCTGCGCTGACCCAGCGCATGCTGGCGTTTGCACGCAAGCAGTCGCTGGATGCGCAGCCGTTCGACGTCAATGCGCGGGTGCGCTCGCTGGAAGACATGCTGCGCCGTTCGATCGGCGAAAACATCGCGCTGGAACTGCAGCTGGCGGAGGCGCCACTGGTGGCAATCGCCGATGCCAATCAACTGGAAAACGTGGTGCTCAACCTGGTCATCAACGCACGCGATGCGCTGCAGGGCCACGGCACCATCCGCATCCAGAGCGCGCCGCACATCGCCTACAACGACCCGGAGCTGGAGGACGGCGACTATGTCGCGGTGAACGTGATCGACGACGGCAGCGGCATCGATCCGGCGATTTTGAGCCAGGTGTTCGAACCGTTCTTCACCACCAAACCGATCGGCGAGGGCACCGGGCTGGGCTTGTCGATGACCTACGGGTTTGCGCGCCAGTCCGGCGGCACCGCACGCATCACCAGCACGCTGGGTAGCGGCACCACGGTGGCCTTGTTGTTGCCGCGCGGGCTGACGGTGGGCGAGGCATTGCCACCGCCGCCGCCGAATGCGCCGCGTGGGCGCTCGCAGCGCATCTTGCTGGTGGACGACACCGATGTGGTGCGCATGATGGTGAGCGAGGTGCTCAGCGATGCCGGGTACCACGTGATCGAGGCCGAAAACGCCGATGGCGCGCTCGCGCAGCTGCGCGCCGATGCACACATCGACATGGTGGTGTCCGACGTCGGCCTGCCCGGCATGAACGGGCGCGACATGGCCGATGTGGCGCGTGATCTGCGCCCCGGGTTGCCGATCCTGTTCATCACCGGCTACGCCGAAAATGCGGCCACCCGGCAGGAATTCCTCGCCGAGGGCATGGCGTTGCTGCCCAAGCCCTTCAGCCTCAACGACCTCCTCAATACCGTCAGCCGCATGCTGGGCTGACGGCAGCGCTGCGCTGCGTGTGTTGATGCATCGATGACGCGCCATGCCTGCCGCCGAGAACGGCAGCACGCCGGCACTACGGCTTACGGCCTGTAGGCGTACGGGCCGAAGGTGGCGCCAAGAAAGCCGCCGGCGGTTTCGGTGCTGAGCAGGCTGGCGTCGCCGTGTTCAAGCAAGGTCTGCCATTGCCCGTCGCCCACCGCGAAATCCACGTGCACCGTTGCCGCATCCAGCGCAACGCGCAGCTTCACCGGTTGCGTGACCGCAGGCAGCGGTATGCGCGCCAGGACCACGCCGGTGGGCGGCTCCTGCGTGCCGGCGCGGCGGTACAGCACCACCGCATTGCCGGCGGTCTCGCGCACCAGCATGGCGGCCAGGAAATGACTTTCCTTGGCGACCACCGCCAGCCCGGCTTGTTCGCCAACGGAGAGGTCGCTGCCGTCCACGCTGGCCACCAGCGTGGCGTGATGGTGCTGCAGGCGGTGGCCGAGATAGGCGGGCTGGCCCGCGCCTTCGGTGCCCAGCGCGATGGTCGACGGGGTGATGCGCAGGCCGGTCGGGCCGGTGGCAAACCACGGCTGGCGTGGCGGGTGGATGGTCATCCACTGCATCGGCACGCGCGCGCCATCGAAGCGCTCGCTCCAGTGCATCGGCCCGCTGGTCGGCGTGGCCTGCGTGCCGGCCGGCAGCGGTGGGCGCGTGGCCACCGACGGGATCGCCTTGCCATGCGGCAACACCAGCGGCCAGCCATCGCGCCATTGCACCGGCAGCAGGAAGGTTTCGCGGCCCAGGGTGTAGTGGTTGCCGCGGTACGGGCGGGTGGCCAGAAACACCGCCCACCAGCTGCCATCGGCAAGTTCCACGAACTGCGCATGGCCAGCGGACGTGATCGGGGCCGGGCGCGCCGGGTCGAGGTCGCGCTGGGTCAACACCGGATTGCCCGACCACGGCTCGTAGGGGCCGGCGATCTGGCGGCTGCGGTAGATCATCTGCGCGTGCTGCTCACCGGTGCCGCCTTCGGCCGCGGTGAGGTAGTAGTAGCCGTCACGCCGGAACAGATGCGGGCCTTCGATGTGCTCGGGATTGCTGGCCGGCTGGAAGCCGGAGTCGACGATCACCTGGCGCGGGCCGATCAGCTTCATGCGTTGCAGATCCAGTTGCTGCAACCAGATGGCGCGGTGGCCGTCGTAGCGCAACTTGCCGGCCGGCACATCGTTGTTGACCAGCCAGGCGCTGCCGTCGTCGTCGAAGAACAGCGACGGGTCGATGCCCTTGGCGTCCAGCCAGATCGGATCCGACCATGGCCCGGCCGGGTCCTTGGCGGTGATCAGGAAATTGCCGCGATCGCAGTAGAAACAGGTGTTGGCGATGTAGAACGTGCCGTCATGGTGGCTGATGCTGGCGGCGAACAGGCCGCGGGTGAGCGCGTCGTTGCCGTAGTTGATCTGGCCGGGGCGATCGATGGCATTGCCGACCTGGGTCCAGTGCACCAGATCGCTGCTCTTGAACACCGGCAGGCCCGGGAAATACCCGAAGCTGGAAGTGACCAGATAAAAGTCCTTGCCGACGCGGATCGCCGATGGGTCCGGATAGAAGCCGGCCAGCACCGGATTGCGGTACTGCGCGTCAGTGGGCACCGCGCCGCCGTCATCGCCCTGGTAGTCCACCTGGGTGACCAACGCCGTGCCGGCCATTGCCATCTGGCAGGCCATGGCTAGCGCCATGCCACACATCCATCGCAGTCGTCTCACAGCATTTCCCCCTGGTAGCGCGGCGCCTTGGACGGTGTGCCGGCGCGCTGCCAAGCATGACAGCCCGCCCGCAGCGCCGGCATGACGGTTTGCCATGCCAGGCGTGCCGGCCGGAATGGCTGGAGGCGCGTACTGAGCGACGCATCGCGGCCGGCATCGCTGCCATAGAGCTGCAACATCGCTGACATATCGTGCGCGCGGCGCCACACGGCGCCTCCAACGGCTTGCGCACGCCGAACGGACGCAACCACGCGCCACCCACCCAAGGATCACCCTCGCATGTCGCTGTACTCGCCTGTTGCTTCTTCCCTGTCCTCCCTTGCCGCACGCAACGTGACGCGCTCCAGCGCCGGGCTGCAGCGCACGCCGCTGGCACGCGCCTGCGCCGCATTGCTGCTTGCATCGGTGGCCACTGGCGCGGCCGCGCAACAGGCGCCGACTAGCCAGGGCGAAGCCAGCCCGACCGCGCTGGACACGGTCACCGTCACTGCCGAGCACCGCGAACAGAACCTGCAGGAAGTGCCGGTGTCGGTGGGCGTGGTGCAGGGCGCGGCGATGCGCGAGTACACCGCCGGTGGCGACGACACGCTGTTGGCGCTGTCCGGCCGGGTGCCGGGCTTCTATGCGGAAACCACCACCGGGCGCATCTTCCCGCGCTTCTATATCCGCGGCCTGGGCAATATCGACTTCTATCTCGGCGCTTCGCAGCCGGTGTCGATCATCCAGGACGACGTGGTGCTGGAGCACGTGGTGCTCAAGTCCAACCCCGTCTACGACGTGGACCAGGTGGAAGTGCTGCGCGGCCCGCAGGGCACCTTGTTCGGCCGCAATACCACGGCCGGCATCGTCAAGTTCGACACCGTCAAACCCAGCGATACCTACACCGGGCGCGTCAACGCCAGCTACGGCAGCTACAACACCATCTCGCTGGATGGCGGCTTCGGCGGGCCGATCAACGATGTGCTGTCGTTCCGCGTGTCGGCGTTGTACCAGCACCGCGACGATTGGGTGGACAACACCTTCGCCGGCAGCAGCGCCGACGGCACGCGCACGCCGCGCAAGGACGCGATGGGCGGCTACAACGACCGCAACGCGCGCCTGCAGCTGCTGCTCAAGCCCAGCGAGGAATTCTCGGTGCTGGCATCCGCACACACGCGCGATTACGACGGTACCTCCACGTTGTTCCTGCGCAACGCGGTGACCCGGGGCAGCGACAAGGTGGATGTGCCGCGCGACCGCGTGGCCTACGACGAAGCGCACGACAACCCGCAGGCGTACAAGACCGATGGCGGCTCGATCAAGGCGGTGTACGACTTCGGCGGCGTGTCGCTCACCTCCATCAGCGCCTACGAAACCACCTCCGGCTACAGCCGTGGCGACACCGATGGCGGCGCGGCGGCCAATTATCCGGTCAACGGTGTGCCGAACGGCTTCGGCCAGTCGATGGGGCAGATCCGCGACCTCGACCAGTACACCCAGGAATTGCGCCTGGCCAGCGTGGGCGATGACGCGCTGCAGTGGCAGGTGGGCGGGTTCTATTTCGATGGCCGCGACACCACCGATTTCTACCAGCGCGCCTATTTCCTGCAGACCGCCGCCCGGAACCCCAACAACTGGGTGCGCCTGCGCAACACCAATACTTCATGGGCCGGCTTCGGTCAGCTCAGCTACAAGGCCACCGATGCGCTCACGCTGACCGCCGGCATTCGCCAGACCAAGGACACCAAGGAAACCCGCCTGCTCAAGACCGCCGACACCGCTGCCGGCGCGGTCACCTACCGCGGCCGCCGCGACGTGCGCCTGTCCGACACCCAGCCCAGCTGGGACCTGAGCGCGATGTACGAACTCAACCCCGACCTGAGCGTGTATGCGCGCGTGGCCCGCGGCTTCCGCGGCCCCACCATCCAGGGCCGCAGCGCGGTGTTCAACTCGGACTTCACCACCGCCGATTCGGAAACCATCCTGTCCTGGGAAGCGGGCATCAAAAGCAGCCTGTTCGACAACCGCCTGCGCCTGAATGTCAGTGGCTTCACCTACACGGTGGACGACATCCAGCTCAACGGCAACGACGCCGACGGCAATGGCGTGCTGTTCAATGCCGACAAGGCCAAGGCCTACGGCCTGGAAGCGGACCTGGATTGGCGCCCGATCTCCAACCTGTCGCTGACCGCCGGCCTGAGCCTGCTGCACAGCGAAATCCAGGACAAGCGCGTGTATGCGCAGGCCTGTGCGCTCAACGGCGTGGTGGTGTGCACGGTCAACGACCCCACCATCCGCGTGGGCGCCAACACCTTCGCGCAGATCGATGGCAACCCGCTGCCCAACGCGCCCAAGTACAACCTCAACCTGGCCGCGCGCTACGACATTCCGGTGGGCAATGACGGCGCGTTCTTCGTGTCCACCGACTGGAACAAGCAGGGCGAAACCAGCTTCGTGCTGTACGACTCCACCGAATTCCGCGCCGACGGTAACTTCGAGGGCGGTCTCAAGCTGGGCTACACCGGTGGCTATGGCGCGTGGGAAGTGGCGGCATTTGCGCGCAACATCACCAACGAAAAGAACGTCAAGGGCGTGATCGAGAACTACATGGCCGCGGTCTACAACGAGCCGCGCATTGTGGGCGTGTCGGTCAACGTCAACTGGCAGTAAGCGAAAGCGTTAGCGCTGTAAGCAGAGCGGCGGCCACGAGCCGCCGCTCTGCGTTCAAACGGTTTGCAGCGTTCAAACGGTTTGCAGCGTTCAAACGGTTTGCAGCGTTCAAACGGCTTGCAGCGTTCAAACGGCTTGCAGCGTTCAAACGGTTTGCAGCGTGCAGGCGTCTCATCGTGCAACCTGCGCGTGGATCAACCACTGCTGCCAGTTGGCCGGCCGCTGATCGACCTCATGGCCTGACGCGCGCATGTGTCGGATGCCGCATGCACACACTGCAGGCGGCACGCATCCGCATGCACAGACTCAGTGGCTGGAAAGCACCGAACGCGCCCAGGCGATGATCTGTGTGCTGCCCATGGCGCCGGACTGGCGGGCCAGTTCCTTGCCGTTACGCAGGATCAGCAGGGTGGGGATGCTGCGGATTCCAAACCGCGTGCCCAGCACCGGATGCAGATCGGTGTCCACCTTGGCCAGGCGCAGCTGCGGCTCCAGGCTGGCGGCGGCCGCGGCAAACTGCGGCGCCATGCTCAGGCACGGCCCGCACCACGGGGCCCAGAAATCCACAAGCAGCGGCAGTTCGCTACGTACCGCATGTTTATCGAAATCCGCCGACGACAGCGCCACCGGCGTGCCCAGGAACAAGGCGGTATGGCAGCTGCCACACTTGGGCGCATCGCGCAGCCGCGAGGGCGGCAGCCGGTTCATTGCGGCGCAGCTGGGGCAGGCCACCAGTAGCGGTGTATCGGTCATCAAGGCTCTCCAGTGGGTACGCGCATTTGCCCGGCACGGCGTGTGCGGCAACGGCTTGCAATGCAGTACACGCAGGCTGGTCAGTGTAATGCGCGCACCGCTGCAGCCTTGTGCAGGGCGGGTGGATGCACTGCCACTGGCGAATGCATCCACCCGTAGTTGCCGCGCAATGCGCTCAGCGGGCCGCCTTGCCCAGCGTGACGACCGGCACGAAGCCGCCGTAGATCATGCGCCTGCCGTCGAACGGCATCGGGTTGTTCTCCGGATCCATGCGCGGGTCATCCATCATCTTCTGCATGCCGGCATCGCGGGTGGCCTTGTCCGGCCATTCGATCCAGGAAAACACCACGGTTTCGTCCACGCTGGCTTCCACGGCGCGGTAGAAGTCGGTCTGCTTTCCATGGGCCACATCGTCGCCCCAGCATTCCACCACCCGCAGCGCGCCATGCTCCAGGCAGATCGCGTCGCCGGTACGGGCGTGTTCGAGAAACTTCTCTTTGTTGGCAGTGGGCACAGCAAGCACAAACCCATCGATATACGACATGACAACCTCCGTTGGCAGGACGCACGGCGTGCGTCTGTAAATCACGACGAATGAAGCCTGCAAAAATCGACATCGGAGACTGCGCGCGGCACTGCGTTGCACCGTGCGGATGGGGTTGCTTGCTGCTCTCCGTGCTGCCCAAGCCGCCAGGGCAGTCGCCAACAGCACCGCAGACCGGTGTCAGGCAGCCAGGTTGCGCCGGCGCAGTTTGGCCTCGAACACCACGTCGCCGTCTTCGTTGCGTGCCTGCAAGGTGCCGCCATGCGCCTTGACGAACTGATCAGCGATGAACAACCCCAACCCCAGCCCCTGGCTGGCATGGAAGCTGGCCTTGAACGGCTCGAACAACCGCGGCATCAAGGTGTCGGGAATGTGGCCGGTGTTGCGCACCGACAGCCGCAGGGTGTCGTGTTCACGGCCATCCAGGTGCACCTGCACCGGGTGACGACCACCATGCAGCACCGCATTGCCGACCAGGTTGGACACCACCTGCGCCAGGCGGTCGCCATCGCCATCGCCGTCCAGGTCGCCTTCGGTGCGCAACTCGATCGGCGTGTGCGGATTGGCCTGCGCCACTTCGCCCACCACGCTGTGCGCCACCTCGCCCAGGTTGCATGGGCCGAACTGCATCGACAGCCCGTCGGTACGCAGGCGCGAGAAATCCAGCAATTGTTCGACCATGCGCGCCATGCGCCGCGCGCTGTTTTCCAGATGCTCCAGTGTGCGCGCGGCCGAGCCGTCTTCGGGCACGTCCAGGCCGAGCTTGTCCGCGCACAGCAGAATCACCGACAGCGGCGTGCGCAGGTCGTGGGTGAGCACGGCCATCATGGTTTCGTTGAGCGTGAGCGCGCGTTCGAGCGAGGCATTGCGCGCCTTGAGCAGGCGCCGCTGCTGGTACAACTCGATGAACACGTTGACCTTGCTCAGGATCACGTGCGGCTCGATCGGCTTGTGCAGGAAATCCACCGCGCCGGTCTCATAGCCCTGAAACGCACGCATCGGGTCGTTCGGCGAGGCGGTCAAAAAGATGATCGGCACATGCCGGCAGCGCTGCGAGCCGCGCATCAGCTCGGCCAGCGAAAAGCCGTCCATTTCCGGCATGTGCACATCCAGCAATGCCAGCGCCACATCGTGTTCGAGCAGCAGCTCCAGCGCCTGCGCACCGGAGGCCGCGCACAGCACCTGGATGCCTTCGCGTTGCAGCAGCGCTTCCATGGCCACCAAGTTCTGCGGCACATCGTCGACGATCAGGATCTTGGCGGGTTCGTCGCTGCGGGCGGCGGCGCTGGTCGCGGTGAGGTTCATGCGTGAAAGGCTTCCAGTCGGCTGCAGATCGCCTGCAGGGTGAGCACCGCATCGGCGCCGGCATGGGCGAGGGCGGAGGCGGGCATCAGGGGAGAGGCGGCATCGTCGGGGCGCTGGATCCAGGCGCTTCCGCCGGCAGTGCGCACCGCAGCCACGCCGGCACTGCCGTCGCTGCTGGCACCGGTGAGCAGGATCGCGAGCAGCCGCTGGCCGAACACATCGGCAGCCGATTCGAACAACGGGTCGATCGCCGGGCGCGAGAACAACACCGGTGCATCCATCGACAACGCCAGGCTGTCACGGCCTTCCACCAGCAGGTGATAGTCCGGCGGCGCGATGGTCACCGTGCCGGGCTGCAGCGGTTGTTTGTCGATGGCTTCGCGCACCGGCAGCGCGCAGCGCGCATCCAGCAGCTCGGCCACCTGGCTGGGGCGGTCGCGCGGCAAATGCAGCACCACCAGAACCGGCATCGGCAGCGTGGCCGGCAGGCCGGACAACAGCGTCTGCAAGGCCATCACGCCACCGGCGGAAGCGCCGATCACGATGGCATCGAATTCCAGATACTGCGGCGTGGCCGGGCTCATGCGGCCTTCCGGTACAACCGCTGCTCGCGCGCACAGGTTTCGAAGGCCTGTGCATGGGCGCCGAACTGCAGCGACTCCTTGCTGCCCAGCCCAAGGAAGCCACGGTGCACCAGCGCATCGTAGAACAGGCCCACCGCGCGATCCTGCAGGCCGCGGTTGAAATAGATCAGCACGTTGCGGCACGACACCAGATGCACTTCGGAGAACACCGTGTCGGTGGCCAGGCTGTGATCGGCAAACACGATATTGCGCTTGAGCCGGCGGTCGAACACCGCGCCGTCGTAGGCGGTGGTGTAGTAGTCCGACAACGAACCGCGGCCGCCGGCGTCCAGATAGTTGCGGCTGAACTGGGCAATACGGTCGATACCATAGGCACCGGCCTCGGCCATGTTCAGTGCTTCGGGATTGATGTCGGTGGCGTAGATCACCGCGCGCTCCAGCAGGCCTTCTTCGTGCAGCAGGATCGCCAGCGACCAGACTTCTTCGCCGGTGCTGCAGCCGGCCACCCACAGCTTGATCGACGGATAGGTGCGCAACACCGGTACGGCGTGTTCGCGCAATACCCGAAAATACGCCGGGTCGCGAAACATTTCCGAGACCTGCACGGTAAAGAACTGCATTGCCTGGGCAAAGGTGTCCGGCTCGTGCAGCAAGCGGTGCTGCAGATCGGCCACGCGCGCGCAGTCGAAGCGGCCCATGGCGTGGCGCATGCGCCGGCGCAACGACGACACCGCGTAATCGCGGAAATCGTAGTGGTAGCGCTGGTAGACCGCTTCCAGCAGTACGCGCAGCTCCAGGTCGAACAGCTCCACCGCAGTCATTGCCGCGAGCACCACACCCGGCACAGCGACACCAGCTTGTCCACGTCGATGGGCTTGGCGATGTAGTCGTTGGCGCCGGCCTGCAGGCAGTGTTCGCGGTCGTCGACCATCGCCTTGGCGGTCAGGGCGATGATCGGCAGGTCTTGCCACTGGCGGTTGGCGCGGATCTGGCGCATCGCGGTGATGCCATCCATCTCCGGCATCATGATGTCCATCAGCACTAGGTCCACCTCGTGCTTGGCCAGGTGCTCCAGCGCCTCGCGGCCGTTGCGGGCGATCTGCAGGGTGACGCCCAGTGGTTCGAGCACGCTGGACAGCGCGAAGATGTTGCGCACGTCGTCTTCGGCCAGCAACACGGTGGCGCCATCGAGTACCGCATCGCGGCGGCGCGCTTCGCGCAGCAGGCGCTGCTGGTCGCTGGGCAGCGAGGCTTCCACGCTATGCAGGAACAAGGTCACTTCATCGAGCAGGCGCTCGGGCGAACGCACGCCCTTGATGATGATGCTCTTGGAATAGCGGCGCAGGCGTTGTTCTTCGTCGCGGGTGAGCGCACGGCCGGTGTAGACGATCACCGGCGGGAAGGCCACCGCATCGTTGCCGGCCATGCGTTCGAGCAGGTCGTAGCCGCTGCCGTCGGGCAGGGCCAGGTCGGTGACCATGCAATCGAATGTGGCGCTGCCCAGTTGGTCCATCGCCTCGGCAATGGTGCCGACCGCGACGATCTCCAGCTGATCGCGCGCCAGCAGCAGTTCCAGGTTGGCGCGCAGGGCGCTGTCGTCTTCCACGATCAACAGGCGGCGCAGTGCGCGGGCGTTGGTTTCTTCCAGCTGGCGGATCGCCCCGGCGAGCAATTCGCGGGTGGCCGGCTTGATCAGGTAGCCCACCGCACCCAGCTCCAGCGCAATCTGGCTGCGCTCCAGCGCCGAGACCACATGCACAGGGATGTGGCGGGTGGCCGGGTTGCGCTTGAGCCGCTCCAGCACGCTCAAACCGGAGGCATCGGGCAGTCCGATATCGAGCAGGATGCCGCTGGGGCGCAGTTCGGCGGCCAGCCGCAGGGCTTCTTCGGCATTGGGCGCCACCACGCAATCGAAATCGAGCTCGTGCGCCAGGTCGACCAGGGCCTGCGCAAAGCGGGTTTCATCTTCCACCGCCAGGATCAAGCGGCCGGGGCGAGTGCGCTGATCGCGGTCATCGTCGGCACGCACGCTCTGTGCCGCGTTGCTGGCAGGCGTTGTTACCGGCGCAGCACTGGTCGCGGCGGACGTGCGCGCTGCAAAGAACTGCGCGGTGTCGCTGTGCGGGGTGGGCGCGAGGTGCGTGGCCGGTGCAGCAGCCGGGGCAGCTGCGTCGGCCGGTGCGCCGTCCACGGGCAGTTCCAGGGTGAAGCAGCTGCCACGTCCGGGCTCGCTGTCCACGCTGATGCTGCCGCCCATGCGCAACGCCAGATCGCGCGAGATCGACAAACCCAGCCCGGTGCCGCCATAGCGCCGGCGGGTGCTGCCATCGGCCTGGCGGAATGCTTCGAAGATCACCTCGCTCTGCTCGCGCGCAATGCCGATGCCGGTATCGCACACCACAAAGCGCACGCGCCCGTTGCCGTGCGATTGCACCGCCAGACTGACCTGGCCGTGCTCGGTGAACTTGATCGCATTGGCCAGCAGGTTCTTGAGGATCTGCTGCAGGCGCTGGTTGTCGACCACCAATTGGGTCGGTGCGGCGGCGTCGGCGCTGATCTCCAGCTGCAGGCCTTTCTGCCGCGCCAGTGGTTCGAAGGTGTCGCGCAGGCGCTGCACTACCGAGCTCATCGCCACGGTGTCGTCCGACAATTCCACATGCCCGGCTTCGATCTTGGACAGGTCCAGGATGTCGTTGATCAGCGCCAGCAGGTCGTTGTTGGACGAATGAATCGCCTGCGCGTACTTCACCTGCTCGGCGGTGAGCGTGTGGTCCTTGTTGTCGGCCAGCAGCTTGGCCAGGATCAGCGAGCTGTTGAGCGGGGTGCGCAACTCGTGCGACATGTTGGCCAGGAATTCGGACTTGTAGCGCGACGCGGTGGACAGCTCGTTGCTGTTGCGCACCAGTTGCCCCTGTGCCACCAGCAAGGCCTGTTTTTGCGCCTCCAGTGCCTGGGTGCGCTCTTCCAGCTGCACGTTGGTCTGTTCCAGCTCGGCCTGCTGCTGTTCCAGATCGCTCTGCGACTGCTGCAGGCTGCGACTCTGTTCTTCCAGTTCCTCATTGGCCACGCGCAGTTCTTCCTGCTGCGTCTGCAATTCTTCGCTCTGCCGCTGGGTTTCTTCCAGCAGGCTCACCAATTGGGCGCGCAGCAGCGCGGTGCGCAAGGCAACGCCGATGTTCTCGCCGCAGCGGGCGAGCAGCTCTTCTTCGCGTGTGGCGGCCGTGCCCGGCGCACCGGTGCGGCCCAGCTCGACGATGCCGATGATGCGGCCGTCGGCGGTGACCGGCGCCAGCAGCAATTCCTGGCAATCGCTCTTGCCCAGGCTCGAGGTAATCTGCAGGTGCCCGGCATCCACGCCACGCACGCGGCGCACGCTGCCGCGCTGCAGGGTTTCGCCCAGCTGGCCGAGGTTGGTGGGCAGGGTGCTCGGCACGTCCTCGGCCAGCGCGGCGCCGCCGGTCAGGCGCAGGCGCTCGCCTTCCAGCCGGTACAGCGCGCCGACCTGCGCCTGCAGCGTGTCGCACAGGGCGCGCACGGCGGCATCGGCCAGCGCTTCCGGGCTCTGGTCGCCGCGCAGACTCGCTTCGACGGTGTTTTCGGCTTGCTGCAGCCACAGCGCGGTTTCGGCTTGGCGGCGCGCGCGGATCGCCTGCATCACCACCAGCGCCATGGCCAGGAACGAGATGCCGCCGATGCTGCGGTTGACCGAGGAGAAACTCGAGTTGGTGCTGGACGGGGCCAGGTGGAAACCGATTGCCAGCAACACGCACGACAGCACGCCCACCACCAGCGGCACGCGCACATGGTTCTGGAACACGGTGACGCCGACGGCGACAAAGTAGGTGAGCCACACCGCGTACCCCAGCGGCGTGACCAGTTCCACCCCCAACGTGCCGGCCATCAACCCTGCTGCGATCACCCAGATCCAGCGGTCGCGCGAGGTCGTGATGTTCTGCATGAAGGTGTGAACCAAACTGGGAGGGCGGTCATGGTAGCCGATAAAATTCACACGCAAATCGCCGGTTTTTTGACGGATTTACAGCCGTGTTGGCTTGCACATTGCCTTCACGGCCCCGTCACTATGGTCGCGCGCTTTTCCGGGGGAAACCGCGCGATGGATGCGGAAACGGCCGTGGACAGCGTTGGGCCGCTTTCTTACGACAGCCGGCAGTGCCATCTGTTGGTGCAGAGCGTGTCCGACTACGCGATCTATCTGCTGGATACCGCGGGCGTTGTGCGTAGCTGGAATCCCGGTGGCGAGCGCATCAAGGGTTACCGCGCCGACGAAGTGCTCGGCACGCATTTCTCGCGGTTCTATCTGCCCGAAGACGCCGAGCGTGGCGAGCCCGCGCGCTCGCTGGACACGGCGTTGCGCGAAGGACGCTTTTCCGCCGAGGGCTGGCGCCTGCGCAAGGATGGCAGCCGCTTCCGGGCCAGCGTGGTGATCGAGCCGGTGCGCGAGCATGGCGTGCTGATCGGCTTTGCCAAGGTCACCCGCGACATCACCGAGCGCCATGAAGCCCAGCAGTTGCTCCAGCACGCGCAGCAGGCGTTGCTGCAATCGCAGAAAGTCGAAGCGCTGGGACGCCTGACACTGGGCCTGGCGCACGATTTCAACAACCTGCTGACGGTGATGGTGACCAGCCTGGACCTGATCGCGCTGCGCGCCGGCGAGGATGCACGCACGCGCATGCTGGTGGAGGCCGCGCAGACCGCGGTGGATCGTGGCACCTTGCTGACCCGGCAGTTGCTCGCCTTCGCCCGTGGACAACGGTTGGTGCCCGAGCGCCACGCACCCGCGGCGGTGGTGGAGCGCTCGCTCGAATTGCTGCGGCGCGCCTGCCCGGCCGGCATCAGCCTGCGCGTGGACTTTGCCGATGCGCTGCCCGATGTGCGCGTGGACCCCGGCCAACTGGAGGCAGCCTTGCTCAACCTGGTGTTCAACAGCTGCGATGCGATGCCTGCCGGCGGCAGCATCGTGCTGTCTGCGTCCATGCAACAGCGCACACCGCTGGACGACCCGCACGGCCCCGCGCGCGCCTATGTCGGCATCGCCGTCAGCGACACGGGCCCGGGCATGTCTGCGCAGGTGGCGCAGCGTGCCAGCGAGCCGTTCTTTACCACCAAGGAAGTCGGCAAGGGCTCCGGCCTGGGCTTGAGCCAGGTGCACGGGTTTGCCGCGCAATCCGGCGGCTTTGTCGATCTGCAGACCGCGCCCGGCCGCGGTACCACCGTGACCCTGTTGCTCCCGGCGATTCTGGAGGCCGAGCATGACTGATTCCCTGCGCTTGCTGATGGTCGAAGATCAACAGGAACTGCGTGATCTCATCGGCGAAGCGCTGCGCGACGCCGGCATCACCGTCGATACCGCCGACGATGGCCACAGCGCGCTGCGCATGCTGCGCGAGAAAGGCCCCTACGACGTGGTGTTCAGCGACATCCGCATGCCCAACGGCATGTCCGGTATCGAACTGAGCGAACAGGTGAGCCAGTTGCTGCCGCAGGCACGCATCATCCTGGCCTCGGGCTTTGCCAAGGCACAGTTGCCGCCGCTGCCGGCCCAGGTGGATTTCCTGCCCAAACCCTATCGCCTGCGCCAGCTGATCGGCCTGTTGAAGGGCGAAGGCGGCTGAGTCGCCTTACTGCTCAGAGCAGCTATCAAAACGACTGCGCAGCCGCCAGGCGGGCGCGGCCGGTGCTCGGAATCGGCATGTATCCACGTACACTCCGGTTCCTCCGCGCCGTCCGCAACCACCTGACGGCTACTCGTTACGTTTTGTTAGCCGCTCTTAGTCTGCATCGCCGCGTGCGTAGCGATGCAGATAAGGGGTGCGCTGCCGGCGCTCAACGGCTCTGGTAGTAGACCTTGTCGATGGCGATCTCCACCGGGTTTGCCGGCGGGTCGGCCACCAGCATGAACATCTGTTTGACCGATTGCAGATCCAGATCGTAGAAGGCACTGAAGGGGATGCTCACCTCGTGCCATACGCCATCGCGCACCAGGCCGTACTGGTTGCCGCCCGGTACGAAGTCCACCCAACTGTCGCCAAAGCTGGTGTTGATGCCGATCTTGAAGGTCGACGGCGTGGTGGTCTTCAGATGCAACTTGAGTGAGCCGCCCGCGTAGTTGCGCATGTCACGGTAGTCGGTCTGGATGCCCAGTCCATACCAGGCGCCGGCATTGGCGCGGTAGGCCATCACGTTGCCGCCTTCGAACGGTGTCTGCGCAATCGGGCTGAGGTTGTTCCACAGATACAGCTGCGCGTCCTGGCCGAAGGTGAGCCGCGCAGCGGTGTCGGTCTGATCAGTGAACACACCAAAGCGGCCGGCCGGCGCGGTGTGTTGTGCGCCCACATAGAGCGACGCACCGGGGTTCTGATACAGCCGCAGGTAATCCACTTCCATCTTGCCCGGCAGCGGCGCGGTCACACCGCCCGGCGTGTTGATGCCGGTGAAGATGCCGCCGACAGCCAGATTGAGCAGCAGGTAATGCTGCTGATGGAATTCGTGCAGCGAGGCGCCTTCGATATTGGAGATCGCAAATTCGAAGTACTGCTGGCCGTCGATGCTCATACGGATGACGTTCGGGTCCCAGGTCATCCGGTACACGTGGAAGTCGTTGTGCAGGTCCACCGGGTGGGTGTAGCTGGTGTCGTAGTCGGCCTGCGCTCCGTTGTAGTCCCAGTGCACGGCCGCGCCGATGCGGCGATTGGCGGTGCCGTTGGCGATTGCCGCGGCCATGCCGGCTTCCATCAGATCGATCTCGCCGCGGCCGGGCCACACGCCGATGGTGCCGAGCATCCAGTACGCCGGCCACAGCCCGTTGCCGACCACCGGCGTCTTGATGCGTGCTTCCAGCGTGCCGTACTTGAAGTGCATGCGGCCCTCGGTCTTGAGCCGCGCCGACGTGAACGGCATGCCTTGAAACGCTTCGCGGCGCGCTTCGATCACCAACCGCCCGTTTTCGATGCGCGCGTTCTCGGGCCGGCTGGTGTAGTACTGCATCTCGCCGTTGCCCCAGCCGCAGAGGCCGATCTGGCAGCCATTGCCCACGTCATAGGTCCACGTGTTGCCGTCGATGGCGGGGCCGTTGAAATTGTCTTCCCACACCAGTGTTTGTGCGCGCAGCTGCGGGGTGAGCGCTGCACAGGCGGTTCCCAGTAGCACGGCGACCTGCACAGCAACATTGCATCGCATGTTCATTGCCTCTCTCTCCGAAACGAACCCGGGTTCGTGGAGGGGCGACGCTGCGCAGCAGGTGGTACAGAGTCAAAGCAATTTGCGGTTGTAGTTCAGTTCCGTGGATTTCATTCCGGAATCATTGCAGCCAGCCATGACGGCGGTCGCAAACCGGCCTGGCGCGATGCTGCGCGGCAGCACCTGCCTGCGGTGGCAAACCCGGCGGCTGCCGGCAGCCACAGGTGGCGCAGCTCAGCGCGGCGGATGCACGGTCCACGCCACCAGTTGGACGACCAATGGGCGCACCACCAGTACACAGCAAAATGCAGTGGGCATGGCGATGCGGTAGGCATCCAACACGCGCCACAGGTAACCGGCAGCCAGGCCGGTGTTGGCGCCGGTGATCACCAGGCACATCAGCAGCGCCATGATCGCGGCCATGTAGAACGCGAATACGAACGGGGTGGCGCGCACGCCCAGCTTCCAGCGAGCACGGGCTACGGCGGTGGGGGGGGATGACATGCGGTGGCCTCGGGTGGAGTGCGGCGGAGCGGCCACTGTAGAAGCGGCTCACCCGGGCCGGTAGATCGCGTAGCCTTGTGGCTTACGTAAGTAAATCTTACGAATCCATTGGTAACACTGGCTGGGCATATGAACATTCTTCAGTCCATTCGTAGTTTCGTCAGCACGGTGGATGCCGGCAGCATCGCCGGCGGCGCCAAGCGCCTGGGTGTGAGCCCGGCCGCGGTGAGCCAGAACATCGCGCGCCTGGAGCAGCACCTGGGCGTGCGCCTGCTGCACCGGACCACGCGCAGCCTGGCACTGACCGAGCGCGGCGCGCTGTACGTGGAGCAGGTGCGGCAGATCGAACGCGACCTGGAGCGCGCGCGGCAACTGGTGGCTGGCCCGCAGCAGGCCCCGGCCGGCCGCCTGCGCGTGGCCAGCACCGCCGCCTTCGCGCGGCATGTGCTGGCGCCGATGTTGCCGTCACTGCGGCAGCGCTACCCGCGGCTGGAGATCGAACTGCTGTGCACCGACCGGGTGGTGCAACACGCGCAGGAAAGCGTGGATGTGAGCCTGCGCATCGAAGCCCAACTCGAGGACGGCCTGGTGGCGCGCCACATCGCCGATGTGCCGTTCGTGGTGTGTGCAGCGCCGGCGTATCTGCAGCGCTGCGGCGCGCCGCAGACGCCGGACGAGCTGAAATATCACGACTGCCTGCTGCTGCGTTATCCAGTGGATGGGCGCTACCTGCGCTGGAATTTCATCCGCGATGGCGTGCGCTTCCAGCCCGACCTCGGCCGTGCGCTGGTCAGCGACGATGTCGACGCACTGGCCGCGATGGCCGCGGCCGGCGGCGGCATCACGCGGCTGGCCGCGTTCGTGGTGCAGCCGTATCTGCTGCGCGGACAACTGCAGCCGCTGTTCGTTTCCGGCACTGGCGGCACGGCCACGCCATTTGCGCTGGAGCCGTTGCGGCTGTACCTGTGCGTGGCAGACCGGCACGACTTCACCCCCAAGGTGCGCGCCTTCATGGAGCACGTGCTGGAGCGGCTGCCGGACGACTGGCGGATTTCGCTGCCCGCGTTACGCGAAACACCTGCGCTCCCGACCGACGCGGAGTCATCCACATAAGTCGTCAAAGAGCGATGCGCACCAATCAGCAGCCCTGCGCACACTCCATGCACATCTGAGCACCCGCCGTGCCGCCATCGCGCACGCGGTGCGGAGTGCAGGCGCGATGGCAGCGTGGCGGCGCCAACCAGCGCCGCATGCGGCGCCCGTGCATGGCCGCCGCGTCAGCGTAGCTTGAGCATCACGATTGCCCGCGCCGGCAGCGCCACCTGCAGCGTGTTGCCCTGGATCCGCGCGCCGGTGAAGGCGGTTGGTTGCACGGCGCGGGGCGCAGCGAAGGTGTTGTGCGCGGTGATCGTCGGTGCGGTGAGCAGTTGCCCGTCCACGCCGCGCATGCTGACCCCGTCCACCGCCACGTTGACCGTGGCCGGGCTGTTGGCATCCAGATTGGTGAGCGCCACATACACATGCCCATCCTTGGCCTTGACCGCCGAGCCATGCACGGCGGGCACGTGGACATCGCCATGCCGATAGTCGGGGGTCTGCAATTGCAGCGGCAGGTGGGTGGCATCCTGGAACGGCTTGTACATCGCAAATACGTGATAGGTCGGGGTCAGCACCATCCGGTCGCCATCGGTCAGGATCATCGCCTGCAGCACGTTGATCATCTGCGCGATATTGGCCATGCGCACGCGATCGGCATGCGCACTGAAGATGTCGATGTTCAACGATGCCACCAGCGCATCGCGCAGGCTGTTCTGCTGGTGCAAGAAGCCCGGGTTGGCGCCAGGCAGGCCGGCGTACCAGGTGCCCCATTCGTCCACCACCAACGCCACTTTCTTGGCCGGGTCGTAGCGGTCCATGATCGCGCTGTGCTTGGTGATCAACTCGTCCATCACCAGCGTGCGCGACAGCGTCTCGATCCAGGCGGCTTCGTCGAAGTCGGTGGAGGAGGCGCGCGGCGGCCAGCCGCCAGGCACGGTGTAGTAATGCAGGCTCAGGCCATCCATGAGCGTGCCCGCCTCGCGCATCATCACCTCGGTCCAGTGGTAATCGTCGTTGTTGGGACCGGGCGCAATCTTCAGGATCTTCTGGTCGGACGGCGCCTTGACGAAGGTCTGGTAGCGCCGATACACATCGGCGGCGTACTCCACCCGCATGTTGCCGCCACAGCCCCACAACTCATTGCCGACGCCGAAGAACGGCACCTTCCACGGCGCCTGGCGACCGTTGGCGCGGCGTTGCTCGGCCAGGCTGGAGCGCGTGGCGGCGGTCATGTATTCCACCCACTGTGCAATTTCGTCCGGCGCGGCATTGCCGACATTGCCAGCCACGTATGCGTCGGTGCCCAGCAGCTCGGTGAAGTCCATGAATTCGTGCGTGCCGAAGCGGTTGGACTCTTCCACGCCGCCCCAGTGCGTGTTGACGCTGATCGGGCGCTGGCCGGGCGCGCCGATGCCGTCGCGCCAGTGGTACTCATCGGCGAAGCAGCCGCCGGGCCAGCGGATATTCGGCACCGCAATCGCCTTCAGCGCCGCCAGCACATCGTTGCGATAGCCGCGCGTGTTGGGAATGGAAGACTCCGGTCCAACCCAGAGACCGCCATACACGCCGGTGCCCAGGTGCTCGGCGAACTGCCCGAACAGATGCCGCGACACCTGCGCGCCTGGCTTCTCTACCTGCAGCGTGCCGCGCACCTGCACATCGGCCGCCTGCGCGCCACTACCGCTCACCGTCAGTGCGATCAGCACGGCCGGCAACAGCCATGAACGCGGTTGCCGCAAGGTGTTGGAAATCCACTGCATCGGTGTGCTGCTCCTGTCGAGGTGGGCGAGGGCAAAGGGGGCAGTGCGTCGGCGAGCGCTGGCGCGCTGCAAGCGTAGTGCGTGCGGCCTCGCCTGTCTGCGCCACAGGCCACGTTGCTTCCTGCCACATCTGCAGGCTGGCAGGCTCTGCCGCGTGCGGCTTTGCGGTGACGCGGCAGGTGGCATCGCATCGCCAGGATGTGCGCCGCGCCATGGTGCCGGGCCGGTGGCGCCGCTATGCTCGCCGCTCACTTCATCGGCGGGTGTCTTCATGCAGCGAGTGTTCGGAACCTTGGCGGACGGTGTCCAGGTGCATGCGCTGCGCTTGCGTGGCGATGGCGACCTGGAAGCGGAAGTGCTCACCTACGGCGGCATCCTGCACGCGCTGGAACTGACCACCCCGCAAGGCCGCGTGCCGCTGGTGCTGACGCTGCCCGATCTGCCCGCCTATGCCGCCGACAACGACAGCCTCAACATCCTGGTCGGCCGCTTCGGCAACCGCATCGCTGGCGCCCGCTACACCCTGGACGGCGTGACCCATGTGCTCGCCGCCAACGAAGGGCGCAACCAGCTGCATGGGGGGCTGCATGGCTTCGGGCGGCGCGTGTGGGAGGTGCTGGAGCAGGCGCCGAACCGGGTGGTGCTCGGCTACACCTCGCCCGATGGCGAGGAAGGCTACCCCGGCACCTTGCAGGTACGCGCGCAGCTGCAGGTGCAGGGCAATCGCCTGCATCTGGATTTCGAAGCGCACTGCGATGCCCCCACGCCGTTGAACCTCACCCATCACCCGTATTTCAATCTGTCCGGTGACCCGCAGACACGCGCGGCCTCGCAGGTGTTGCGCGTGCCTGCGGACCGCTATCTCCCCGTGGATGCCGAATCGATACCGACCGGCGAAATTGCCTCGGTCGCGGGGACGCCCTTCGATTTCCGCACGCCTGCTGCGCTGACTGACCGCGTGGTTCCGGATCACCCGCAGATCCAACTCGGCAAGGGCTACGACCAGTGCCTGGTGCTGGCGAAGGACGCGCACAACGACTGCATCGCCGAGCTGTATTCCCCGCAGAGCGGCGTCGCGTTGCGCATCACCAGCGATGCGCCGGCGGTACAGCTGTACGAAGGCCAGCATCTGGACAGCCACCATCCCGGCCTGGGGCGTGGCGTCTGCCTGGAACCGCAGGACTATCCGGATGCGCCCAATCAGCCAGCGTTCCCGCCGGCGATCCTGCGCCCGGGCCAGGTATATCGGCGGCGCATTGCCTACCACTTTGCGGCCCCCGGGCCGGAGCAGCCGTGGACGTCGGTGGTCGCTGCGCTGGATGCGTGAGGGTGGTCGCGGGGCTGCTCCTGCAGACGAGATCGTCCGGCGCGTGCGTCGATGACGCCCGGCGTGGCGGTGAGGTAGCGGCGCGTTGCTGGTCGTGGCTGTAACTGCAGCCACCTCGGCGGCCGCAGTGCGTCTCAGCGCAGCGAGCGTACACGGCCGGTAACACCTGCCTTAGTGATCGCTAACACTGCAGGCTGGCCTGCCTGATCAATCGCGAGCGATGGATAGGCCTCGACGCCTCAAACATCGCCGCATCGCGCCACCGCCCTCAGCCGCCGCGCGGCCCCAACACCAGTTCAATCACGAACTTGCTGCCGAAGAACGACAGCACCAGCAACGCCATGGCGGTCAGCGTCCAATGCACCGCCTTGGTGCCGCGCCAGCCGTTGCGCCAGCGGCCGATCAGCAGCGCGCCGAATACGATCCACGACAGGATGCTCAGCACGGTCTTGTGCAGCAGCCGCTGGGCCAGGAAGTCCTGCACGAACAGCAGGCCGGTCAGCAGGGTCAGGGTGAGCAATATGAAGCCCACCGTGATCGTGCGGAACAGCAGCGTTTCCAGCTCGGTCAACGGCGGCAGCGCCCGCAGCCAAGTGTGGAAGTCACGCCGGCGCAGCGCACGCTCCTGCAGCCACAGCATGATCGCCAGCAACGCGGCGATCCCCAGGGTGGCGTAGGCCAGCAGCGCCATCCAGGCATGCAGTTCCAGCCGCCAGCCCAGATCCGCGCTCGGTTCGTGGCCGTAGCCGTGGTAGCAGGCCAGCAGGATTGCCGCCAGCGGGAATACCACTACGCCCACCGCCGCCATGCGCCCGCGTCCGCCAAACACCGCGGTCAGCCCGGCCATGCCCAGCCCGGTCAGCGACAGTGCCGCGAAGAAGTGCATGTCCGGCCCGCCCGCGGTGCGAAACGCCACCAGCACGTGGTAGCCGGCATGCAGCGCCACGGCCGCCAGGGCCGGCAGCAGCCAGCGCGCGGGCGACTGGTTGCCATCGCGCAGTACGGCGCGGGTGAGCAGCCCGGCGGCCAGCAAGTACAGGGCAAAGGCGATGAGAACGATTGTCATCGTTGAAGTTTCGCATATTGGTGGGGCCGGGATTCGGGAATCGGGATTCGTGAAGCAGCAGCTGTGGGTCGCGAGAGTTGAGGGGCTGGCAGCGAGCAGTCGTGGGGCCGGGCATCGACCTGGCGCTTGTCGGGCTGGCGGCGGCGCGGGCGGCCTGGGCGAGCTGACCATGTCGGGCAGGCCAGGGCCGCTGGTCCGGGTAGCGGCCCTGGCCGGGGCAGGCCGTCAGCCGGTGCCGCTATAATCGGCACCCGTTTCCCCTTACGCGGTCCCTTGCGCATGTTCGAGTCCCTTACCCAACGTCTCTCCGGCACCATGGAGCGCCTGCGTGGCCGTGGCCGCCTGACCGAGGAGAACATCCGCGAAGCCACCCGTGAGGTGCGCATTGCGCTGCTCGAGGCCGACGTCGCGCTGCCGGTGGTGCAGGCCCTGATCGAACGCATCAAGGTGCGCGCGGTGGGCCAGGAAGTGCTCAAGTCGCTGACCCCGGGCCAGGCGCTGATCAAGATCGTGCGCGACGAGCTCACCGCCGTCATGGGCGCCGCCGCTGCCGACCTCAACCTCAATGTGCCGGCGCCGGCCATCATCCTGATGGCGGGCCTGCAGGGTGCGGGCAAGACCACCACCGTGGGCAAGCTCGCCAAGCACCTGAAGGAAAAGCGCAAGAAAAAGGTCATGGTGGTCTCGGCCGACGTCTATCGCCCGGCCGCGATCGAGCAGCTCAAGACCCTGGCCGAACAGGTCGGCGTGCTGTTCTTCCCCTCCGATGCCTCGCAGAAGCCGGTGGACATCGTGCGCGCCGCCATCAGCGACGCACGCAAGTCCTTCGCCGACGTGCTGCTGGTCGATACCGCCGGCCGCCTGGCGATCGATGCGGCGATGATGGACGAGATCAAGGCGCTGCACGCCGCGGTCAATCCCACCGAAACCCTGTTCGTGGTCGATGCGATGACCGGCCAGGACGCGGCCAACACCGCCAAGGCCTTCGGCGAGGCACTGCCGCTCACCGGCGTGGTGCTGACCAAGACCGACGGTGACGCGCGCGGCGGTGCGGCCCTGAGCGTGCGCTACATCACCGGCAAGCCGATCAAGTTCGTCGGCACCGGCGAAAAGACCGACGGCCTGGACGTGTTCCATCCGGACCGCGTGGCCAGCCGCATCCTGGACATGGGCGACGTGCTGTCGCTGGTGGAGCAGGTCGAGCACAGTGTCGACCAGGAAAAAGCCGCCAAGCTTGCCGCCAAGGTCGCCAAGGGCAAAAAGTTCGACCTCAACGACATGAAGGAACAGCTCGAGCAGATGCAGAACATGGGCGGCATCCATGGGCTGATGGACAAGCTGCCGGGCATGGGCCAGATCCCGGACAACGTCAAGCAGCAGGTCACCGGCAAGGAAGTGCCGCGCATGATCGCCATCATCAACTCGATGACCAAGAAGGAACGCCGCAACCCGGCGTTGCTCAATGGCTCGCGCCGCGCCCGCATCGCGCGCGGCTCCGGCATGCAGCCGGCCGACGTCAACAAGCTGATGAAGCAGTACCAGCAAATGGAAAAGATGATGGGCAAGCTGGCCGGCGGCGGCATGAAGGGCCTGATGCGCAACATGAAAGGCATGATGGGCGCCATGGGCGGCCGCGGCGGTATGCCGTTCCGCTGAGTTCCAGGCGCTGACGCGCATGAGTACCGTGGCTGGTAGACGCAGCCTGGAACTCGCGCTGGCGATCACGCTGGCGCTGCAGTCGACCACTGGCTGGACGGTGCTGCTGGCGGTGGTGGTGTATTGGGTAGTGGTCGTGGTGGTCGCCGGGCTGATCGATGAACGCGCCGAGGCGCGCGCAAACGTCGCTGGTGAACCGCCGGGTGCAGCAGCGGTGTCCGATACCGCGCCGACGCCAATGCCGAAGTCGAAGTCGAAGTCGAAGTCGACCATCCGCCTGGCGGCATTGCCGAACACGCCGCTGCGGCCCGCTGATCTGCGGCCTGGCCCGGACACGCCGCGTCAATGGCGACGCCATGTCATCGACGTCGCCGCCTACGAAGAAGAGCGTTACCCGCGGCAGGACGTCTGTACGACGGTCGATGTTTTCCTGCGGACAGGCGATGCGCTGGTGCTCGCATTTCACCGCGCACCGAACGACGGCGACGCACCTGCCCAGTGGCGCTGCGATCTCTGGCGTCCTGCCGCCAACCATCCGCAGTGGCTGGACGTTTTCGCAACGCGCGAGGTGCGTGTGTCGGTGGGGCAAACCGGCGTGTACTCAGTCGGCATCGGTCAGGCGTATGGCCCTTCGCCAGGTGTGGTGAGTCTTTGGGTGTGCGTGCCGGAGCCGGACCGGCTTGCGCTGCCGTGGCGGCCCGCGCATGGCTCGCATCTGCGTTATGAACAGTGCGACGACGGCACGCCAAGAGTGCGTATCGAAGACGAAGCGCGTGTGCTGCCGCATGCGAAATTGGAAACGACGACAGTGTCTGCGGCGCCAAGCGGATCGGTGCTGTTATTCGGCAGCGCGCAGGATGCGTGGGACGTGACGGCAGCGCCGGATCCCGCTTCGTCATGGCGGGAAGAAAATACCCATCTTCATCGTTATTTTCTGCAACTGAGCCAGGGCGATGTGCTGGCTCTGGAATGCGCCTGGGCCGCCGAACACTTCGACCAGCCGCTGCCCTTGCCCGACAATTGCACCGGGCGCACCCAGGGCGAGCTGCGTGTTTTCAAGCTCGTCCGTGGCCCGGATCTCGAGCACCTATGGGCAAGTGCGGCAACACCTGCGTGCAGGCAAATCACCTGCATCGCCGATGGCTTCTATTGCCTGGAAGTTCGTCTCTTCGGTCCGGCGGCGTGGCGCACGCGGCCCTCATCGGCATTTGTCGACATTCGCCTGTGGGGTGCGTTTGTGCAGCGTCCCCAGGCCGTGCGCGCGTTCGCATTGCGCGATGTGATGGTGGAAGACTGGTACCGGGATGTCCTGCCGTTGCCGTTGCAGTAACTGATCGGCGTTGAGCGCCATGCCGCGTGGGCGCCGGTTCTGAATTTGGCGAGCGCACGCCAGGCGCAGGGACAATGGCCATGATGTCTCCCTGGCCGGGCCGTGCCACGATGGGTTCGTTTTCGCATACCAATGCCTTCCAGCAGCGGTTTGGCTTATGCACGCACGGCTCCGGCATCGCGCTACATCTGTTGTGTACGCGTTGCCCTCGCTGCATGGCTGCAGTAGCGTGTGGCCTCTTTCTTGGCAGGAGCGCCAGCAGATGAGCGATACCCGGATGTATTTCGCAGACAACCAGGATGCCGCGTTGCAGGCGGGCTATATCGCCGCGCGCGACACGTTCAAATTCTTCTGGCGTGAGTTGTCCTGGGAATACCGCCGCATCGTTCCTGGTCTGGACATGGCCGCAGTCAAACTGCCGTTCGCCACCGACAGCGCCGCGCAGGAAGTGCACGGTGCGCCAACGCATGAGCACATGTGGATCTCCGATGTGCACTTCGACGGCGAGCAGATCTCCGGCAGCCTGCTCAACGAACCGGAATGGATCGAAGCGCTGACAGCCGGCGACGCGGTGTCGGCTCCGTTCGCGGATCTGGAAGACTGGATGTACGTGGTCGACGGCAAGGTCTACGGCGGCCACACCATCGATGCCATGCGGCGTGGCATGGCGCCGGACGAGCGCGCCGAGCACGATGCGGCCTGGGGCCTGGATTTCGGCGAGCCCGGCGCGGTGCGGCTGGTGCCGGCACAGGCTGCGGCGCGCAAACCGGGCCTGTTCGACAAGATGTTCGGCGGCAAGGGCACGCCTGTTGCGCCAGCGGTCGAAGATCCGCTGCAACAGGAGCATCCGATGAGCGAGAACATGGGCCCCAAGTTCGACGAAGGCCTGCGCGATCAGCCGGAGATGGCGCAGCTGCGCGATGACGCAGGCTGGACACTGTTGCAGCGCGATGCGCTTGCTGGCAATTACCAGCCAGTCGCCTTGCTCCTGCAGCATGGGGCCGACCCCACCTTGCGCACTCCGAGCGGCAAGACCGCGCTGGACCTGGCGCGGCAGATGCAGTGGCCCAGGATCGTGCAGTTGCTGGAAGGCGCGCACTGACATGGCCGCCGCCGCCACCCTGGCGACAGATGGTCCCTATGCGCACGTTGCCGCGTTCTGCCAGCGCTTCGGGTTGCGCGTGCCGATCCTGCTCAGCCCGATGGCCGGCGCCTGCCCGGTGCCGTTGTCGGCTGCGGTGGCCGCGGCGGGCGGCATGGGCGCGATGGGCGCGGTGCTGTCGCAACCGCAGGACATCGTGGCCTGGGTGCAGGCCTTCCGGCAGGCCAGTGACGGGCCGGCACAGGTCAATCTGTGGATCCCCGATCCGGCGCCCGACCGCGACGCCGATGCCGAAGCGCGCATGCGTGCATTTCTGGAGCAGTGGGGCCCGGCGGTGGCGGCCGATGCCGGCGATGCCACCCCGGCCGATTTCGATGCGCAGTTCGATGCATTGCTGGAGGCCCGCCCGGCAGTGGCCTCCTCGATCATGGGCGTGTTCCGGCCCGATCAGGTCAGCCGCCTGAAATCCGCCGGCATCGCCTGGTTCGCCTGCGCCACCACATTGGAGGAGGCACGTGCAGCGCAGGCTGCGGGCGCCGATGCGGTGGTTGCGCAGGGGGCGGAAGCCGGCGGTCACCGCGGTGCGTTCGATGCCAGCCAGGCCGAGCGCCAGATGACCGGGTTGTTCGCGTTGCTGCCACTGCTGGTCGACCACCTGGAGATTCCGGTCATCGCCGCCGGCGGCATTGCCGATGCACGTGGAATTGCTGCGGCCCTCACCCTTGGTGCCAGCGCGGTGCAGATCGGCACCGGTTTGTTGCGCACGCCCGAAGCGGCGCTGCCCGGCGCCTGGGCTGACGCCCTGGCGGTCACAGAGCCGGAGCAGACCTGGCCAACGCGGGCATTTTCCGGGCGCCTGGGGCGGTCGATCGCCACGGCTTACGTCCGCGCCGCCGGCGCGGCCGATGCGCCACCGCCGACGCCCTACCCGGTGCAGCGCGCGCTGACGGCCGTGATGCGCCAAGCGGCCGCCCGCGAAAATCGGCTGGACGCCTTGCAAGCCTGGGCGGGGCAGTCCGCCTGGATGGCGCCCGCGCAGCCGGCCGCCGACCTCGTCACGCAGTGGTGGAGCCAGGCACAGGCGCGCGTGTGCCGGTGATCTTCTGCAACGGCGCGCCCGCCACCGCGGCCCAGCTCGGCGCCGCGGCGCTGGTCAACTACGGCCACTTCACCTCGTTGCAGGTGCGCGGCGGCGCCACCCAGGGCCTGGAGTTGCATCTGCAGCGGCTGCAGGAGGGCAGCCGTGCGTTGTTCGGACAGGAACTCACTCCCGCGCAGGTACGCGCGCAGCTGCAGACGGCGCTGCAGGCCTCTGCCATGGCCGACGCCAGTGTGCGGATTACCGTGTTCGCGCAGGACTACGACTTCCGCAACCCGCTGCGCGAGGTGGCGCTGGATGTGTTGGTGGCGGTCTCGCCGCCGCTGGACATGCCCGACACCGGGCTGCGGGTGCAGGTGACCCCCTACGTCCGTGAGCAGCCGGAGCTCAAGCATGTCGGCACGTTCCCGCTGCTGCACCTGCGGCGGTTGGCGATGAATGCCGATCATGACGACGTGGTGCTGCAGGACCCGCAGGGCAGGGTGCTGGAAGGCGCGTTCTGGAATCTTGGCCTGTGGGAGCGTGGCGGCGTGGTCTGGCCGCAGGGCCCGGCCTTGCTGGGCACCCGCCAACAGCTGCTGCAGGCCGGGCTGGAGGCGCTGGGAGTCAGCCAGATCCGTCGGCCGGTACCGCTGGACGAACTGGACCGGTTTGATGGGGCATTTGCCTGTAATGCGCGGGGGCAGCAGGCGATCGTGGCGATGGGGCCGGCCCGCTGGGGCCCGCATACCGCGCAACTGCCGCTCCTGGCCCAGGCCCTGCAAACCCAGCCCTGGCAAGCGATTTGAGCGATGGCAGGCGCTGCTAGCTGGTGGGTTGGCTTCGCCGACGGGGCCCGCTATAATCGCCGGCTTACCGCGCCACCCTGGCGACTGGGCAACTTAGGAATACACACCATGGTCAAGATTCGACTGACCCGCGGCGGCGCCAAGAAGCGTCCGTTCTACCACATCATCGTGACCGACGTGCGCAGCGCGCGCGACGGCCGCAACATCGAGCGTCTGGGTTACTACAACCCGGTTGCGCAGGGCGCCGAGCCGCGCGTCGTGCTGGACGTTGCGCGCGTCGACCATTGGGTCGGCCAGGGCGCACAGCTGACCGATAAGGTGCGTAACCTGTATCGCGAAGCCTCCAAGTCCCAGGCCGCTGCGGCCTGATCTTGAGGGCCGGGCGTCGCTGCCTGGCCCAGAGTCGACACAGATGAAGCCGACCGAGCGCCGCATCCTGTTAGGCAGGATTGTCGGCGCTTTTGGTGTCAAGGGCGAGCTCAAGCTCGAATCCTGGACCGAGCCGCGCAGTGCGATCTTCCGCTATCAGCCGTGGATCGTGCGCACGCCGTCGGGTCAGGAGTCGGTGCTCAGTGGGGTCCGTGGACGTGATCAGGGCAAGAACCTGATTGCGGTGTTCCCCGACATCACCGACCGCGACACCGTCGAAGCCATGCACGGGACCGAGATCTATGTGGCCCGCAGTGCGCTGCCGCCGCCCAACCCCGATGAGTATTACTGGGTGGATCTGGAAGGCTTGCAGGTGGAAACCGTCGAGGGCGTCAAGCTCGGCACGGTCTCGCATCTGTTCTCCACCGGGTCCAACGATGTGGTGGTGGTGCGCGGCGATCGCGAGCGGATGATCCCGTTTGTGTTGCCGGAGTACGTCAAGTCGGTGGATTTCGAGGCCAATCTGATCGTGGTCGACTGGGATCCGGATTTCTGATCGAAGCGGTGCTTTGGCTCCGCTCTTGCTCTCCCCATTCCCCGGTCCCGATTCCCCAGTGCGCATCGACGTCATCAGCCTGTTTCCCGAGTTCATCGCGCAATGCGCGGCGTTCGGCGTGGTCGGGCGGGCGCAGGAACGTGGGCTGCTGGAATTGCAGGGCTGGAATCCGCGCGACCATGCGCAGGGCAATTACCGCCGGGTGGACGACCGTCCCTTCGGTGGCGGCCCCGGCATGGTGATGTTGATCGAGCCGTTGCGGGCCTGTCTGGAAGCGGCGCAAGCCGCCGATGCGCGGCCGGCACCGGTGATCTACCTCAGCCCGCAAGGGCGTCCGCTGACCCAGTCACTGGCGCGCGAGCTGGCCCAGTTGCCACGGATGGTGCTGCTGTGCGGGCGCTATGAAGGTGTCGACGAGCGCTTTCTCGACCAGGCCGTGGACATGGAAATCTCCATCGGCGACTACGTATTGTCCGGTGGCGAGCTCGGTGCGGCGGTACTGGTGGATGTGGTGACCCGGTTGCAGGACGGCGTGTTGAACGATGCCGAATCCGCAGCCCAGGACAGTTTCGAAGGCCCGCAGGGGCTGCTGGACTGCCCGCACTACAGCCATCCATCCAGCCATGCCTGGGGCGATGTGCCGGAGGTGCTGCGGTCGGGCAACCACGGCGCCATTGCGCGCTGGCGGCGGCAGCAATCGTTGGGCCGGACCTGGCTGCGTCGGCCGGAGTTGCTCGACGAGGCCACATTGGATAAGCAGGATCGACGTCTGCTGGAAGAGTTCCGTCGCGAACTTGCCCCGGGCGACGAGAAATAAGGGCTCACCCCTAGCTCTAGCGAAACAGATAGGGGTATAATACGCGGCTTGCTGGCCAGCCTTGCGTCTGGCCCTGCCACGAACCTCGAGCAATCGCCGTGCGGCGACTGCCGGTCCAATATCACCAGACACGCGGTGCCCATCATGAGCAAACTCAACAAGACCATCCTGGCTGACTTCGAAGCCGCCCAGATCCAGCGCCAGCTGCCGGAGTTCAACCAGGGCGACACCGTCGTGGTGAACGTCAAGGTGAAAGAAGGCAACCGCGAGCGCGTGCAGGCCTATGAGGGTGTCGTGATCGGTACCAAGAATGCTGGCCTGAACTCCGCGTTCACCGTGCGCAAGATCTCGCACGGCTTCGGCGTCGAGCGCGTGTTCCAGACCCACAGCGCCATCATCGACTCGGTCGAAGTGAAGCGCCGCGGTAAGGTCCGCGCCGGTAAGCTGTATTACCTGCGTGGTCTGGAAGGCAAGGCTGCCCGCATCAAGGAAGATCTGGCTGCCGCTGCGCAGGCCAAGGCTGCTCGCCAGGCTGCTGCCAAGGCTGAGTAAGTCACATTGGCGGGCTTGTCCCGCTACTGCCAAACAGCCGCCTTCGGGCGGCTGTTTGCGTTTCGGCGTTTGGCTGCCTGCAAGGCGGTAAGCAATGCGATGGCAATGACCGTTGTGGCGTGCCGGTTTGTTGTCGAGTCGTAGCGAGGCTTTCGTACGCGAGGTAGTGCGGCGGGTTGGTTCGACATTGCAGCGCAGCTGTCGCTGCATTGATGCAGTTAGAGCACGCGATGCGGTTGCTGTCGGGCAGTAGCGATACTGGCGCAGACGCTGGTCAGTGCGCTGCATGTGGTTTAACCCTGCAGCGCAGCTGTCGATGCATTGATGCATTCAACACGCGCGACGTGTCACGCATTCTTCCCGGCGTGAGTCGCTCTGCGTCTTCGATCTGCTGCGGACACAAGCTGCGTAGTGCGTGACTGCGTCATTGGTGGCAGCGCACGCGTCGCGCGGTCAGCTGTAGGGTGCAGTGCTGCCAAATCGTCTCGTCGCACATATGTGCAGACTGAGCAGGTGACCGAATGACAGGTGGCAGGATCCGCTGACGTGATGCGCGCGCGTCGTCTTTCGGCATCTAGCCATCTTCTACGGAGCAGTGCCGTCCGTCATTTGCTGCGCCGGTATCCGCTGTGTTGCCACGTGCGGCCATCACGGTTTTTTTGCGCACGTTGCCGTCGGCGTTCCATTGCGTCGGTCACGGCGGTGCAGCACTTCGCGCATCGCGTTGCAGTGCTCGATCGGCCTGCAAAGCACCGCAAACAGCAACTTCGCTAAACGATTAGCGCGGCTGCGCTGCAGGCGGCTCGGTCAGTGGGGCGGGGTCGGCAATCGGGGCGGCCGGGTGGGCCAGCACTTCCGCTGCCGATGCCAGTTCGGAGGGATGCGCCGGTGTTGCCAGCATGCGTGCCTTGCGCCAGCCACCCCAGCGGTAGTACGCCAGCGACAGCAGCATCGAGCAGGCCGAGCTGATCGGAAAGCTCCACCACACCGCGTCCGCGCCCAGGTGCGGCAGCAGCAGGTTGGCCAGCGGCACGCGGATGCCCCACAGCGCGAACGCCAGGATCAGCAGTGGCGGGATCACCGCGCCGGTGGCACGCACCACGCCGGAAACCACGAAGGTCACGCCGAACAGCAGGAACGACCAGATCGAAATATGGTTGAGGTGGCGCGCGATCTCCAGCGCCGGGCTGTCGCTGGGAAGGAACAATGCCAGCGTCCAGCGGTCGAACAGGATCAGCGGTGCGATGAGCAGGCCGGTCATCAGGAAATTGGCGGCCACACCGGTGCGGGCGGTGGCATCCACGCGCGCCCACAGGCCGGCGCCGACATTCTGCGCGGCCATCGTCGAGCAGGCCGCGCCGAGCGCCATCGCCGGCATCTGCACGTAGTTCCACAGCTGCAGGGCTGCGCCATAGGCGGCAGCGGTATCGGTGCCGAAGCCGTTGACCAGCGTCAGCATCGCGATCATGGCCAGCGAGATCAGCACCATCTGCAATCCCATCGGCACGCCTTTGCCCACCAGCGCGCGCAGGATGGCGGCATCGATGCGGAACAGCGCCAGGTCGCGCCGTCCCAGCCACAGCACGTGGCCGTGGCTGCGCAGATACAGCAGTAGTCCCACCAGCGCCACCGACTGCGCCAGCACCGTGGCCCAGGCCGCGCCGGCGATGCCCAGCTGTGGAAACGGGCCAACGCCGAAGATCAGCAGCGGGTTGAACACGATGTCCAGCACGACCGAGAGCAGCAGGAAGCGAAACGGCGTGCGTGCATCGCCGGTGCCGCGCAGGGCCGCCGACAGGAACGCGAACAGGTAGATGGTGGGCATGGCCACAAAGATCACCCGCAGGTAATCCTCGGCGAGCGCCAGCGAGGCCGGTGGCGTGCCCATCGCCGCAAGCAGGTGTGGCGCCAGCCACCAGCCGGCGACGGCGATCAGTGCCGACAATCCGCCAAAGAACGTGGCGCTGGTGCCCATGACCTTGCGTGCCTGGGCGATGTCGCGCGCGCCCATGGCCTGGCCGATCAGGATGGTGGCGGCCATGCCGATGCCGAACACCGAGCCGATCAGAAAGAACATGATGCTGTTGGCGTTGGCCGCCGCAGTGAGCGCGGCTTCGCCGAGATAGCGGCCGATCCAGATCGCATTGATCGAGCCGTTGAGCGACTGGGCAATGTTGCCTGCCAGGATCGGCAACGCGAACAGCAGCAGGTTCTTGCCGATCGGTCCCTCGGTCAATACGGCGGATTTGGGCATCGCGGGCCAGCCATGTGCAGAAGCTGCGCACACTAGCATTGCGGGTGTGCGGCATGCATGCGCGGCGGCGCTGCGTTGCGGTTCGGAGGAAATACGCGCTGAAAGGTGGTGTTGCTCCGGCTGAGCTGCGACGGCTGTGTGTGCCTACCGGGATCGGCGCAGTGCCTGCGGGCACGGCGGTGACTACCGGAGTTTCTCTTGAGGGCTTCGCAGAGGCGGTCCAGGATTGCTGATGCCTGTGCGCGGCGGCGGTTGGCGTGAACGCACCAGGCGTGCCGCAGCGACTTGAGTTGCGGGCTTCGATGCACTGGGTGCGTTGCAAGTGCTGCGTGCGCGCGCCCGTAACGCCACATGCGGCGAGCGCAATACCGAAGCGTTCAGGCACCGCGCCGTATACGCCATTGCGCGCTGGCTGGCCTTGCTTGAGTTCCCTGGGCCCGGCCCAAATATCGGAAATCGCGGCAGATCGTTGCCTGTCCCCCGGCAGTTTCGAACGGACGGAGCGCTGCGGCGGCCCCTCAACGGATACGACAAGCACAACGCAATGACTCTACAGGTGGAATCAGTAGTCACGGTCAGGCTGGATGTCTGGCTCTGGGCGGCGCGCTTTTTCAAGACGCGCAGCCTGGCCAAGCATGCGGTGGATACCGGCAAGGTGGATGTGGCCGGTCAGCGTCCTAAACCGTCGCGCGCAGTGCGCACTGGCGAGCAACTGCGGATCGACCGCGGCGGCGAAATTTTCGAGATCACCGTGGCGGCCCTGAGCGAGGTGCGCGGCCCGGCGCCGGTGGCGCAGGCGCTCTACACAGAAACCGAGGCATCGCGCGAAGCGCGCGCGCAGTGGCGGCTGCAACGTGCCGCCGAGCGCACCGGGTATCGCCCGCCCGATGGCAAGCCAGATAAACGCGCACGTCGCTTGATCACGGCGCTGGGTGATATCGACGCGTTGTAGCGTTGCGGTTGCGGTTGCGGTTGCGGTTGCGGATGTAGGGCCGGTGATCGTGCAGCGAGGTTGCATGAAGCGCGGCGCATCTCATGCCTTCATCACTCAGCCGTACGACGCGGAATCCTGGTGCCTAAACGCTCTATCGGCCGTACGACGCAGCACCACAGAACATCATGTGGAATGCGCCACGCCGCACGTATGCCGTATCGCGGCCACAGCGCAATCGCGCGCAACGCCACAGACGCAAACGCCCCGGCTAACCGGGGCGTTTGCGTTACTACAGTGGCAGCGCGTGTCGGCAGCAATCGCGCTCGCCCATGACAGCACGCGCAGCAAGCGGGTGCTGCGCTTCACTCAGGCCAGGTCGAAACGGTCCAGCTGCATTACCTTGGTCCACGCGGCCACGAAGTCCTGCACAAACTTCTCCTGTGCGTCTGCGCTGGCATAGACCTCGGCCACCGCGCGCAGGATCGAGTTGGAACCAAACACCAGATCCACGCGTGTTCCGGTCCACTTGTGCTCACCGGTGGCACGGTCGCGGCCTTCGTAGGTTTCCTTGGTCTCGGACGTGGCTTTCCACTCGGTGCGCATGTCGAGCAGGTTGGCGAAGAAGTCGTTGCTCAACACGCCCGGACGGGTAGTGAAGACGCCATTGTGCGACTGCCCGGTGTTGGCGCCGAGCACGCGCAGGCCGCCGACCAGTACGGTCATTTCCGGTGCGGTGAGGGTCAGCAACTGGGCCTTGTCGATCAGCAGCGCTTCGGCAGACACCGCGTAGCGGGCCTTGGCGTAGTTGCGGAAGCCATCGGCTACCGGCTCGAGCACTGCGAACGATTCCACGTCGGTCTGCGCTTGCGAGGCATCCATGCGGCCGGGGGCGAACGGCACGGTGACCGCGTGGCCGGCGGCGTGCGCGGCCTGTTCGACTGCGGCATTGCCGCCCAGCACGATCAGGTCGGCCAGCGAGATCTGCTTGCCACCGGACTGGCGTGCATTGAAGTCGGCCTGGATACGCTCCAGCGTGGCCAGCACCTGGGCCAGCTGCGCAGGCTCGTTGGAAGCCCAGTCCTTCTGCGGGGCCAGACGAATGCGCGCACCATTGGCACCGCCGCGCTTGTCCGAGCCACGGAAGCTGGATGCCGAGGCCCAGGCGGTGGCAACCAGTTGCGCAACGCTCAGGCCCGAGCTCAGCACGGTCTGCTTGAGCGCGGCAGCGTCCTGTGCATCGATTAGCGCATGGTTTACGGCCGGGATCGGGTCCTGCCACAGCAATTCTTCGGCCGGCACATCCGCGCCGAGATAGCGTGCGCGCGGGCCCATGTCGCGGTGGGTGAGTTTGAACCAGGCGCGCGCAAAGGCATCGGCGAACTGGTCCGGGTTGGCGTGGAAGCGGCGCGAGATGGCCTCGTACGCCGGATCGATGCGCAGCGCCAGATCGGTGGTGAGCATCGTTGGCAGACGCTTTTTGGAGGCGTCGTGCGCATCGGGAATGATGGCCTGGGCGTTCTTGGCTACCCACTGATGCGCACCGGCCGGGCTCTTGCTCAGCTCCCACTCGAAGCCGAACAGGTGGTCGAAGAAGTCGTTGCTCCACTGCGCCGGGGTGGTGGTCCAGGTCACTTCCAGGCCGCTGGTGATGGTGTCGCCGCCCTTGCCGCTGCCGAAGCTGTTGTGCCAGCCCAGGCCCTGGCTTTCCAGGTCGCTGGCTTCCGGCTCGGCCGCCACGTGCGCGGCATCGGCAGCACCGTGAGTCTTGCCGAAGGTGTGGCCGCCAGCGATCAGCGCCACGGTCTCTTCGTCGTTCATGGCCATGCGGCCGAAGGTGTCGCGGATGTCCTTGGCCGCCAACAGCGGGTCGGGATTTCCGTCCGGGCCTTCCGGGTTGACGTAGATCAGGCCCATCTGCACGGCGGCCAACGGGTTTTCCAGATCGCGGGTGTGCTGCACTTCGCTGTCGTCGTCCTTGACCAGCACGCCATGCGCCTGGTCCACGCCCGGCGAGCCGTGCGCGTAGCGGTCATCGCCACCCAGCCACTTGGTTTCGCGGCCCCAATACAGGTCCTGGTCCGGCTCCCAGGTGTCTTCGCGGCCGCCGGCAAAACCGAAGGTCTTGAAGCCCATCGACTCGAGCGCGACGTTGCCGGTGAGGATCATCAGGTCGGCCCAGGAAATCGCTTGGCCATACTTCTGCTTGATCGGCCACAGCAGGCGGCGTGCCTTGTCCAGGCTGACGTTGTCCGGCCAGCTGTTGAGTGGCGCGAAGCGCTGTTGCCCGCGGCCGCCGCCCCCGCGGCCGTCACCGGTGCGGTAGGTGCCGGCGCTGTGCCAGGCCATACGCACGAACAGCGGGCCGTAATGCCCGAAGTCGGCCGGCCACCAGTCCTGCGAATCGGTCATCAATGCGCGCAGCTCCTGCTTGAGCGCCTGCAGGTCCAGGCGCTTGAAGGCTTCTGCGTAGTTAAAAGACGCCGCCAGCGGATTGGAGCGGGCCGAGTGCTGGTTGAGCAGGTCCACGCGCAGTTGCTTGGGCCACCAATCGCGATTGGTGGTGCCGGCGCCGACGACGCTGTGGTTGAAGGGGCACTTTGCTTCGGTAGTCATGGCATTTACCTGGGTGCGGCTGCACGTAGGGAGCTGCGTGCCGGAGGGCGCGCGCTGGTGGAAAGACTGCGGCGGTGGTGAAGCGAATCTGGGCGACGTTGGTGACGCGGGTGCGTCAGGGCGGTGCGGCGGCCGATGGGCGCTGTACGACGACGGGTATAAACGACAGCGGCTGCATCGGTGGCGGGCTCAACACGGGTGTGGGCACACGATATACAACGCCGATCATTAGCGGAATTCGAATTATCCAACCATATCGATAGCGTCACGCTATGGATAGGACGCGGGTGCCCAGGCGTCGGCGGCGTCAGCGCTTGCCGAACAGGCTGCCGCCCAGCTTCATCACATCGCCCAGGCCGAGCTGGCCGTCGCCATCCTGGTCCAGCACGCTGCCGAGCAGGCCGCCGACGCTGCTGTCGCTGCGCACATGGCTCTGTTCCTGCGCCAACGCATTGCCCAGCTGGCTGGTGTCGGCCGTGCCGCCGCCCAGGAAGCGCTTGGCCAGATATGCCATCACGATGGGCGCCAGCAGCTGTAGCATCAGGTTGGCCTTGCTGGGTTCCAGGCCGGTGGCTTGGCCCAGCCCCGCGGCCGCCTGTGGCGCCTTGTCGCCGAACAGGTGACCGACGATGCCGGCGCCATTGGCCTGCGCGCCGCTGGCCGAGCCACCCAGTAGCGAGCCCAACAGACTGCCGAGGTCTGGTGCGGCGGCATGGTCGCGCTGTAATGCGCTGGCCAGCGCCTGCGTGCCGCCGGCCTGCTGGCTGTTGCGGCCCAGCGCGCCCATCAGCAAGGGGAGAGCGGTCTGCACCGCCGATTGCGCCTGCTCCGGTGCGATGCCGAGGCGGCTGGCGAGCTGCTGCAGCTGCGGGCCCTGCAGTTGCGCGGCAAGTTGCGAGGTGAGCGAGTCGGAGGTGGTCATCGGTGCCGAATCCTGGTGAGCAAGCGTTGCGGCAGGGTGCGCTTGTCTGGCGCGCAGGGCAATCCGGAGATGGTGCGGGGCGGGGAGGGCGGCGTGTATCGGAGCGTCGATGCGAGTGCGCTGCGGGGGCGGTGGCAGCGCCTGGAGCGTGCGACGGCTGGGGATCAGTTGCGGTGCTTTAGCTGCAGCAGAGAGCTCCCGGCAGCAGTGCCTAAACTGCGCGGCGCCTGGAATCAGTAGTGGCGTCTTCGGTACAGCACGCAATAACTAGCAGCATCCTTGAGGTGGCGCTGCTAGCGCTGCCAAGCGTGCAACGCAGGTGGGCGTTATAGCGGTGCCGGGTCGCTTTCCAGCAGCGGTAAGATGTCAGTGGCGGCCAGAGTGATGCTGGTTACGTGCAGTTCGTTGTCGAGAAAAAAGTTGGCGATCTGGCGCGCGGCTTACTTCAGGCGTTGATCAGCATTGCGTACACGCAGACCTGGGACGCGATCAGCGCGCCACAGGCCGGATTGCGCTGCTTCAGAGCAGCGCCTTGAGCCGGTACAGCGCTTCCAGTGCCTGCTTGGGCGTGAGCTCGTCCGGATCCAGCGCCTGCAAGGCTTCCTGCGCGGCCGAAGACGGCGCGGTGAACAGGCCGAATTGCTGCGGTGCATCCAGCGCGGCGGGTGCCATCTCGGCGGCGTGGCTGTCGCCGCCGCGTTGCTCCAGTTCGGCCAGCCGGCGGCGTGCCTGCTGCACCGCCGCCTTGGGCAGGCCGGCCAGCGCGGCCACCTGCAAGCCAAAGCTGCGATTGGCCGGGCCGTCCTTGACCGCATGCATGAACACCAGGCGCTCGCCGTGTTCCACCGCATCCAGATGCACGTTGGCGATGGCGCTGCCGCCACCGGCATGCGAGGCATCCGCCAGGGCGGTGAGCTCGAAATAATGCGTGGCAAACAGCGTGTAGCAGCGATTGGTGTGGGCCAGATGACGCACCACCGCATCGGCCAAGGCCAGGCCATCGTAGGTGGAGGTGCCGCGGCCGATCTCGTCCATCAGCACCAGCGATTGCGGCGTAGCGTGATGCAGGATGTAGCTGGTCTCGGCCATTTCCACCATGAAGGTGGATTGCCCGCGCGCCAGGTCGTCGCCGGCGCCGATGCGGGTGAGGATGCGGTCGATCGGCCCGATGACCGCGCGGCTGGCCGGTACATAGCTGCCGATATGCGCCAGCAACACGATCAACGCGTTCTGCCGCATGTAGGTCGATTTACCGCCCATGTTCGGGCCGGTGATGACCAGCATGCGGCGGTCCGGGTGCAGGTCAAGATCGTTGGGTTCGAATGGCTGGTCGCGCACGGCTTCCACCACCGGGTGGCGGCCGCGTTCGATGCGCAGACACGGCGCGCTGTCCAGTTCGGGTTGCGACCAGTCCAGTGCTTGCGCGCGTTCGGCGAAGGCGGCCAGTACATCCAGTTCGCTCAATGCGCCGGCGCAGCGCTTGAGCCCTTCGAGCGTGCCGCCCAGCGCATCGAGCAGGCCTTCGTACAGCAGCTTTTCGCGCGATAGCGAACGCTCGCGCGCCGACAGCACCTTGTCTTCGAAACTCTTGAGTTCTTCGGTGATGTAGCGCTCGGCATTGGTCAGCGTCTGCCGGCGGCTGTAGTGCAACGGCGCCTTGTCGGCCTGGCCCTTGCTGATCTCGATGTAGTAGCCGTGTACGCGGTTGTAGCCCACCTTGAGCGTGCCGATGCCGCTGCTCTCGCGCTCGCGCTGTTCCAGATCGATCAGGAACTGGTCGGCGTTGGTGGACAGCCGGCGCAGCTCGTCCAGCTCGGCGTCGTAGCCGGTGGCGATGACGCCGCCATCGCTGAGCTTGAGCGGCGGTTGTTCGGCCACCGCGCTGACCAGCAGATGCGCGGTGGCATCGTGTTCGCCGAGTTCGGCAAACAGGGTCTGCAGTCGCGGCGAATCCAGTGGCGCCAGCAACGCACGCACCTGCGGCAACAGCGCCAGGCCATCACGCAAGGTGGAGAAATCACGCGGGCGTGCCGAGCGCAGTGCCACGCGGGTGAGGATGCGTTCCAGATCGCCAAGCGCGCGGAACGCGTCGCGGATGTCGGCATCGGTGCCGTGGTCGATCAGGGTGCCCACCGCATGGTGGCGTTGCACCAGCACCTCACGCAGCCGCAGCGGGCGATGCAGCCAGCGCCGCAGCAAGCGCCCGCCCATCGGCGTGACCGTGCTGTCCAACACGCCGAGCAGCGTGTTGCGCGTGTCGCCGTCCACGCGCGTGTCCAGTTCCAGATGGCGGCGCGTGGCGGCGTTCATCGAGATTGCTTCGCTGGCCGCTTCCATTGCGATCGAGGTCAGGTGCGGCAGGCGCTGCTTCTGGGTTTCTTCGACATAGCCGAGCAATGCACCGGCCGCGGCGGTGGCGCAGGGTTTGTCATCGATGCCGAAGCCGGACAGATCGTGCAGTTTGAAAAACGCCAGCAGCTGGCGCCGCCCGCTGTCGGCATCGAACAACCACGGCGGCCGGCGCCGCACGCCGATGCGGCCACGCAGGAATTCGGGCCAGTTGTCTTCGTCGGGCACCAGCAGTTCGGCAGGCTCCAGCCGCGCGAGTTCGGCTTCCAGCGCGTCCTCGCCGTCCACTTCATTGACCAGGAAGCGGCCACCGGCCAGATCCGCCCACGCCAGGCCGTAGCCCTGCTTGCTGCGCGAGATGGCCATCAGCAAGGTGTCGCGGCGCTCGTCCAGCAGCGCCTCGTCGGTTACCGTGCCTGGCGTGACGATGCGCACCACCTTGCGCTCGACCAGTCCCTTGGCCAGCGCCGGGTCGCCGATCTGTTCGCAGATGGCCACCGATTCGCCAAGCGCTACCAGCCGCGCCAGGTAGCCTTCGTAGGCATGCACCGGCACGCCGGCCATCGGGATCGGCGCGCCGCCGGAGCTGCCGCGCTGGGTCAGCGTGATATCCAGCAACCGCGCGGCCTTGCGCGCATCGTCGTAGAACAGCTCGTAGAAGTCGCCCATGCGGAAGAACAGCAGCAGATCGGGGTAGTCCGACTTTGCGGCGAAGAACTGCTTCATCAGCGGGGTGTGCTCGACGGCTCCGCTGGTGGCCTTGGATTTGTCTTTTGAATCAGTGCTTTGCAAGAAACGTCCTTCCAGGGTGTGCGGTCGATCAGGCGGCGTCACAGCCACGGGGGATGTGGTGCTGTGGACCTTGCGACGCGTTGGCGCGGCGGCGCGATGTGCTCCTGTTAAGAGCCTCCATCGAACGCGGGCGGCGTTGGGGGTGCAAGTTTAAGCCGAGCCGGTCCGAAATCCGCGCCACGGTCGCTGCGCTGTGGCCTGAATCGGTGAGGGTGCTGGCGCGCAAAGCACGCTGCGCGGTTAGCGGCGGGTGCCTCAGGGGGCGCAGCGAATGCGCTAGCGCGGGCGTGCGGATGGGCGTGATGGCGCCTAGCCTGCGTGCGGGATGGCAACGGGCAGTGGTCTGCGGCAGGTGATCTGCAATCGTGCGGCAGGGGCGGGCATGCTGCCGTCAGCGCGTAGAGACTGCGTGCGGCACAGCTGCGTGGAGTGCTCGCACGCCGGCAGTTGCGGTGAGGCGATGCGGTGACGCTTCGGAGCGATGTTGTGGATGATGCGCTGTCGACACATCTCCCGTTGCAGTGGCTCAGATCACCCGGGCGCATCAACGCCAATGCGTAAAACCTGATCGTCTCACCGAAAAAGCCGGCTGCTCTCGCAACCGGCCTTTGCATCAGAACTCCTGCCAATCGGCGCCGTTGGACGGTGCTGCCGCGAGCGTTGCGGTGCGTTTGATCGGCGGTTTGGCGGGCGCTGGCCGGCTGGCGGGGTGGTGCGCCACCGGCTTGAGGCGCGCGACATTGGCCGATGGTGTGCGCGATGCAATCGCCGGTGCGGCCTCGATCTTGAACACGGCTACTGCCTGGGTGAGCTGGCCGGCCTGTTCTTCCATCGAGCGCGCCGCGGCGGTGGCTTCTTCCACCAGTGCCGCGTTCTGCTGGGTGGCTTCGTCCATCTGGGTCACGGTGAGATTGACCTGCTCGATGCCGGCAGACTGCTCCTGCGAGGCGGCGGAGATCTCGCCCATGATGTCGGTGACGCGCTGCACGCTGGAGACGATGTCGGCCATGGTGTTGCCTGCGGTGTGCACCAGCGTGGAACCTTCGGCAACGCGATGCACCGAGTCGTCGATCAGGCTCTTGATCTCCTTCGCTGCGGCGGTGGAGCGTTGTGCCAGGGTGCGCACCTCCGAGGCAACCACTGCGAATCCGCGGCCTTGTTCACCTGCGCGCGCGGCTTCCACTGCGGCGTTCAAGGCCAGGATATTGGTCTGGAAGGAGATGCCGTCAATGACGCTGATGATGTCGGCGATCTTCTTCGACGAGGCTTCGATGCCCGCCATGGTGCCGACCACCTTGCTGACGATCTCGCCGCCCTGCGAGGCCACGCTGGCCGCACCGATCGCCAGCTGATTGGCCTGACGCGCGTGCTCGGCGTTCTGGCGCACGGTGGAGGTGAGTTCTTCCATCGACGCTGCGGTTTCTTCGAGATTGGCCGCCTGCTGCTCGGTGCGCTGCGACAGGTCCTGATTGCCCGCAGCGATTTCGCTGGCTGCCGTATTGATCGACACGGCAGAGTGCTGGATGCGGCCAACGATCTCGGCAAGCTGCGATGCAGTGGTATTGGCGTCGTCACGCATCTGCGCGAACACGCCCTTGAATTCGCCGGTCATACGCGCGGTGAGATCGCCATCGGCAATGGATTGCAGCAGTGCAGACAGCGACTGCAGGTTGCCATCGGCGGTGGCCATCAGCTGGTTCAGGCTGTCGACCATGACGCGGAAGTCGTACTGGAAGCGCTCGGCATCGCCACGCGCGGTGAAGTCGCCGTTGGCCGCCGATTGCGCAAGCTGCTTGATCTCCAGGTTCATCGCCGACAGGTTCGCCTTGACCTCGTCCATGGTCTGCGTGAGCACTGCCTTTTCGCCGGGCAGCCGCTCCATACTTTCGCTCAGGTCGCCAATCGCGTAGCGGCCCATGATGCGCGCCAGGGAATTCTGTACGGCCAGATGTGCGGCCACCAACGTGTTGGTGTCTTGCGCCATGCGGCCGTAGTCGCCGGGGAAACTGCCGGCATCGATGCGGAAGCTGATCTGGCCGGCGTCGTGATGCTTGGCCATGTCGGCCTGTGCGCGCAGCAGTGCCTGCACCTGGCTCTGCATGCCGCTCATCGCGCGCAGCAGGCGGCCGGTTTCATCCTGTGCGGTGGTGTCAACGTTGTTGTCCAGCTGGCCGCGCGCGATCGCCTCGGCAGCGGTGGTGGCGCGGTTGAGCGGCTGGGTCAGGCTGCGCGTGATCAGCCAGGCAAGCAAGCTGCTGATCACCACCACTGCGGCACCGCCAACGAGCAACAGCAGTTTGCCGCGGGTCATGGACGCAACCGCTTCCGTGTATGCCTGCTGGCTCTGATCTTCCTGGCGCGTCACCAGCTCACGGATCTTTTCCTGCCAGGCCAAGGTGGCGGGGCGTGCCTTTTCGCTGAGCAGGGTCTGCGCAGCGGCATTGTCGTTCTTGGCAGACAGCGCCATCACCTCGTCGTTGACGGTTCCCGAGAGCGCGCGCTTCTCATCCATCACTGCACGGATCTTTCGGCCTTCTTCGGAACTGGGAAGCGCATCGAGCTTGGCGCGCAGATCGCTGTAGCGCTGCCGCTGGGTCTTGATGGTGGCCAGCGCCTCATCGTTGAGGGCGTCGCTGGTGGCCATGGCATAGGTGCCGAGCGCAATCAGGATGGACGAGTTCGCATCGAGCATGCCGTTGCCGAGCTGGATCTTGGCCATGCGGTCCAGCACGATGAAATCCAGCTGCTGGCGCGCGCTGGCCATGCTGCTCAGGCCGGTGGCGACGAGCAGGCCGGAGAGCAGGATCAGGATGCCGAATGCGGCGCCGAGCCGGTGGCCGACGTTGTAGCGTTGAAGAAAAGCGTTCATGCAGCAATCCTGCGTTGCAGAGGAGGAGGTGCAGGGCCTTCATGTGAAGCATGTGTGATCGCCCTGGTACGCTGATAGCGACGCTGGAACAGCAAACTTGATTGGACGATTGGATTAGCGGTTTACCCTGGATTTGTATTTCACAGATGTAAGGAATACACCGACTGGCGGCAGCTGCGGCGCGTGCCCCAGGATGCTGAGGCTGTCGTATTGAGCCGCCCATATCGCTACACGCCGGCCTCGCGATGAACGCGTTACCGTGCGCGTTCTTTCAGAATCATGGCCGCCGCCGAGATGGACAAGCAGAACGAAGAATGGATGCGCGCCGTGACCGAAGCGCTCAGCGACTTGCAGGCCGCACGGGTGGCGCAAGCCACCTTGCTGGAAGCGATGCTGGTTTCGCACCCGGATCCTGTGCAGCTACGCAAGGTGTGGGACGAGCTGTCCTCGATGCGCATCGCCTTCGTGGCGCAAAGCAAGGCCGCTGCCGATGTGCCGCGCCCGATGGATGCCTACACGCTGGAGCAGTTCCAGGCGTGGGAAGACAAAATGCGCCGCTATTTTCCGCGTGATCTGGATGCGTCTGCGCCGGATGCTTAGCGTTGGTGCGACTTGCAAGCGTGATCGTGGCAGAAGAGCGAGCTGCAAGCAGGCAGAGTCGTTGATTGCGCCATTCGCCATTGCGCGCCGTGGCCTGGGCACAAGTGGTGCTGCTGGTGTGCAGCTGACTGACGCGAACAAGCGCCTCATGTGCGCACCGCCGATTGGCACAGCTATGTCACATCGCGCCCAACATCTGGATTACGGCCGGCAGGCCGGGGGCTTCGCCGCGTTCGTCAACACTGGCTTGCTGCCACGATAGGTGCGCGCGTACCCCCGCTCCAGATGCGGACATCTGACCGTGTTGATCGTCGCCTCGCTGGGCCCTTATTGCGATTGAGGTACTGGTACGGCAGCCGCTGTTTGTGAGTCTCGTCGACATATCCCCGGAAAGCCGGCGGCGTTGAGGCAGGGCCTGTAATCGATAGCGCAGCCGGACGGATTATCAGTTTGAAGAGCGTAAACCGCGGGTGCCAGCCGCTCGGCATCAAACAGCCGCGGCACCCGACGTCGCACGCCGATGTGCTCGCGCAGGAATTGCGGCCTTTGTCTTCGTCGGGCACCCATGTGGACTACAGCAAGTCATTGCCAGCCAAAATGAGAAGCTTCGGCTGCTGTTAATGACGGCGCTTGGTGTTCGTTGGTCAGTCAAGGTTGTCGCGTGGAATCTATTGGTTGTGGTCGGTGAGCCATTGTTTGTCCTATTCGCGGAGCTTGCTTTACGCGCGACGGATACATGGACACTCCAGTACCACCACGACAGCGCGGGTGGGGCAGTTAGCAGTCAAGCCACGAACGCTCGCGGCTTGCTTCATGCCGGTCAACGCGGGCCGTGCCGGTTGGCCCGCGTGCATTGGCGTGCACAGCCGTCTATCGCTGCGCAGTGGCGACGCTTCGCCATTGAAAAAGCTAAGATCGAAACTTGTGCAAAGTCGGAAGCGCCAATGATCGATCGTCGTACGTTTCTTGCCACGGGTGTGGTCGCCGCCGCCAGTTTTGGCGTTTCCGCTGCTGGCATCGCGCAAACGCCCGGCGCCAGCGGGCCTGCACCGTGGGGCGCGCTGCCCAGTAAGCGACAGCTGCGCTGGCATCGTTGGGAGCAGTACGCCTTCGTGCATTTTGCGATGAACACCTTCACCGACAAGGAATGGGGCTACGGCGACGAGGATCCGCGCAAGTTCGATCCCAGCGATTTCTCAGCCGATCAAATTGTTGCTGCCGCGAAGGCCGGTAATCTGAAAGGGCTCATTTTCACGGCCAAGCACCACGATGGGTTCTGTCTCTGGCCGACGCGCTTGACCGAACATTGCATCCGCAACTCGCCCTACAAGGACGGCAAGGGGGACATTGTTGGCGAGATGGCAGCGGCGTGTCGGCGCGCTGGTCTGGCGTTCGGCATCTACCTCTCGCCCTGGGATCGCAACCATGCCGAGTATGGGCGCCCTGGCTATCTCGACTATTTCCGCAAACAGATCGTCGAGCTCTGCACGCGCTACGGCGACCTGTTCGAGTTCTGGTTCGACGGCGCCAATGGAGGCGACGGTTACTACGGTGGCGCGCGCGAATCGCGCAAGATCGATGCGCCCGCTTACTACAACTGGCCACGCATGATCGAGCTGGTGCATCAACATCAGCCAATGGCGTGTACCTTCGACCCGCTCGGCGCCGATATCCGCTGGGGTGGAAACGAGGACGGTATCGCCGGCGATCCGTCCTGGCCGACCATGCCCAATGCCCCGTATACCCAGGAAAACGGCAATTCCGGCGTGCGCGGTGGGGAGTTGTGGTGGCCGGCCGAAACCAACACGTCGATCCGCCCGGGCTGGTTCTACCATGCCGATGAAGACGGCAAGGTGCGTAGCCCGGAAAATCTGGTGCGCTATTTCGATACCTCCGTCGCGCGCGGCACCAACATGAATCTCAATCTGCCGCCCGACCGACGCGGCCGCATCCCTGACCACGACGTAGCGGTGCTGAAGAGTTTCGGCGATGCCATCCGCGCCAGCTTTGCCATCGATCTGGCCAAGGGCGCAAAGGCCAGTGCCACCGCATCGCGTGGCCCTGGGTTCGAACCGGCGCGCGTCCTCGACCGCCAGCCGGACACCTACTGGTCCTCGCCAGACACTGTCACCACGCCGACGCTGACGTTGGAACTGTCGGCGGTGCACAGCTTCGACCTGATTCGGCTGCGCGAATATTTACCGCTGGGTGTGCGCGTGACCCGCTTCGCGGTCGAAGCCGAGATCGATGGGCAGTGGCGTCGGCTGGCCGAAGCGCAGTGCATCGGTGCACAGCGCATCGTGCGGCTGGATCGCCCGGTGGCCGCACGTCGCGTGCGCCTGGTGGTGCTTGAGGCGCCGGTGTGCCCGGCGATCAGCGAATTCGCGCTATTCCGTGCCATTGCGCCAGTGCCGGTGGCGCGACCAGCGGCGAACGCGCCAGATGTGCTGTCCACCGCCGGCTGGCGAGTGATCGATGCGAGCGCGCCAGGGGCAGAAAAATTGCTCGACGACGATGCCGGCACGGTCTGGATCACGCCCGCGCCGACGCCGGGCCATCCCGTGCAGGCCACCATCGATCTCGGTGCGTTGCATCAGGTTGCCGGCTTCAGCCTCACGCCCTCGCGCACGGTGATGGCCGGTGCGGCGCCGCCGAAGGGCTATCGCGCTGAAACAAGCGAAGATGGGCAGCACTGGCAGCCGGCTGGTAGTGGTGAGCTGTCCAATATCGCGTATGCGCTCTCGACCCAGCGTCTGAATTTCCCCGAGGTGCGCCAGATTCGCTATCTGCGGTTGTCGTTCGCGGAACCGGCGGTGCCCGCCGACCGGTTGGCAATCGCGGGGATCGGTGCGTTTTCGCGCTTGCGCTGAAAGCATGTGCTCCCACGTGGCAAGATGCCGCGTGGGAGGCTTTGCATGACGACGGTAAAAGCCCGACAAACGCCGATGCGTAACGCTCGGCCAGATGGATAGCCCACGCGCATCGAGCGCTGCGTGCGCGTCAGAACGTTTTTAGGAGTGCCTACTCAGTCGAGTAGGCACTCCACGATCACGGTCTAGGTCAAGAGAAATAGCTCTGGAACCAGATTGGCCCGTTAGACAGGGTCATACTCGCAACCCACGTACCGGAACTCGGGAAGGTAGCCCGTTTTGTCATAGTTGCCGCCGTAGTAGTCACACCGCCAGTTAGGTCCGCCCTGCCAGGTTTTCTTCCAGCCCTCCTGGCAGCTACCATTTTGAAACCATCCCGAGTTGCTGCCGGAAACATGGGTTGTTCCCATGCGTTCGCCGATGAGAACAGCAGGCGCGTACCTGGAGTGCGCTTTCGGCGGGCAAGAGTTTTCCTCAGCGCGCTCGTTGCACTCTTGCCAACTTCTGTTGTAACTACCGGAAAGGGAGAGGCCTGAAAGTTTGAAGGGTAAATCCCAGTCCGCGCTCAGACCAACGTTGAAGTCTTGGCCTCGGCAAGTTCCGCGAGCAGTGGATCGGGTGGACGTCGGGCAGTGTGCCTCATCCCCATAACACACGGCTTGGGTGCCTTCATCTTCAAAGAAGGATTTTTGATCTTTTCCGTTCCACCCACCAAAGGTCGTATGTAGGTGAGGATTTTGCGCGCCGGCTTGCGCGGTTCCCACGATAGTCAATGCAAGAAAAACAGCATAAAGGTATTTGCTTAACTTGATGGTCATTTCGTTCTCCATTGGGTAATTGGATTATTTAAATTAATTTTGGAATAACCTCAATCGGGCGAGGTTCAAATACGGCTAAAGGCTCGAGATTCGCAGTTCTTCAGTTAGGATTGACTATTATTTTTACTATTTCTGGGGTGAGAGGCATTGGCCTCTTAGCTCGCCGGGGAAATATCGTAATCGCGAGATTGGCTGCTTACGGCAAATTCGACAATTGAATGTTATTGCCTGCTATGTTTAACCTATTTTATTTGGGTCATCGCAAGTGAAGACGTGCCTCTCGGCTGTTTAGAATTGGTGTGCGTGGTTTAGCCGTGCCCCTGTACCAAGGATTGTAAAATTTCCCGTTCTTCAGGCGATGCAGAGGGTCGCGATACAGCCGTTGTGAGCGTCGAGCGTAGCGGCGCGGTCAGTTCCACATCGCCGCTTGCGATCGAATTGAGCGTCTGCCTCACCAGCGGTTCGGTTGCACCGCTTCTTAGGTAATTGACCGCCGCATCTGCTGCGGCATCGGGGGAGGAGAGTCGATAGACTTTCTGGGCAGCCAACGCTTTCACTGCGTCGTTTCCGTTTCCGGTTACGACCGAATTCATTTGCGAAATTGCAGTACTTCTCAGGTTTCTTGCGTCCTTGGAGGTGTCTTCTTCAATCGTGCCAATAAAGTTTAAAGCAGCGACTGACGTTGGCACGTCGGTTGCCTGGCTATTGAGAGCCGACATCGCCTGCGACAATGCCTCCCTTGGCGCTGTGCCGGGAAAGTTTGAATACGTCTTGTACATTGGAGTGTAGAGGCTGGCGTCCTTGCTCGCCCAAATGCGATTTGCCTCGTCTACCATCATTTTTCTGCCGGACTCGCTGCGTACGATCATGTTTTGAATAATTTCTCGATTCGCGGCATCTTTTGCGGGTATTTTTGCATAATAGTCAGCCACCGCCTTTCGCGCCTCTGGGCTGGAATCGATCGTGCTGAGCAGGCGGGACATGAAGATGTCTCGTTGTGCCCGGGACATGGCATGGCCTGAATCCCAACGATCAAAAAAGTCCTGTAAGCGGTGTTGCACTTCGCTCGCACCAAAGGGCTTGTCACTCTCAGCATCTGTGGAATCGCTGAATTCGAACCCGCTCATCTTTGCATGCTCCTGGTGCGACGCATGAGCACCTCCGACGGGGGGGGGCGTCTGGGCTGCGGGGCTTGCGTTAACAGCTTTATCGCTGCTTGATTGAACTCCAAGATATGCTAGTGAGCACACCCCAATGACCGCTATGAGTCCACCCATGACGAATGGCGTAGCGGGCTTTCCCGCGGGAGCGTATTTAATATTTTCAGTCATTGATTTTCCTGGGGTGGATAATTTCGTTGGATATTCAATATCTTTTAAGGTTATCGCACGGAAATTGCGCTATGCACGAGTCAGTTGCGCTGATTGAAAGTGGCGAATAGTTGCAGAAGCTGGGCGCGTGACCAGGTCTTTCTTATTTCTAATTCATGTCTGCAGCAGTGCGGTTTCGAGACTTGATCTAATCGATTTCAGCCTTATAAATTTGACCATTCAGGATCGGTTGATTGCTGCTTTCGATTAACGTACATGTTCAAGTAGCGTTATCTATGTCAGTTCTTGCCACGAATCGTCAGTGGGTGCGATAAAGTTGGTTACTATTTTTGGGTAATTTACTTTATGCAGAAGGCAAGGGATTGCTGCTTTTCAAAGACGTTCTTTAATCTCAAAAGATAACCATATCTTTGCTTTAAAAGTTGGCGTCGAATTGCGAAGTGGGTTTGATTTAACCGATGCAGTAGTCAAAGGTTGATGCTAGTTTTTTGACACTCATGGTGTGGTTGTACGGGTCTTATATGGTTGTGGAATAGCGGTGGATGATCTGGCATTGACAGGGCGGCGCGGCAAGCGGGTTGCAGAGAGAAAGAAAATAAATTTCTCCCGGCTCGCTTTCGGTCAAGCTGGACCGCCTGTCTGCCTGCTCTTGTCGCCGTGTTTTCAGTGCAGCTGTAGGCCGGGATGCAGATCTAATGACGGCTGCGTCACCCAATTTCCAGAATGGCTAAGTGACTTTGTGCGTTTGGCGGCAATTGCGCGCTGGGCAATGGCCTTTTGCGCTGACGTCCAGACCCAGAAGCGTGACCTTGCACAAGGTTGACGCGAGAACCGGCGGTCATCTGCTCGATTGGTTCTCAGAGCGAAGATGATGTGCGACGGCGGGCCACTACTGTTTTGTCGCTGAGGCTATCTCTTGGCGGGCACGTGCTGCTTCAGACTGGCCGCCGGACATGAGGTGCTGCCAGCATTGAGCAATGATCGGTGGTGTCCCCTAGAGAGGACGCAGGCGACTTGAGCCACCACTAATTGATGCGCGTTGGTCAGACGCGGCTTCCAGGATGTCGGGCTAGGTGCATCTCCGTGAGGCACGGAAGTTCTTTCGGTTTGCAGGGAGGTCATCTACAAGCCGTGGAGCGCTGCACCGTCGTGCCCTATCGTTGCCGCGGCGAGCCGGGTCTGCATTGCCCGCGCCAATAGAGGGCGCGGGCCTGTGCAGGGGCCAACTGCACCTGATGGAGAGGTTAGCCCACCGACGGCCGCAAGGCCGACGTGGCAACCTGCAAGCGCAGTCTAGCCGGGCTCAATCCGGGCGCGCTGGCCTCCAGTACGATATCGCCGCTGCTGCGTGTGGTCTGCAGCAGCGCCGCACACAAGCCATTGAACGCCTTGCGCTGTGGTGCCTTGTCGTCTTCGTGGCTACTGGGGTCGCCGTTGCCTACGCCGATCAGATGCGCAGGTCCATGCAGGGCGAAGTGCACCAGGTGGTCGGCATTCGGTACAAGCCTGCCTTGTGCGTCGACGATCTCTACTTTCACCACTGCCACATCTTCGGCGTCGGCGCGCAGTGCGGTGCGATCGCAACTCAAGCGGATCGCTGCCGGTTTGCCAGCCGTTTCGCGGCGTTCGGTGAGCACCAGTTTGCCGCCGCGGTAGCCGCGTGCTTCGATCACGCCCGGTGCGTAAGCCACGCGCCATTCGACATGGCCGTACGCCGGGACCTGCTGCAGGCCCTGGCTGACGCCGTTGACCAGTAGCTCGACCGCTTCGAGATTGCTGTGGCACCAGACCTCGACGTGGCCGTTGTCGTCCGGTTGCAGCAGGCCCTCCCAGTTCCAGTGCGGGAACAGATGCAGCACTGGCTCGGTGGTCCATTGCGCGCGGTAGTACCAGTAGTTGTCCTTGGGAAAGCCGCAGCTGTCGAGCACGCCGAATTGCGAGGCGACGTTGGGCCAGCGGTTGTAGGGCGTAGGTTCGCCGCGATAGTCGAAGCCGGTCCAGATGAAGCCGCCGGCAATGTACGGGCGCTGCGCCACATAGCTCCACCAGGCTTCGGCGGTGCTCGCCCACCAGGGGTGGTCCAGGTCATAGGCGCGGGTGTAGCCGCGGGTGTCGTCGCGCAGATAGTTGCCGCGCACGGAGACGGTGCTGCCGGTTTCGCTGCCGTAGATCGGAATGTTGGGATATTGCGCGTGGAAGCCATCCATCTGGCTGGTGCGGTAGTTGAAGCCGACCACATCCACCACCTGGCCGACGCCGTCGCCAAAGCCCTTGTCCATGGCGAAGGTGGTAGGGCGGGTGGGGTCGAGCTGGCGCACGCGTCGCTGCATGCGCGTGACAATGCGCGCGCCGCGTTCGGTGACCTGTTGCGGCTCTTCGTTGCCGAGCGACCACAGGATCACGCTGGGGTGGTTGCGCCCGCGCCGCACCATCGTCTCCAGTTCGGCCATTGCCTCCGGGTCGGTGGACATGCGCCGGGTTTCTTCGATCACGAACATGCCCAGGCGGTCGCACAGCGCGAGCAGTTCGGGGGTGGCCGGATTATGCGAGCTGCGATATGCGTTGCAGCCCATCGACTTGAGCTGGCGCAGGCGCCATGCGTGCAAGGCATCGGGAATGGCCGTGCCAACGCCGGCATGGTCCTGGTGATTATTGGTGCCGTGCAATTTCAACGGCTCGCCATTCAATAGAAAGCCGCGTTGTGCATCGAAGGCGATGCTGCGCACGCCGAACGGTGTTGCAAGCGCATCGACCGCAACCCCTGCGCTGTGCACGCTGGTGGTGAGGGTGTAGAGCTGCGGGGTGTCGATCGACCACAGCGCGGCCTGGCCGAGCGGCACGGTCTGTTCGACGACCTGTACCTGACCGGGCGCAACCGTGACCGCTGCGCTAGCCGCTTGCGCCACGATGCGTCCATCCGGTGCGGTGATGCGGGCCTGCACCACGCATTGACGTGACGCGGTGCCGTCGTTGCGCACTTCGGTGGAAAGCTGCGCGGTGGCGTTGTCGCCTTGCAGGCTGCTGCGCACAAACACGCCATGCTGCGGCACATGCAGCGGGTCGGTCTTCTGCAGCCACAGATGCCGGTAGATGCCGGCGCCTTCATAGAACCAGCCTTCGCCGAGCGTGGCATCCACGCGCACGGCGATGAGGTTGGGCTTGCCGTAGTCGAGCACTTCGCTGAGGTCGACCTCGAAGCCGCAATAGCCGCTGGCATTGCGCCCGACGATGTGGCCGTTGCAAAACACCACGCAATCGCGGAACACGCCGTCGAACACCAGGCTGATGCGCTTGCCCAGATCGCTTGCCGGAATCTGCAGCGTACGCCGATACCAACCCACGCTGTTTTCCGGAAAGCTCGTGCCCAGTGCCTTGTAGCCGTGCGCGGCCGCCGGGTCTTCTTCGGTCAGCGAGGCGGAGATCGGCTCCGGGCGGAAGGGCAGGGTCACGGCCCAGTCGTGCGGCAAGTCCACCTGTTGCCAGCTGCTGTCGTCGAAGGCCAGTTGCGCGGCGGTGGCGGTGTCCTTGCCGGCCTTGGCGAAGGTGCGCTGGAAGGTGCCGAACTCAAAGTCGCGCGCCGGGTCGCTGGCATGGCCGAGATGAAAGCGCCAACCAAAGTCGAACAGCAGCCGTTCGCGTGGTGCCAGGCTTGCATCGCCGAGCGGGGCGAGCGGCGTGGCATCTTTCGCCGCGGCTGGTGCTGCATCCGCACTGCCGGGCAACAGCGCACCGGCTGCACCGGCCGGGAGTGCGGCACGCACGCCACTTGCCAACATGCCGCGCAGTAACTCGCGGCGATTGATGCCGGTCATGGCTGCGTCCTCTTGTTGTCGGCAGCGTCGCCTTGCGTGTCGATAGCAGGCTTGCCTGCTTCGGAGCGATGCGATGCAGGCGCACCGGTATACGGATGGCGCATGAAGTCGATCGCCGGCAATACTTCGTTGTTGTGCTGGAAATCGAAGAAGCTGGCGTTCTCCCACGACGAGCCGGTGCCCCAGCGCGTCTTGCAGCTGCTGCTGGTCCATGCCGGCTCCCAATACACCACGCCGGCCCCGCCGGTATCGATCACCAGCTGGGTGAGATCCACCATGTAGCGCGCCTGGCCTTGCGGCGTGGCCGGGTAACCGGCAATCAGCGAGTCTTCGCCGAGCAGGTTGTGCGAGGTGTCGCCCGATGCCAGTGTCCACGGGTAGGCGGTTTCCACCACCACCACGTCGGCATCAAAGCGGCCGCGCAAGCGCTTGATGGTCTTGCCCAGCTCGGCCATCGACTGGGTGGACCACTTGCGGTAGTAGCTGATGCCGATCAAATCGAAGTCGGTCACGCCGGCCTTGGTGGCGGCGGCGAACCACGGCTCTACATTTTCCGGCTGGGCGATATGCAGCATCACCCGCGGTTTGATGGCCGAGCGTGCGCTGATGTCGCGCACCGCCTTGATGCCGGCGTTGAACAGCTTGGCGTTGCGTTGCCAATCGATCGGGCGCTTCTTGTCCCAGGGAATGCTGTCCATCAGATCGGAATTGCTTTCGTTGCCCACCTGCACCAGCTCGGGCATCAGCCCGGCGCGATCGAGTGCGCTCAGCGTGTCGTAGGTAAACCCGTAGAGCGTGCGCGCCAGCTCCTCGGTGTCGGTGATGCTGGCCCAGGCCTTGGGAATCAGCTGTTTTTCGCCATCGGCCCAGTCGTCGGAGTAGTGCAGGTCCAGCAGCACCTGCATGCCCTGCGCGTGCGCGCGGCGGATGGTCTTCTTGACGTCGGACAGGTCGCTGTATTTGGTCCAGCGCGCATCGTTCCACAGCCGCACACGCACCAGGTTGGCGCCGTGTGTATGGAAGAGTTCGAACGGGTCTTTCACCACGCCGTTCTCGCGGTACTGCACGCCGCATTCCTCCATCTCGTTGACGTAGGACAGGTCCGCGCCCAGATACAGCGTTTTCGGGGCGGGTGCGGCGTAAGCGGCGGTGGACAGTGCCAGCGCGAGCAGCGCCGGCGCCCAGAGGCGGTGAGTGGAGCGCATGCAATTCCTCGGCAGATCGAAAACGTGAAGCGGCCGACAGCATGCCGCAGGTCATCGCGCCTGGGCGCGGCCGGTCACGCGAAGTGGAATGCACGGCGTACATCCAACCTGCGGTTGCGGCTGCGCGCCATATGCGACTGCGCAGCCATGCTGTCATTGGTGCTCAGAACTTGTAGGTGGCTTCCAGCGCGTAGCGGCGGCCGAACACCTGGTAGCCGCCGTCGTCCTGGTTGGCCAGACGGTTGGGCTTGTTGTCGGTATAGGCGCGCAGCGGTTCGTTGGTGAGGTTGCCGGCCTGGAAGCGGAAGCCCAGCTGCTTGCTGTACTGCCAGTTCAAGCTCAGATCTACCGTGCCTTCGCTCTGCAGACGCGCAAGCCGCGCCGCATTCCAGCCGTACACCACCGTGTAGGGGCTGTGGTACTTGTAGCCCACGCGCGCTTCGAAGGTGCCGTTGCTGTACCACAGGTCGAGGGTGCCGGTCTTGCGCGCCAGGCCGCTCAGCGGCAACGGGTTGTCTGCCGGCGAGAATTCCTTGAGGTTGGAATCCACCAGCGAGAAGTTGGAGTAGACGCCGAAATTTTCCATGTGCGGGATGAAGTAGAACGGCGTCTGCAAGGTGAGCTCCACGCCGTTGATATGCCCGCCGCCGCCATTGAACGGCGCGCTGACCAGGTAATCGAGGCCGTTGATCACTTCGCGGTCGGTGCGGTAGCCGATGCTGGAGTCCACTTCCTTGCGGTACACCGCCAGCGCGGCCAGTGCTTCCTTGTGGAAGTACCACTCATACGACACATCGACCTGGGTGGCCTTGAACGGGTCCAGCTGTGGGTTGCCGCCGCTGCCCGTGAGCTGGCCCACGGTCACGGTGGGGTCGTCCAGGCGGCGGCCGGTGCGCAGCTCGTCCAGCGGCGGGCGTGCGATGACCTTGGCTACGGCAAAGCGCAGGATGCGCTGGTCGTCGATCAGGAAGTTGAGCGTGGCGCTGGGCAGAACGTCGGTGTAGTCCTTGCTGTCGCTGCTGGCCTGCACGGTGGTGCCAACCGAATCGAAGCCGTCGCTGGTGGTCTTGGTGTTGACCAGGCGCACGCCGATATTGCCGGTGACATCGGTGCCGAACAGCTGTGAGCTGAAGACCGCCTTGGCGAAGGCTTCGCGCACGTCTTCCTTGACGTTCCAGTGGTCGAGCAGCTGCTCGTCGAGCGTGGCCGGATCAAACCCGCCGAAGCCGACATCGGCAATGGCATCCATGTTGCCGCCGGTGAGCGTGGGCACGTTCAAGTCCGGCATGGTCACCGGGTAGATCAGGTTCTGGTATGCCGAAATCGGCTGGTCGTAGCCGGACTGATTGCTGATGAAGCGGCGGTTCTGTTTTTCGCGGCGCGCGGCGCGCACGCCGAATTCCACCGAGGTGAACGCGGCCATGTCGATCTGGCGGCCGGCGTTGAGCGCCAGCGCGGCGATCTTGTCGCGCAATGCCTGCGGCTCGGTCTGGCCGGCGATGCCGTATTCGGGCGTGTCCGAACTGGTGCGGATGGTGGGCGTGACGCTGCGGCGGAAATCGAACGACACCGTGTCTGGGTTGCTGCCGAAGCGCACCGCCTGCCAGGTGTTGTCGCGCTTGGCCTGCGAGAACGACAGGTCGCTGGCCAGTGTCCACACATCGCCGTTCCACTTGGCGTTCAAGCCGCCTGCGGTGAGTGTCTTGACCTCGTTGTAGTGGCTGACCACATGGTCGACCTGCAGGTTCGAGTTGGCCAGCGTGCCGGCCACCACGTCGCCATCGACGATGGTGTAGGACGAGCCGGGTGTGGTGTACGGGTTGGCGCCGGTCGAGAACGTGCTGAAGGCCAGCCCGTTGAACCAGTTCTGCAGCTGGTCCTCGTCGATTTCGATGCGCGAATACAACCCGTCGAACTTCATCTCGAAGTTGCCCGAGCGCCATTGCACCGTGCCCATCGCGCCGGTGCGGGTCTGTTCGGTCAGCTTGAGCTGGTCGGCGGCGCCGAACGGGGTGGGGTCCACGGTGCCATCGCCATCCACATCGCGCGAGGTGGTGGCGTCGGTATAGCCCCAGCTGCCGATCGACGAGTTGGAGTTCTTCTGCTTCTGGTAGGTGGCGCCAAACGCCACGGCCAGGTTGTCGTTGAATTTGTGCACCAGGCTGGCGCCGAAGCGGTTACCCCACGGGCTGTAGCCGTCCACGTCCTTGGCATGGTCGTAGAACACCGGGCCGGCGGTGCCGACAAAGCCCGCGCCGGTATAGTCCAGCGGGCTGATGGTGGAGATGTCCACGGTGGCTGCCAGACCGCCGGCCACCAGGTCCGCCGACTGCGTCTTGTACACCTTGACCGTGGAGACGATTTCGGTGGGGAACACTTCCCAGCGCACGGCACGATTGGGTTCGGACGAGGCGATTTCGCGCCCGTTGACGGTGCCCATGGTCATGCGTGGGCCCAGGCCACGCACGGTGGCCAGGCTCTCGTTGCCGCGGTCGCGGGTGCCGTTGACGCCGGGCAGGCGCACCAGCGCCTCGGCGACGGTGACATTGGGCATCTGGCCCATGTTGTCGGCGGAGATCACTTCCATCACGTGGTCGGACATCTGCTTGGCTTGCACAGCCTGATTGAGGCTGGCGCGCTGTCCGATCACGGTGATGTTGTCCAGCGTGACCGGCGCCTGGGCGGTGGTCGCGCCAGTGGCCGGCGGCTGCGCGGGCGGCGTGCTGTCCTGGGCCTGGGCACTGAAGGCGGTGGCGAGTACGCAGGCGATGGTGGTGCACAGCACTGCACGGGCAGGCAGCGGACGCGCGTGCCGGCTGACCGGGCGGGCGGAGTGGTGAACAGGCATCTTTTGATCCCTCCCAGGACAAAATGACCGAATCGAAATGAGGCTGGCCACGGTGTGGCCGGGTGGCGCGAAACGCGCAACTGGCGTGTTTCTACGCGGAATGACGGTGCTGCGAATGCGCTAGTGGTGCACCTGCGGTATGCGTGCCGCGTCATCGTATGACCCGATGGCGCGCCCCCTGTACTGCATGTGTCCGCTTCAGGGTAGAAGCGCATGACATTCCATTCCAATGAAGCATTTTGCGGGAGCTATCTCGCGTTGGAATGCTGCAGTGCAGCGCTAGCGCCCGCTTGCGTCACGCTGGCGCAGTGCGCCGTATCGCATCCGCATGACCGGGTGCCCACGTCCCGCGATCTCGCATCACCGCATGCCCGGCAGCCGTGGCAGCGCCGGGAATGCGCGCTGCACGCAGTCGCTGCGTTCGCAGGTCAGGCAGCCCGGGCCGATCGGTACCGCATCGTCCACTGCGCCCAGATCCCAGCCACGTGCGTAGACCAGTTGATCGGCATGGCGCAGGTCGCAGCCCATCGCCAGCGCGAAGGTCTTGCGCGGCCGCCCATAGCCGGGCGGCCCGCTGGTCACCTGCCGGGCCAGCCAGAAATAGCGACGGCCATCGGGCATGCGCGCGATCTGGGTGAGGATGCGGTCGGGCTGGTTGAAGGCTTCGTAGACGATCCATAACGGGCAGGCGCCGCCGACGTGCGAAAAATGGAAGTCGGTCGCGGAGTGGCGCTTGGACACATTGCCGGCGCGATCCACGCGCATGAAAAAGATCGGCAGGCCTGCCGCACCGCGCCGCTGCAAGGTGCTCAGGCGATGACACACCGCCTCGAAGCCGACGCCGAAGCGGTCGGCCAGCCACTCGATGTCGTAGCGCGATGTCTGCGCGCTGCGCAGGAACGGCGTGTACGGCATCACCAGCGCGCCGGCGAAATAGTTCGACAAGCCGATCCGCGACAACGCAATGCGTTCGGCATCCTCAAAGCCGGCATCGGCGATGCGCGCATCGAGTAGCGAGCCACATTCCAGCAAGGCCAATTGCGCCGCCATCTGGAACGCTTGCTGGCCGGGGCGCAGATGGGCGGGCAGCCACAGCACGCGTGCCTGCGCATCCACGCTGCGTTTGTCGCTGTGCAGGTCGGGCGCTTCCTGCACAAGCAGCCCGTGGCGGTCGGCCAGGCGCTGGCGCAGACGCAGCGGCAGGTTTTCCGGGGTCAGCCCCAGTTCGGTGTAGAGCGCCTCGGCGCGTTCGTCGAGCTCAGGTAGATAGTTGTGCGCGCGGTTGAAGTAGTCGCGCACCTGCTCGCCCGGCGACAGCGACGGCAACGCGGCGTGTTCGGCGCCCACCTGCACTTCCAGCGCGGCAGTGCGCTCTTGCAGATGCGTATGCGCGCGCTGCAGGTCCAGCAGCGCCTGTGCCACCTGCGGCAGGTTGCCGGTGAGCATGCGCAGTTCCGCCGCCGACAAACCATGCCCGAGCGCGCGTAACGCCTCATCCAGCGGCTCGACCAGTGCCGCCGGGTCGTCCGCGCTCAGCAGGCCGTCCAGGTCGCCCAGCGCGGTTTTGAGGCGCTGCTGGATCGCCAGCGTCAGCGGGCGCTGGTTGCGTTCGATCTGGTTGAGGTAGCTCGGCGACAGGCCGAGCCGGCGTGCCAGTTCGGCCTGGGTCAGCCCGTGCCGCTGGCGCAGGCGCTGCAGACGCAGGCCGAGCTGATGGCGGAGGAGGGCGCTGGACTGGGGCATTCGCAAGCTTCGCAAAAGACTGCCCGCAGCTTAGCGCGATTAAGCAGTTCAAGACTGGGAAGGCGCTGGCTGGATGCGAACAATGCGAAGCAGCTGATCAGCCCCCTTTGTAAGCGAGCCCTGCAATGAGTAAATCCGTCCCACGCGTTTCCCTGTTGATCGATGGCGCCCTGATCGCCTCTGCCACCACGTACTGGCAGGACGTGGTCAACCCGGCCGACCAGAGCGTGCTGGCCCAGGTGCCTTTTGCCACGCCGGCCGAGGTGGACGCGGCCGTAGCCGCCGCGCAGCAGGCCTTCGTGGGTTGGCGCAAGACGCCGATCGGCACGCGTGCGCGCATCTTTCTCAAATATCAGCAGCTGATCCGCGAACACATGCCCGAGCTGGCCGCCATCCTCAGCGCCGAGCAGGGCAAGACCCTGGCCGATGCCGAAGGCGATGTGTTCCGCGGCCTGGAAGTGGTGGAACACGCCGCGGCGATCGGCAACCTGCAGCTGGGCGAGCTGGCCAACAACGTCGCCAATGGCGTGGACACCTACACCTTGCTGCAGCCGCTGGGTGTGTGCGCCGGCATCACCCCGTTCAACTTCCCGGCCATGATTCCGCTGTGGATGTTTCCGATGGCCATCGCCACCGGCAATACCTTCGTGCTCAAACCCTCCGAGCAGGACCCGATGGTGACCATGCGCCTGGTTGAGCTTGCGCTGGAAGCAGGCATCCCCAAGGGCGTGCTCAACGTGGTGCACGGCGGCGAAGAAGTGGTCAACGCGCTGTGCGACCACCCCGATATCAAGGCGCTATCGTTCGTGGGCTCCACCAAGGTGGGCACGCATGTGTATCGGCGTGCCTCGCTGGCCGGCAAGCGCGTGCAATGCATGATGGGCGCCAAGAATCACGCGGTGGTGCTGCCGGACGCCAATCAGGAGCAGACCCTCAATGCGATGGTCGGCGCGGCCTTCGGTGCGGCCGGCCAGCGCTGCATGGCCGCCTCCACGCTGGTGCTGGTGGGCGAGGCACGGCAGTGGATTCCGGCGCTGGTGGCCAAGGCCAAGGGCTTGAAACTGGGCGCCGGCAGCACGCCGGGGACCGACGTGGGGCCGCTGATTTCCTGCGCGGCGCGCGAGCGTGTCGAAGGCCTGATCGCCTCGGGCGTGGCGCAGGGCGCCACCCTGGAACTGGATGGCCGCGCGCCGCAGGTGCCTGGCCTGGAGCATGGCAATTTCGTCGGCCCCACCATTTTTTCCGGCGTCACGCCGGGCATGCGCATCTATGACGAAGAAATCTTCGGGCCGGTGCTGGTGATCCTGGAAGCGGCCACGCTGGAGGAGGCCATCGCGCTGGTCAACGCCAATCCCAATGGCAACGGCACCGCGCTGTTTACGCAGTCCGGTGCGGCCGCGCGGCGCTTCCAGGAAGACATCGACGTGGGCCAGGTCGGCATCAACGTGCCGATCCCGGTGCCGGTGCCGCTGTTCTCCTTCACCGGCTCGCGCGCTTCCAAGCTTGGCGACCTGGGGCCGTACGGCAAACAGGTGGTGATGTTCTACACGCAGACCAAGACCATCACCGCGCGCTGGTTCGACGACGAGACGCTGGGGCATGGCGTCAACACCACCATTTCCCTCAAATAAGCGTAGCCCACAGCCATGAACGCAGCGATCCAACTGCCCACCGACCCGGTGGATTTGAACGACGAACAGCAGGCCTTCCGCGCCGCCGCGCGCGACTTCGCCGACAAGGAACTGGCCCCGCACGCCGCACGCTGGGACGCGGAATGCCACTTCCCGCGCGAGGCCATCGGCAAGGCGGCCGAGCTGGGCTTCTGCGGCCTGTACACCGACGAAGGCGTTGGCGGCCTGGGCATGCGGCGCCTTGATGCGGCCATCGTGTTCGAGGAGCTGGCCACGGTCGATCCGTCCACCTCGGCCTTCATCACCATCCACAACATGGCCACCTGGTTGATTGCCAGCTACGGCAATGAGGGCGTGCGTGCGCAGTGGGGCGAGGCGATGACCAGCGGTGCCAAGCTGGGCTCGTATTGCCTGACCGAGCCGGGGAGTGGCTCGGACGCGGCCTCGCTGAAGACCCGCGCCCAGCGCGACGGCGACGACTACGTGCTCAACGGCAGCAAGGCCTTCATTTCCGGCGCGGGCGCCACTGATGTGCTGGTGGTGATGGCACGTACTGGTGAAGACGGCGCACGCGGCATCAGTGCATTCGTGGTGGCGGCCGATGCGCCGGGCATCAGCTACGGCCGCAAGGAAGAAAAGATGGGCTGGAACAGCCAGCCCACACGTGGCATCACCTTCACCGATGTGCGCATTCCCGCCGGCAACCTGCTCGGCAAGGAAGGCGAAGGGTTCAAGATGGCGATGAAGGCGCTGGACGGTGGCCGCATCAATATCGCCGCCTGCTCGTTGGGCGCCGCGCAAGGCGCGCTGGATGCGGCGCGCCGCTACATGGGTGAGCGCCGCCAGTTCGGCAAAAAGTTGGCCGATTTCCAGGCGCTGCAATTCAAGCTGGCCGACATGGCCACGCAACTGGTGGCCGCACGCCAGATGGTGCACACCGCCGCGCGCAAGCTCGACGCCGGCAGCCACGACGCAACGGTGTGGTGCGCTATGGCCAAGCGCTTCGCCACCGACGCCGGCTTTGCGATCTGCGACGAGGCGCTGCAAATCCACGGCGGCTATGGCTATATCCGTGAATACCCGATCGAGCGCCTGCTGCGCGACAGCCGCGTGCATCGCATCCTGGAAGGCACCAACGAGGTGATGCGCATGATCATCGCGCGCCACCTGCTCAACAGCGAGGAGGAGTTGCGATGAGCGATTGGGAAGGACGCGCGCATACCGGCTTGCAGGTCGAACGCGATGGCCACGTGGCTATCGTGACGGTGAGCAACCCGCCGGCCAATACCTGGACCGTGCACAGCCTGGCCGCGTTGCGCGACCTGGTGCTGGCGCTGGATGCCGACCGCAGCATCTACGCCTTGGTGATCACCGGCGCCGGCGACAAGTTCTTCAGTGCCGGCGCTGACCTCAAGCAATTTGCCGAGGGCGACAAGGCGCTGGCACGCGAGGCAGCGCGCCGCTTCGGCGAGGCCTTCGAAGCCTTGAGCGCGTTTCGAGGCGTGTCGATCGCGGCGATCAACGGCTACGCCATGGGCGGCGGCCTGGAATGCGCGCTCGCCTGCGATCTGCGCATTGCCGAACAACAGGCGCACCTGGCATTGCCGGAAGCCAGCGTCGGCTTGCTGCCGTGCGCCGGTGGGACGCAGAACCTGGCACGGCTGGTAGGCGAGGGCTGGGCCAAGCGCATGATCCTGCTTGGCGAACGCATCGATGCCGCCACCGCGCAGCGCATCGGCCTGGTGGAAGAGGTGGTCGGCCCCGGCGAAGCACGCGCGCACGCCATCGCCTGGGCGCAACGCGCCGGCAAGCAAAGCCCGCAGAGCGTGGCGGCGTGCAAGCGCCTGGTGCAGGCCACCCGCCATGGCACGCACGCGGCCGCGCTGGTTGCCGAGCGCGAGGCCTTCGTGGACCTGTTCGAACATTCCGACCAGCGCGAAGGCGTGGCCGCGTTCCTGGAAAAACGCGCGCCGCAGTGGAGCGATCACTAATGGTGGAAACACACGCCTCCGACCATTCACCGGTGCTGTTCGAGCAACGCGCCTGCGCCGATGGTCACTCCATCGGCATCGCCACCTTAAACGCGCCCAAGACCCTCAACGGTCTGTCGCTGGAGATGACGCGGCTGCTGGACGCGCAACTGCGCGTCTGGGCCGATGATGCGCAGATTGCCTGTGTGGTCTTGCGCGGCGCCGGTGAAAAGGCGTTCTGCGCCGGTGGCGATCTGCATGGGCTGTACCAGAGCATGCGTGCGCATGCGGAGGCGGTGCCCGAGATCGCGCAACGCGCTGCGCAGCCGCAGGCCAATGCGCATGCCGCGGCGTTTTTCGAGGAGGAATACCGCCTCGACTATCGCATCCACGCCTTTCCCAAGCCGGTGTTGTGTTGGGGGCACGGCATTGTGATGGGCGGCGGCATCGGCTTGATGTCGGGTGCCAGCCATCGCGTGGTCACCGAGCGCTCGCGGCTTGCAATGCCGGAGATCAGCGTCGGATTGTTTCCGGACGTGGGCGGCAGCTGGTTGCTGCGCCGCGTGCCCCACGGCGGCGGCCTGTTTCTCGCGCTCACCGGCGCACCGCTCAACGCCAGCGACGCCATCTACGCCGGACTGGCCGACGTGCGCCTGGAACATGCGCAATACGATGCGGTGCTGGATGCGCTGAGCGCGCATGCCTGGACGGGTGATGTCGCTCACGATCGCGCGCAGCTGGGCGCTTTTCTGCAGGGCCTGGCGCAGCCAGTGGAACCTGGCCCCCTGCAATTGCACGCTGCGCTGATCGCGACCATCGTCTCGGCCGGCACGCTGCAGCAGGTTGCCGACGCGCTGTTGGCGCTGCAAAGCGAAGACGCCTGGCTGCAGGCCGCGCGCGCCACCTTTGCCGCTGGCGCGCCGGGTTCTGCACGGCTGGCGTGGGAGCTGCAGCGCCATCCCGGCACCACCACGCTGGCGGACGCATTTCGCACCGAATACGTGGTGGCGCTGCACGCAGCCGCGCATGGGGATTTCGCCGAAGGCATCCGTGCGTTGTTGATCGACAAGGATCGCCAGCCCGCATGGCAACCGCCAACGCTGGAACAGGCCGATGCGGCCTGGGCAGCCACCTTCTTCACTGCGCCGTGGCCGGCGGGACAGCACCCACTGGCCGACCTTGGCGCGCGTTAATCCGGAGACCAACCGCATGAGCAAGATCGCTTTTATCGGCCTGGGCAACATGGGCGGGCCGATGGCCGCCAACCTACTCAAGGCCGGGCACGAGCTGCGTGTGTTCGACCTGGTGCACAGTGCATTGGATACCGCACATGCCGCCGGCGCGCAGGTGGCCAGTTCCGCAAGCGACACCCTGCACGGCGCGGAGGTCGTCATCTCCATGTTGCCTGCCAGCAAGCACGTGGAAGGGCTGTATCTGGGCGATGCCGGCATCCTTGCGCACATTCCCGCCGGCGCGTTGGTGATCGATTGCAGCACCATTGCGCCGGCAATGGCACGCACTGTGGCCACTGCTGCGCATGCGCGCGGCCTGGACATGCTGGATGCCCCGGTATCCGGCGGCACGGCGGGCGCTGCAGCCGGCACACTCACCTTCATCGTGGGCGGCGCTGCACAGGCGCTGGAACGCGCGCGTCCGGTGCTGCAGGCGATGGGCAAGAACCTCTTCCACGTCGGCGACAACGGCGCCGGGCAGGTGGCCAAGCTGTGCAACAACATGGCGTTGGGTGTGATCATGGCCGCCACCGGCGAAGCCATCGCGCTGGGCGTGGCGCAGGGGCTCGACCCGGCGGTGTTGTCGCAGATGATGGCGGTCAGCACCGGGCGCAGCTGGGCCACCGAAGTCTGCAACCCGTGGCCCGGTGTGCTGGAGAATGCACCTGCCTCGCGCGGCTACAGCGGCGGTTTCGGCAATGACCTCATGCTCAAGGACCTGGGCCTGGTCGCCGAGGCCGCGGTGCAGGCGGGCGCATCGATTCCGCTGGGCGAACTGGCACGCAACCTGTACGCCATGAACAGCCAGGCCGGCAATGGCGCGCTGGATTTTTCCAGCGTGGTCAAGTTGGTGGCCAAGGTCTGAGAGTGGCTAATAGAGCTACAACGCCCACCACCAGGTGGGCGTCGCCGGCGTTGTAACTCGTATCCGTCTTGATGTAACTCGCATCCGTTTTGATAGGTGATCGAACGGGTATGCGTCGGGTGCAGAGCGGATGATTTGCGGCTTGGCTGCGAGGCCCTTGCCCGGCCACCATCGCGGGACACGCCGCAAGGCAGAGCGGCTGATCTGTGGCTTGTCTGCGCGGCCCTTGCCCGCTCACCGTCGCGGGACACGCCGCAAGTACGTCCGTGTAGGCTCTTACGCGGCATCCATGCCGCGTAAGGTCCCGCGACAGTGAGCGGGCAAGGACCCGTCGAGATGGTCGGTGTGCATGGTTGCAAGCAGGGCAAGCAGGGCGGCCGTCCGATATGTGCGGTCTGATCGGCTCCTCTCGATCCGAGCAATGTCACTGCCACTACCGACATCACTCCACTCGTCAACGAAGGCAGTGTGGCCAGCACGTTGCCGCCATCGCTGCGGCGTTCGAGAGCTTTTGTTAGCCGCTCCAAGTTGCCACCCGGCCTGTGGGCAATAAGGCACATCACTGCGCCCACGTGATGTGATGTCATCACGCCCAGGTGTAATAGTCTCCGACATCGCGTGCGCCTAAGGTGCGCGGATCGCACGAGGCCACCGCATCCATGGGACACGACCACAACCACGCACCTAGCGAGATCCGCCACGAGAAGCCGTTGTGGTGGGCGCTCGCGCTGACCGCCACCTTCCTGTTGGCGGAGGTCATCGGCGCGTTCATCACCAACAGCCTGGCGCTGCTGTCCGACGCCGCGCATATGGCCACCGATACCGTCGGCCTGATGATCGCGCTGGTTGCGGTGCGCCTGAGCCGTCGCCCTGCCGACGCGCGTCGCACCTATGGCTATGTGCGTCTGGAGGCGCTCGGCGCGCTGGCCAATGGCGCGCTGTTGTTCGCAGTCGGCGCCTACATCCTGTGGGAAGCGGCGCAACGCTTTCGCGCGCCCCAGGATATTTCCTCCAGCGGCATGCTGTTGATCGCCGGCTTCGGCCTGGTGATCAACTTGATCGCGATGAAGCTGTTGCACGCCGGCAGCGGCGAAAGCCTCAACGTCAAGGGCGCCTATCTGGAGGTCTGGAGCGACATGCTCGGCTCGGTCGCGGTGATCATCGGCGCCTTGCTGATCCGGTGGACTGGCTGGCAGTGGATCGACCCAGTGCTGGCGGTGCTGATCGGCCTATGGGTATTGCCGCGCACCTGGGTGTTGCTGCGCGAAGCCATCAATGTGCTGCTGGAAGGTGTTCCCAAAGGCATCGACCTCGCCCAGGTGCAGCAGGCGCTCACCAGCCATCCCGGCGTCGAAGACGTACATGATCTGCACGTCTGGGCCCTGGCCTCCAGCACCCCGGCCTTGACGGCCCACGTGGTGGTTGGCGAAACGATCGACCGCGACCGCCTGCGTCAAACGCTGGGCGAACTGCTGCACGACCGCTTCGACATCGCCCACGTCACCTTGCAGGTGGAGAGCGGCGATTGTGGAGTCGATCCGTGCGGCACGCCAAAGGCCGCGTCAGGCGCCGCGCATGACGATCACCACGGGCACGGGCACGGGCACGCACATGGACATGGCGGGCATTCCCACTGAGCGGTGATGGCGTCGTCGCTTGAGCGTGTTGCAAGTGTGCTATCGCAGTACGCCAGACAGGCGCCAGCGCTTCCGTCATCACGCCCGACTGGCGCACGGCCGCCTCCATCGTATGATCGGCGCGGGATGAGTTCTGCACACGGCGGGTGTCATGGCGCTACAGGTCGAGCAGGTGAACGAGCGGGTTGCCGCACTCGTGCAAGCGGCTAGTGCCGCAGCTTCGGCAGGGGACTGGCAGCACGCCGAGGCGTTATGGGAGGGCGTGCGGCAACTGGCGCCGGCACACCCGCAGGCGCTGTATAGCCTGGGGGTTCACGCCTATCAACGCGGCGACACGCAGGCCGCGATCGCGTATCTGGACGGCGCGCGGGCAACCAGCCCGGCCGATCCGATGATCGTGTTGACCATTGCTGTGGTGAAGCAGGCGCAGGGGGACGTGGACGGCGAATGGCAGGCCATTGCCGCGGCGCTGGCGCTGGATCCGTACTTCTTACCCGGCCTGTTGGCGAAAGCCGAGTTTCTGGAAGCGCGCGGCAAGCCGCGTGCGGCTGCCGGTGTCTACCGTGACGCCTTGAAGGTTGCACCACCGCAACCACAGTGGCCGGCCGTCCTGCGCCGCAAGCTGGCACGCGCCAGCGAGGCTGTCGAGCAGGACACGTTGGAGCTGGAGGCACAGCTGCGGACTGCGCTGCAGGTGCCGCGTCAGTCGGTGAATGCTGCGCTCCAGGGGCGATGGGATGAGGCGGCAGCGATCGCAAGCGGCCGATCCCGCCCATTTCATTCCCAGTCCAACCGTCTGCTCATTCCACGATTGCCTGCATTGCCCTTCCATGACCCGGCGGCGTTTCCCTGGGTGGATGCATTGCAGGAACAGACCGATGCCATCGCACAGGAGCTGCGCGCCGTCATGGCGGCCGACAGCAGTGGCTTTGCTCCCTATATCGCCTACGCGCCTGGTCAGCCGCTGAATCAGTGGGAACAACTCAACCACTCGCCCGCATGGAGCGCGTACCCGCTATGGCAACATGGCCAGCCCGTGGAGCCCCACCTGCAGCGGTGCCCCGCAACGGCTGCCGCACTGGCATCGGTCGATGCCGCGCAGATTGCTGGCGTTTGTCCCAATGCGATGTTTTCGGTCCTGGCGCCGCATACGGTGATTCCTCCGCACCATGGCGAGACCAATGCACGCCTGGTGGCGCATCTGCCGTTGATCGTGCCGGAGGGCTGCAGCTTCCGGGTGGGCTACGACCGGCGGCAGTGGGAGATCGGGAAGGTGCTCGTGTTCGATGACTCGATCGAGCACGAAGCGCGCAACGAGAGTGCGCATGCGCGCGTGGTGTTGATTTTCGACGTGTGGAATCCTCAGTTGAGCGAGGAGGAGCGCGCCATGGTCAACGCCATGGAAGCGACCATCGCACGCCATCGCGCTGGATGAGTGCGCGCCGGCCATTGCTCAGTCTTCGATCACAATGCCGCTTGCTGCGAGTGCCTGCCGTAGGGGCCCAAGGTGCGCGGCATACGCTCGCCAGCGTCCCGATGCCTCGGCATGCAGTGGCCGGCGTACCTGCCAGTAGCTGGCGGTTCTGACCGCGTTCCGCGCGCGGTGGAACTCCAGGCACTGCGGTTCCCACGGCAGCTGCAGGAAATCGAGCAGCGCCCGCAGGGTGGATTCCGGTGCGGTAACAAAGGCGTCGTAGTCGAACGTGTGGATGCTGTCCGGATAGAGCGACAGCCAGTGCTGCATCAATTGCGCAGACGCTCCATAGAAATGACCGATGTCTTCCAGACTGCCTGCGTAACCGAATCGATGCGGATTGAGTTGCTGCATGAAGATCGACAGCCCGTTGTCCAGCGGATGACGACGTGTATGCACGATCCTTGCGGAGGGAAAAAGCTGCTTGATCAAGCCGACCAGTTCAAAGTTGTCCAGCCGCTTGTCGGTGATGTAGCGCAACTGCGCGTGTTGCGGAACCGCCAGCGCCACGCGTTGCCGATAGCTGGCCGCCAGCTGTGCCCGGGTCTGTGCGGGCAGGTCTTGGGCGGCCTGCGGAAACGGCGACAACGCCTGTGCAACCAGGCGGGGCAGCGCATCCAACTCGCCCCCGGCGGCAATGCAGGGATGACGCGACAGCACTTGTTCGAGCAATGTGGAGCCGGAGCGGAACATGCCGCAAATGAACAGTGGCGCCGGTACGTCCTGCGCAGTCAGCCGATCGGATTGCTCGCTCACACTGGCGCCGTCGGCAAACACGGCGCTGATATGGCTGAAGCGCTGTTGCGTCTGTTCCGGCTCATAGCGGCGTGCCCGTGCGTAGCCATCGCGGTTGGCCGCGCTTGCGGTCTCGAATGCACGCTGGTGTAGCCCCAGGCGATCGTAAGCCTGCGCCAGTGCATGCGAGAGGATGGCCGACAACGCAGCATCCTGGCCCGGCAGGGCGACAGCCTGGGCAAGCCGGCTCAGGCGCGGATCCTGCGCATGCGCCGGTGGGTCCAGGTGCAGCAATCGGGCGGTCGCCTGCAGTTGGAGCGCATGGGTGGAAGTGTCGGCACCCACGAGTGCCACAAGTCGGGCATAGGCCGCGAGCGCTTGATCGCGGGCGCCCAGTTCCTCGTGCAGATTGCCGAGGTTGAGCAGCGCCGGCGGATAGTCTGGATGGCACTTCAGGGCAAGCCCCAGTTCTTCAAGCGCCAGCGCGTCCCGGTGCAGGTGGTCGCTCAGCAGTGCGGCACGATTGAGGTGGATCTGTTCCGGCTGCGTAGCGCCGTAGAGCAGGGCATTCCCGTACGCATCGAGTGCCCCGGTTGCGTCTCCATGATGGCGTAGCAGGTAACCCAGGTTGTACCAGGCATCGGCGCAGCGAGGCTGGGTGTGCAGCACTTGTCGATAGGCCTCGGTTGCCTGCTGCAGATGGCCCTGCTGCAGGAGTTTTGCGGCTTGCTGCAAAGAGGCGTTCAACGCATGCTCCCGAAACAGAGGTGGAGGAGTGGTAGGGCTGCATGCTTGGGCAGCGTGCGCGGCGTGTCAATCGGCTTGCCGACGGAGGCGCGGCCTGCCCCGTACCCGGCCATGCGGTTGCCTTGTATGCTCGGGCATCGTCGACAGCGAAGACATGCAATGCCCATCTGGAAATCCTTCGGAACCCTGCTGATGGTGTGCGCAACGAGTGCAACGGCGCAGGAGGTAGCCACGCATGCCTGTGCGTCGGTGCTCGATCCGTTGCCACGGCTGGCCTGCTACGACGCGAGCTTCCCGCCATCGGCCGCAGTGCGCGCCGCTGAAGCCGGCAGGGGAATAAGGGAATTCGGTCGCGATCCAGCACACGCTCCGGCGACGATGACCGGAAAGCCGCCAGCACAGGTGAGCGCCACCGTCCGCGCCGTGGCCTATCAGACCGACGGTACCCGCGTCGTGGTGTTGGACAACCAGCAGCGCTGGGCGCTCACAGAATCCACCAGCCGTGGTCATCTGGCTGAAGGCGACGCCGTGACAATTCGCAGCGCCGCGATGGGGAGCTACATGTTGGTCACCCCTGGCGGCGTCGCACTGCGTGCTCGACGCATCGATTGACAGCGCTGATACCAACGTCCATGAGCGGGAGAGACCTGATTGACCGAGAGTGAGCAAAAAAGCATCCTGCGAGACGGATATCAGTTGTTGCGTCAGGGCCGCTATCACGATGCGGTTGCACTGGCAGAGGGTGCTTGCGCACGCCATCCTGATGATGCGCATCTGCTTGAATTGGCAAGCGAAGCCCTGCTTGCGAACGGTGATCCAGACGCCGCGGCCGAGCGCATCGCGCGTGCTGCGGCGGTTGCGGTGTCGCCGGTTCCGCTCCTGATCAAGTACGGCAGCTTGCTGGTGCAGCTGCGCCGCCGCCACGAGGCCCGGCGCGTGGCTCGCCAGGCGCAGGCATTGTCGGCGGCGGATGGAGCGGCGCTCTGGCAGATCGGTACGCTTCACAGCGGCTGCCAGGATGTTGTTGCCGCACGCGACGCCTACCGACAGGCGCTGACATTGCTCGGAGAGCAGCCGCGGCTGATGTACGACCTTGCGACGATGCAATTTTTCAGCGGTGAGTTCGATACTGCAGAGCGCATTCTGGATCGGCTGTTGCAGTTGGTTCCGAACGCCGGCGATGCGTTGTACCTGCGCGCCAGTTTGCGACGACAGACCGCGCAGCAGAACCACCTGGAGGATCTGCGTCGCAGGTTGGCATCCACCGCGTTTGATCCGCAGGCGAGGGCAGCAGCCCTGTTTGCGCTATCAAAGGAGCTGGAAGATCTTGGTCGGCATGAGGAGGCGTTTCAAACACTGACGGTCGCAGCTGCCAGCAAGCGTGCGACCTTGCAGTACGACGTCGCTGCCGAGTGCGCGCGGATCGCGGAGATCCGCGACGCTTACGGTCCGGAAGCATTGCAGGCGCTGCGCTCGGGGCAGGGGGGCGAGGGCGCCATCTTCATCGTTGGCTTGCCGCGCTCGGGCACCACGCTGCTGGAACGGCTCCTCGTACAGCACGCTGATGCCCGTTCGGCCGGGGAGCTGATGGACTTCGGTGCACTGCTGGGAAGTGCAACGTCACGCATCGCGTCAAGCAACCCGGCGCTGACGGCGGCGCAGGCGTCGCGGCAGATCGATTTTGCCGCGCTCGGTGACGATTACTTGCGCGGCGCGCGTGAGGTTGTTCATGGACACCCGCTGTTGATCGACAAGATGCCGATCAACTATCTCTACTGCGGAATGATCGCAGCGGCCTTGCCAAAGGCGCGCATCATCCACCTGGTCCGGGATCCGCTCGATACCTGCTACGCCATGTACAAAACCCTGTTTTACAACGCGTATCCATTCTCGTACGCGCTGGACGAAATTGGCGAGTATTACCTGGCATATCAGCAGACGATGCGTCATTGGCATGCGCTGCTTCCGGGGAGGATCCTGGACGTGCACTACGAAGAACTGGTGCGCGATACGGACAGCCAGATTGCTCGGGTAGTGCAGTGGTGTGGGCTTGCCTCGCGCGAGGCCGTGCCCAAGATGGCAGATGTGGCCTTCGTCACCGCAAGTGCTGCCCAAGTGCGCGGAGAGGTGCATCAGCGCTCGGTACATGGCTCACGTCGGCATCTGCCTGGGCTCGACGCGCTCGTGCAACGGCTACAGGCAGCAGGGGTTGCAGTGCCAACTGAAAAGTAATTAATGCATCGACCGACACAAACAGTTGCTCAATTGCTCGATAAGCAATGCGAACCACTTGCTGTGATCTGCGCACCGTTTTGGGGCTTTTGCGCACTCTTTCGGAGCATTGCTGAACAGGGCTTTAATTTTCTTTGACATCGACTTAGCATCGGCTTGGCAGCGTTTTTAGGGCGCCTATTTCGCCCCCGCTAGCCAATGTGGTCAGCGCCGTTTGATGCGCTCGCCTGCGTCGTCGCAGTGGTTGCGTACTTGCCGCTCCCGGTGGCAGGTCTTGCCCTGCGCCACCCGTTCGCACTGTCGGAGAGAGAGATGAGATTGAAGACCACCAAGTTGCGCGATGCCATCAGGGTATCGCTCGCGGTTGGCGCCGCTGCCCTGGCGTTCACAGGTAGCGCGATGGCGCAGGAGCAGCCAACGATGGATGCCAAAAGCCTGGACACGGTCAACGTCACCGGTACGCGCATCAAGAGCCAGACGATGACTGCCTCCAGCCCCGTGGCAGAAATCAACAAGGAAGAATTTCAATACACTGGCGCGACCAAGGTCGAAGATCTGATCAATCAGTATCCCCAGCTTGCCGCAAGCTTCGACAACTTTGCCAACAACGGCTCGAATGGATATGCAACCGTCGATCTGCGTGGCTTGGGTGCGCAGCGGACCTTGACGTTGGTCAACGGCAGGCGTATCCCCAAGGGCATCGGCGAAAGCCCGGACATCAGCATCATTCCCGCCGCACTGGTGCGCCGGGTGGATGTTCTCACTGGCGGTGCGTCTGCGGTGTACGGGTCGGACGCAGTCGCCGGCGTGGTCAACTTTGTGTTGGACGACGAGTTTGAAGGTGTCAGTGTCGACATGGGCTACAACGCCTTTCAGCACGACAATGGCAACAGGCTGATGCGCGGCCTGATGGATGATGCCGGGTACGATTATCCAACGGGCAATTCCGGCTTTGATGGTATTTCCCGCAATGTGGATCTGGCGATCGGCGGTAGTTTCGGTGAATCGGGTCATGCGACCGCCTGGGCAACCTGGCGCGAGAATGATCCCTTGCTGCAGGGGCAGCGTGATTACTCTGCCTGTGCATTGAGCAACGGGGGCACTGCCTGCGGCGGCTCGGCGACCGCGGACCCTGCCAATTTTTACGTCGTTGCGCCGTCGGCGGGCGCCTTCTATGTGCAGCCTTCCGCAGGCGGGACCTGGTCGCAGGTCGCTTCGCCCAATCTATACAATTTTGCACCGTTGAATTACTACCAACGGCCTGACACGCGTTACACGGCTGGCAGCAGCATCAAGTACGAGGTCAACGAGCACTTCAAACCCTACCTCGAGACCCTCTTTGTCAATCGCAAGAGTTCGACCCAGATTGCCCCATCGGGTGCGTTCTTTACCGACCTCAACGTCAACTGCGCAACATCGGTGATCGGTAGCCTGTGTAACGATGTCGGTATTACCGACGACGAATTCACGGTCTACGTTGCCAAGCGCAACGTCGAAGGTGGCCCGCGCATTACCGATTCGGACACAAACAGTTTCAGCATCACCACCGGTGCACAGGGCGATATCAACGACAACTGGTCGTACGACGCCTCCTTTACCTATAACCGCAGTACCACCAAGTCGGAAAACATCAACGACTTTGTCACCACCCGCGTGCGCGACGCACTCTTGGGCTGCCAGCCTGGCGCGTTCGACGGATGCGTGCCGTACAGCGTCTGGAACGACAGCGTGACCGCTGCGGAGGCAGAAGCGCTACAGGGCGTCGGTATCGTCAATTACGAAACCTCGATGCGCGTGTTCAATGCCTATGTGACCGGCAACTTCGGTTACAGCCTGCCGTGGGCCGGCGACAACCCCATCAGCGTGGTTGGTGGCGTGGAAACCCGGACTGAAACCTTCAAGCGCGTCGCCGATAGCAATATGCAGACCGGCAACTTCACCGGTCTGGGCGGCCCAACATCCAATGTATCCGGCGATATCAGCGTCAAAGAACTGTTCCTGGAAGGCGCGGTGCCGCTTCTGGCCAACGCAGGCAGCCTGGATCACCTGGATATGCAGCTTGGCTATCGCTACTCGGACTACGACATCTCCGGGGGTGTCAGCACTTACAAGGCGGGTCTGGGTGCGACATTCGTCGATGGCAAATACCACCTACGTGCAGGTTGGAACCGTGCAATCCGCGCGCCGAACGTCACCGAGCTGTACAACGAAAATACAATTAATTTGTGGAGCGGTAGCGACCCCTGCGCTGGCGCCAATCCAACATTTACCCAGGCTCAGTGCGCCAACACCGGTGTGACGGCCGCGCAATACGGCCGTGTAGCGGCAAATCCAGCAGGGCAGTACAACGAAATCGGTGGTGGCAATACCGCTTTGCAACCGGAAACGGCCAACACCTGGACGGTCGGCTTCGCGGCCAGCCCGATCAAGGGGCTCGATCTGAGCGTGGACTATTACGACATCAAAATCGACGACGCCATTCGTGCCATCGGTTCTTCCAACATCCTGACCGCATGCGGTGTCACCGGTAATGCAGACATTTGCAGCCGCGTCCGTCGCAATGCCACAACGGGCGATCTGTTCCGCGGCAGCGACCCGGATGTCTCGGGGCTGATCCTCAATTCCCAAGACAATTTCGGCTCCTTGCACTTCCAGGGTATCGATCTGACTGCGTCGTATGCATGGAGTGTCGGCCCGGGTCGCCTGACCGCCTCGATGATGGGCAGCTATGCCCTCAAGCAGGAATACGAGCCGGTTCCGGGTGTGCAGGAAGTGACCTACGACTGCGCTGGCGTGGTCAACGTGGCCTGCAACAGTGCCGAGTGGCGGCATGTGCTGAGCACGCGCTACAACTTCGACCGCTATACCGTCAGTCTGCGTTGGCGCTATATCGGTGAACTGGACTACCAGAACACCGACGGAACCCCGGGCACTACCGACGTGCGCCTTGTGAACCAGGACAACAAGGTGTCGGCGTACAACTACTTCGACCTGTCTGGTTCGATGCAGTTGGGCGACTACGTCACCTGGACGCTGGGCGTCAACAACATCGCCGACAAGGAGCCACCGCTGGTGGGGGGCAGCCTGACCTTCAACGGCAACTCCCTTGGTGGATACGACCAGGCGGGTCGTTATATCTTCACCAGTGTGGGTCTGCGCTTCTAACTTGAGTTGCTGTACTGGTCAAAAAAGAACGGCGAGCCTAGGCTCGCCGTTCTTTTTTCAGTGGTGATGGCCCGCTCGATCGTTGTGCCGCCGCGGCTTGACTCGACATCAGCCGATCATCAATCAGTTCGCGCGCTTTCGCAGGCAGAATCCCGGTGCTGCAGGCTTATGCCACCGGCTCCCGCAACACCGGCGACTCCCAACCCGGCCGCGGGGCAAACCGCTCGCCATACCGCGCCTGCAAGGCGTGCAGGCGGGCCAGTAGCGCGTCTGCACCGACGCTGCGGATGTGCTGGATCGGGCCGCCGCGGAAGGGCGCAAAGCCGGTGCCGAAGATCACGCCGGCATCGAGCAGGTCCGCATCGGCCACCACGCCCTCGTGCAGGCAAGCCACCGCTTCGTTGAGCAATGGCAGGATCAGGCGGTCTTCCAGATCCGCCGGCACCTCGTAGCCGCTGGCAACTTCGGGTTTGACCGCGCGGCCGTTTTCCCATTTGTACAAGCCCTGGCCGTCCTTCTTGCCGCGCTTGCCGGCCTCCACCGTGGCCAGTGCTGCCGGGATCGGCAGGCCCAGGAACGGGGCGAGCTCCGCACCGACGCCGGCGGCCACGTCCAGGCCCACGGTGTCGATCAGTTCAATCGGCCCCATCGGCATGCCGAACTTCACCGCAGTCTTGTCCAGCACCGGTCCGGGAGTGCCCTCGGCATAGGCGGTGGCCGCTTCCAGCAAGTACGGGAACAGCACGCGGTTGACCAGGAATCCTGGCGTGCCCGCGACCGGCACCGGCAATTTGTCCAGCGCCTTGCAGAACGCGGCCAGCCGCGCCACGTTGGCCGGATCCAGCCCGTCGTGCTGCACGATTTCCACCAGCGGCATCATCGCCACCGGGTTGAAATAGTGCAGGCCGGCAAACTGCGCCGGGCGCTGGATGTGCCCGCGCAATTCGGTCAACGGGATCGAGGAGGTGTTGGTAGTGAGTAGCGCATCCGGCTTGAGGTGCGGCTCGATGCTCTGGTAGAGGTCGCGCTTGGCTTGCGGGTTTTCGATGATCGCCTCGATCACCAGATCCGCCTGCGCGACGCCCGCGCCGGCCAGATCGCCGCGCAGACGTGCGGCCACGGCGGGGCGCTTGGTCTCGTCCTTTACGCGCTTGCCAAACAGTTCGCCGCCGCGCGCCAAGGCGGTATCGATGAAGCGCTGTTCGCGGTCCTGCAGCGTGACCTCAAAGCCCTTGTAGGCGGCCCACGCCGCGATGTCGCCGCCCATCACGCCGGCACCGACGACATGCACGTGGCGTATGGCCGGCAAGCCGGTGTCCTTGCCGCCGAGGGCCTTGAGCCGCTCGGTCAGAAAGAAGATGCGGATCAGATTGCGCGCTGCCGGCGTGCTGGCAAGCTTCACCACTGCCTTGCGTTCGGCCGCCAGGCGGGCCTGGATCCCACCGCCACCGGCGCGCTCCCAGGTGGTGATCAACGCATACGGCGCGGGATAGTGTTCCTTGCGGGCCTTGCGCGCGACCTGCTTGCGCATCTGCGGTGCCAGCAGCTTGCGTGCAAGCAGGGCGTTGGTCGCCCAGGCGGTGGCGCGTTGCTTGAACGGGCGCGTGGTGCCGGCCAATGCCAGCGCCGCAGCCACATCCACCAGCACCGCCGGTGCAGCGACCTTGTCGACCAGGCCCATCGCCCGCGCAGCCTTGGCCGACACCGTGCGCCCGGTGAGCATCAGGTCCATTGCCGCCGGTGCCCCGATCAAGCGCGGCAAGCGGGCGCTGCCGCCCCAGCCGGGAAAGATGCCGAGCTTGGTTTCCGGCAGCCCGATACGCGTGCTGCCATCGTCCGAGGCCACCCGGTAGCGGCAGGCCAGTGCAATCTCGGTGCCGCCGCCCATGCAGAAGCCATGGATGGCCGCCACCGTGGGGCAGGGCAGTTCGGCCAGTTTCTGGAACACCTGCTGGCCGCGCCGAATTGCGTCGTTGACGGTGCCGCGGCGGTCGAACTCCTGGAATTCCTTCAGATCGGCGCCGGCGATGAAGCCATTGGCCTTGGCCGAGCGCAGCACCACGCCCTTGGGCGGATCCAGTGCCAGGCGTTCGATGACATCGCCCAGTTCGAGCAGCACGTCCTGCGAGAAGGCGTTGACCACCGCGCCCTGGCGGTCGAGGCTGAGCACGAGCACGCCGTCCTCGCGCAGGTCTGCCTGCCAATGGCTGAATCGGAGCCCGTCGAAACCTGGAAGCATGCGGTTGACCATCCGGCGATATAAGGAAAGGCCGTTATCATCCAGAGGTTGTTTCCTTCACGTCAAATACCCATACCTGTCGCAAGACGGTGCCGGCCCAGTGCATGGCGTCGCCAGCGACACGTCGGCGACGCTCTTTGCGGCAGCGCTGCGATCGTTTGGATCGGTAGGAACTTTTCTTTTCAATGGCGGTCTCATTGCCCGACTTCGGTGGGCAGACAGGAGTGCGGCCCGACATGGCCGAAGTCGATACACCTCAGGAGCTGGATCTGGAACTGGTCCGGCGTGTGCAGCGCGGCGAGAGTGCGGCGTTCGATGTGTTGGTGCGCAAGTACCAGCACCGGATCGTCGCCCTGATCGGGCGCTACATCGCCGACTGGAGCGAATGCCAGGACGTGGCCCAGGATACGTTTGTGCGCGCTTACCGCGCGATCAACAGTTTTCGTGGCGACGCCCAGTTCTATACGTGGCTGCACCGCATTGCCGTGAACACTGCCAAGAACCACCTGGTTGCGCACAATCGCCGCCCGCCCACCGATGACATCGACGTCAGCGACGCCGAACAATTCGATGGTGCGACCCGCTTGCGCGACACCGACACCCCGGAGCGCGAATTGATGCGACAGGAGCTGGAACAAACGGTGATGCGTGCGGTCCAAGCCTTGCCGGAAGAACTCCGGTCGGCCATCACCCTGCGCGAGGTGGAGGGGCTGAGTTACGAGGAGATCGCGCGAAAGATGGATTGCCCGATCGGAACGGTGCGCTCGCGCATCTTCCGGGCGCGCGAGGCCATCGACATCGAGCTACGGCCTCTGCTGGAGACCGAAAGCGCTACCCGTGAGCGACACCGTGTATGACCAATAACCCTGACATGTCCACCACCGACAAGTTCGAACGTCATTACCGCCAGCAGCTGTCCGCGCTGGTGGATGGCGAGCTGAGTGCCGAGGAGTCGCGCTTTTTGCTGCGACGCTTGGCCCATGACGAAGAGTTGGCCGGCTGCCAGGAGCGCTGGCAGCTCTGCGGCGATGTGCTGCGCGGCGCGGCAAGTGCCCCGGCGCCGCTGGATTTCGCCGCCAAGGTGCGCGCTGCCGTGGCCGAAGAACCGGCACCTGCCGCGGCGCCCGCTGCACGCCCTGCGGCGCGCTGGCGTTGGGGAGGCGGTGCCGCGCTGGCGGCATCGGTCGCCGCAATCGCCTTGTTCGTGTCCCGCGAGCGGCTGCCTGAGGTGGCCGCGCCGGCGCCCGCCGAGCAGGTGTTCGCCACCACAGCACGGCTACCCGCATCCACTCCCGCCCCGCAGGCGCCGAAGGCCCCGGATGCGCCGGACGACGTGGTTGCCCTGGCGGCGGCCGTGCCCGCGGCGGCGCTGGCCTCGGCCCGGCGTGGCGCGGCCACCCGCAATCAGCAGGTCGCTCGCAGCGTGGCGGCGCGCAACCAGCAGGCACCGGCCCGTATGGTGGCCTCGGCTGCGGCCCCGGCTGCAACGCCTTCGCTCGCCTCGCCGGCGGCGGCAAACCCGTTCACGCATCCTGAAACCACGCTGCAGGCCCGCCCGTGGCCGCGTGCCTCGCTGGCGGGGTCGGGCGAAAGCCCGCTCAACGCCAGCTTCAGTCAAAGTCGGCAGGCGCCAGCGTTCTATCCGTTCGAGCCCGCTCCGCAGGCGGCCGCTGCGGCAGGCCGGGCACAGCCGGCTCCGCCACCGCAGGACTGATGTTCTCGCCGTTCCTCATCCGTTCGGCATCCATGCTCCCGTTACCGTGTCCGGCCCGTGCAATCGTTCGGGTCTGGACCCTTGTCGCCCTGCCATCGGAGGCAACCTGATGAATCACCGCATCCGCACCCAGATGTTCGGCCTGTTGGCCATGACCCTGCCGTTGGCTGCCTGCGCGCAGCAACCCGAAGCGCCAGCCAAGACCAGCGCGCCGATCGCGGCCAACCGCAGCACCACGCCGGCGCCGCAGCTGGTGGCGGGCTTGCCGGATTTCACCAATCTGGTCGAACAGGTCGGCCCGGGCGTGGTCAATATCGAAACCACCATCACCCGCAAGGACGCCATGGCGCGCTCGCAGCGCGGCGGTCCGGGCGGACGTGGCGGCGGCGCGATGCCCGACGACGAACAGATGCCGGAGTTTTTCAAGCGCTTCTTCGGCCCGGATTTCCAGATGCCGGGCGGCCCGCGTCAGGGGCCGGGGCAGGGCGATGACGATGGCGGCATCGCTGGCAAGTCGATGGGTTCGGGCTTCATCATTTCCGCCGACGGCTACGTGCTGACCAATCATCACGTGGTGGATGGCGCCAGCGAGGTGACCGTCAAACTCACCGACCGTCGCGAGTTCAAGGCCAAGGTGGTCGGCAGCGACGAGCAGTTCGACGTGGCCCTGCTCAAGATCGAGGCCAAGGGCCTGCCGACCGTGCGCATCGGCGATTCCAACACGCTCAAGCCGGGCCAGTGGGTAGTGGCGATCGGTTCGCCGTTCGGGCTGGATCATTCGGTCACCGCCGGCATCGTCAGCGCCACCGGTCGCAGCAATCCATACGCCGACCAGCGCTACGTGCCGTTCATCCAGACCGACGTGGCGATCAACCAGGGCAACTCCGGCGGCCCGCTGCTCAATACCCGTGGTGAGGTGGTCGGCATCAATTCGCAGATCTTCTCCGCTTCGGGTGGCTACATGGGGATTAGCTTCGCGATCCCGATCGACCTAGCCTTCAGTGCGGCCGAGCAGATCAAGGCCAGCGGGCATGTCAGCCGCGGCATGCTGGGCGTGGCCGTCGGCGCGATCGATACGCTGAAGGCGCAAGGCCTGGGCCTGCCGGATACGCGCGGCGCGCTGGTCAACGACATCCCCGCCGGCAGCCCGGCTGGCAAGGCCGGCATCGAGGTGGGCGATGTGATCCGCTCGGTCAACGGCAAGGAAATCGCGGTGGCCAGCGACCTGCCGCCGATGATCGGCCTGATGCCGCCGGGCACCAAGGTCAGCTTGAACGTGCTGCGCGACGGCAAGCCGCGCCAGGTCAACGTCACCCTGGGCACGCTGGAAAACGAATCTGGCAGCAGCGCCCCGCGCACTGCGGCAGATGACAGCAAGCCGTCTACGCCGGCCAGCGTGGAGCTGCTGGGCCTGCAGGTTGCGGACCTGACCGCCGCCGAACGCAGTCGCATGGGTCTGGAAGCGGGTGAGGGTGTGCGCATTGCCTCGGTCACCGGCTCGGCTGCACGCAGTACCCAGCCGCCATTGGCTCCGGGCCTGGTGATCGCCCGGGTCGGCCGCACCAAGGTCGGCAGCGTTGCCGAGCTGAACCGTGCGCTGGCCAGCTACAAGAAGGGCGACGTGGTGATGCTGCTGGTCACCGATGGCAAGGCCACCAGCTATGTGGCGTTGAAGGCGGCCGGCTGACAGGCGCCGGGATTCGGGATTGGTAATTCGGGATTGGCAAGGGCGGCGCGTCGTGCGCGGTGCGCTGCCCTTGCCTGGCCAATCCCCAATCCCGATTTTCTAATCCCGGCCTGGCAGGCCAAGCCGTGCGATAATGTGGCGTTACCCTGACGACGGCACCGCCGGCGCCCACCTCAATGTCCTCTGATTCAATGCGGAACATCCGCAACTTCTCCATCATTGCCCACGTCGACCACGGGAAATCCACCCTGGCCGACCGGATCATCCAACTGTGCGGCGGCCTGCAGGCGCGCGAGATGGAAGCCCAGGTGCTCGACTCCAACCCGATTGAGCGCGAACGTGGCATCACGATCAAGGCGCAGTCGGTGTCCTTGCCGTACACGGCAAAGGACGGGCAGACCTATTTCCTGAACTTCATCGACACTCCAGGGCACGTGGACTTCTCCTATGAAGTCAGCCGCTCGCTGGCGGCCTGCGAAGGTGCATTGCTGGTGGTGGACGCGGCGCAAGGCGTGGAAGCGCAGTCGGTCGCCAACTGCTACACCGCGGTGGAGCAGGGCCTGGAAGTGGTGCCGGTGCTCAACAAGATCGACCTGCCCACCGCCGATATCGAGCGGGCCAAGGCCGAAATCGAGGCGGTGATCGGCATCGACGCCGAGGACGCGGTGGCGGTGAGCGCCAAGACCGGGCTCAATATCGATCTGGTGCTCGAAGCGATCGTGCACCGGATTCCGCCGCCCAAGCCGCGCGATACCGACAAGCTGCAGGCGTTGATCATCGACTCGTGGTTCGACAACTACCTAGGGGTGGTGTCGCTGGTGCGCGTGATGCAGGGCGAGATCAAGCCGGGCAGCAAGATCCAGGTGATGTCCACCGGTCGTACGCATCTGGTCGACAAGGTCGGCGTGTTCACACCCAAGCGCAAGGAGCTGGCGGCACTGGGCGCCGGCGAAGTGGGCTGGATCAATGCCTCGATCAAGGACGTGCACGGCGCGCCGGTCGGCGACACCCTTACCCTGGCGGCCGACCCGGCGCCGCACGCATTGCCCGGTTTCCAGGAAATGCAGCCGCGCGTGTTCGCCGGCCTGTTTCCGGTCGATGCCGAGGACTATCCGGACCTGCGCGAAGCGCTGGACAAGCTGCGTCTGAACGATGCCGCGTTGCGCTTCGAGCCGGAAAGCTCCGAGGCGATGGGCTTCGGATTCCGCTGCGGCTTCCTGGGCATGCTGCACATGGAAATCGTGCAGGAACGGCTGGAGCGCGAGTACAACCTCAATCTGATTTCGACCGCGCCGACGGTGGTCTATGAGGTGCTCAAGACCGACGGCACCATCATCCCGATGGACAATCCGTCCAAGCTGCCGCCGCTCAACCACGTGGAAGAGATCCGCGAGCCGATCATCCGCGCCAATATCCTCACCCCGCCCGATTACGTCGGCAACATCATCACTCTGTGCGAAGAAAAACGCGGCAGCCAGATCGGCATCAACTACCTGGGCAGCCAGGTGCAGATCAGCTACGAGCTGCCGATGGCCGAAGTGGTGCTGGACTTCTTCGACAAGCTCAAGTCGGTCAGCCGCGGCTATGCCTCGCTGGACTATCACTTCCTGCGCTTCCAGGTCGGCCCGTTCGTGCGCGTGGACACGCTGATCAACGGCGACAAGGTCGATGCGCTGAGCATCATCGTGCACCGCAGCTACGCCGATCGGCGCGGCCGCGAGTTGTGCGAAAAAATGAAAGAGCTGATCCCGCGGCAGATGTTCGACGTGGCAATTCAAGCCGCCGTCGGCTCGCAGATCATCTCGCGTTCTACGGTCAAGGCGATGCGCAAGAACGTGTTGGCCAAATGCTATGGTGGCGACGTTTCGCGCAAGAAAAAGCTGCTGGAAAAGCAGAAAGAAGGCAAGAAGCGCATGAAGCAGGTCGGCCGCGTGGAGATTCCGCAGGAGGCCTTCCTGGCGGTCTTGCAGATGGATAAGTAGCAGGGATTTGGGATGCGTGATTCGGGATTGGCAACGACGCGCCAGCCCTGAGCTTTTGCGAATCCCCAATCTCCAATCCCGAATCCTGTTCCGAAGGAACCCGAATGAAATGGTTTGAAATCGCCCTGGTTGTGTTGACGCTGGGCACCGGCTTCATCTGGCTGCTGGACAAGCTGTTCCTGGCCAAGCGCCGTGCGGCGCGCGCCGGTCTGCTGGACAGCGAGCCGGCGATCATCGACTACTCGCGTGCGTTCTTTCCGGTGCTGGCGGTGGTGCTGATCCTGCGCAGCTTCGTGGCCGAGCCGTACAAGATTCCGTCCAGCTCGATGATGCCCAATCTGCTCATCGGCGATTTCATCCTGGTCAACAAGTTCGCTTACGGCTTCCGTTTGCCGATCACCAACACCAAGTTCATCCCGACCGGTGAACCCAAGCGCGGCGACGTGGTGGTGTTCAAGCCGCCGCATGCGCCGGACCAGAACTGGATCAAGCGCGTGGTCGGCCTGCCGGGCGACAAGATCGGCTTCCACGGCGACACGCTGTACATCAACGACGAGCCGATGCGCTACACCGTCAAGGGCGAGTACATCGGCAAGGGCAAGGGCGCCGAGATGACCGGTACCACGCTGCTGGTGGAAGACCTGCCCGGGCGGACCCACACCGTGCTGGAGTGGGTAGACCGCAACATGCCGGCTGGCCAGGGTGACTGGACGGTGCCGGCAGACAGCTATTTCGTGATGGGGGACAATCGCGACAATAGCGAGGACAGCCGATTCTGGACGCAGACTCACTTCCTGCCGGAGGCCAATCTCCGCGGCAAGGCGTTCCTGATCTGGCTCAATTGTGAAGGGTGGTTCTGCAAGGGGAGTTTCGATCCATCGCGGATCGGGACTGGAATCCAGTAAATGCACGCGGTGCGTGCCGGGGGACACACAATGAAGCGCAAGCAAAGCGGTATGACGTTGACGTCGTTCGTGGTGGTGCTGGCGGTGGTGGGGTTTGCGTTGTATCTGGGGATGAAGTTGTTCCCGATGTATCAGGAATATTATTCCGTGCGGACGGCCATGAAGGGTCTGGCGAACGAACCAGGCAGTGCAAACATGGATCCGTCCAAGTTGCAGGATTTGTTCTTCCGTCGTCTCTATATCAACTACTCGGAAAACGTCAAAAAAGAAGACGTCAAGTTCGAGCGCGTTGATGGTGGTTGGCGGATGAAGGTCAACTATGAAGTGCGTCGCGAGTTGATCGGTAATCTGGATATCGTGGGTAAGTTCGATACATCGCAAGACATGACGGCGCGTGGTGTCGAATAGAACTTTCCAGCGCGGTGATCCGATCGGGCATGCGTTTGCCGATCCGGGTCTGCTCGCCCAGGCGCTGCGTCATCGCAGCGCCGGGACGCCGCATAACGAGCGTCTGGAATTCCTAGGCGATGGCATCGTCAATCTGCTGATCGCCGAGGCGTTGTATCAGCGCTGGCCCAAGGCCGATGAAGGCGCCTTGACCCGCGCGCGCGCCGAGCTGGTGCGCGAAGGCGCGCTGGCCGTCATTGGCCGCACCCTCAACCTGGGCGAGCGCTTGACGCTGGGCCCGGGCGAATTGAAATCCGGCGGGCATCGCCGCGATTCGATCCTGGCCGACGCAGTCGAAGCGATCGTTGCGGCGATCTATCTCGACTGCGGGTTCGAGCGTTGCCGCGCGGTGGTGCTGCCCTGGTTCGAGCCGTCGCTGGCCGCGCTGCCGGTCGGCAAGGCCGAGAAAGATCCCAAGACCCGGCTGCAGGAATGGCTGCAGGCGCGACAATTGCCATTGCCGCAGTACGCCCTGATCAGCGAAAGCGGCGACGAACACGCCAAGCAGTTCCATGTGGCCTGCATCCTTGAGCAGCCAGCCGCCCGCGCCGAGGGGCAGGGCACGTCTCGTCGGCTCGCCGAGCAACAGGCCGCAGCCACCGTCATCGCACAACTGGATTCGAACACGTGAGCGAAACCTCTCCCCACCGCAGCGGCAGCGTTGCCGTGATTGGCCGTCCCAATGTCGGCAAGTCCACCCTGACCAATGCGCTGGTTGGCGCCAAGGTCAGCATCGTCTCCAATCGTCCGCAGACCACGCGCCACCGTCTGTTGGGCATTGCCACCTTCCCGGAAGGCCAGCTGATGCTGGTCGATACACCCGGGCTGCACCGCGAGCAGAAGCGCGCGATGAACCGGGTGATGAACCGCGCCGCGCGCGGTTCGCTGGAAGGCGTGGATGCCGCGGTGCTGGTGATCGAGGCAGGCCGCTGGGACGAAGAAGACACCCTGGCATTCCGCGTGCTCAGCGACGCTGACGTGCCGGTGGTGCTGGTGGTCAATAAAGTGGACCGGCTCAAGGACAAGACCGCGCTATTCCCGTTCCTGGCGCAGGTCAGCGAAGGGCGCACGTTCGCCGCCGTGCATCCGGTCTCGGCGCTCAAGCGCAAGGGCCTGGAGGCGTTGGTGAGCGACCTGCTCAAGCTGGTGCCCGAAGCCGAGGCGATGTACGGCGAAGACGAAATCACCGATCGCAGCCAGCGTTTTCTGGCCGGCGAACTGGTGCGCGAGCAGCTGATGCGCCAACTGGGCGAAGAGCTGCCGTATGCCACCACCGTGGAGATCGAACGCTTTGCCGAGGATGGTGCGCTGCTGCGCATCGGCGCGGTGATCTGGGTCGAGCGCGAGGGCCAGAAGGCCATCGTGATCGGCAAGGGCGGCACTCGCCTGAAAGACATCGGCGGCAAGGCGCGCCTGCAGATGGAGCGCTTGTTCGGTGCCAAGGTATTCCTGGAAACCTGGGTGCGCGTGCGCGAGGGCTGGTCGGATGACGAGGGCGCGCTCAAGGCATTCGGGTACGGCGACTAATCTTTGAATCAACAGGGAGGTGCACGATGTGGCTGAAGAAAGCGAGCTTTAGTGGACTGAGGTCTTTTGGCGTCGTCAGGATGGTGGCTAGCGTGCTGGTGCTTGGGTTGCTGCCCTTTGCAGTGAATGCTCAGACTTTCCCATGCTCGAACACTCCCGGACCGGGCGAGCGAATGGTGGGGACGGCACCTGGTGGTCCCGGTCTTGCACCTACACCGCTATGCGTGCGTGATGGTGCTGCCTCGACAGGCGCGGCGCAGCCAGAATATGACCCGCTCAAGGCGCGCGCGACCGCTGCCCTGGGTATGGCGCAGATGCTCTTGAGCGAGAAAGCCAAGCTTGCGAGTGATCCGAATTATCAGCGTTTTCGCAAGGGCTTCTGGCAGCACTTCGACCCTAGTGCCGACGCGAAGCCTGGCGATAATTGCGTTGCTGCCTACGGTAATCTGCAAGGTATCGTGACCCTGGCCGGCCCTGCAGGCGACTACCGCCGCGCGTTGATGTCGTTCACCGGCCCCGGATTGCCGCGACCCAAGAAAGACGGCTTGATCAAGGTGGGCCTGGACGGTGGCGATGGAAAGCCGACAACCGTGCGTGCATTTCACTATCTCACTCCGGGTACTGAATTGGTCACGATCGCCTTCGCGGTCCCCAGCGCCGAGGCAATGCTGGGCGGGATAGACGACACGGCGCATTACAGATTACTCATCGACAACAAGCAGGTGTTCGAAATCGAGTGGCACGACGGCCATCAAGCCAGAGATGAATTGAGGCGGTGTATTTTCGCAGGCAGCGCTTCGTAACCGATTGCATCGCTGCATGCGCCCTGTCTGTCGTCCTCGGGAACGTACGAAAGATGCCACAAGGAGCATTGGCAACTGCACTGCCGGAGACATGATGAGCGCATGGCCTGGGCTGGAAGGGCGCAGGTGAGCGCTTGCCTGAAATGCTGATCGAACACGAGCGCGGCTTTGTCCTGCACGTACGCGCGTGGCGCGAGACCAGCTTGCTGGTGGAAGTGCTGACCGAGCAGCACGGGCGCGTGGGATTGCTGGCGCGGGGCGTGCACGGGCCACGCAAGCAGGCCTTGCGCGCTGCGCTGCAGCCGCTGCAATTGATCCAGTTCACCGCGGTGCAGCGCGGCGAGTTGGCACAGCTGCGCCAGGCCGAGGCCATCGATACCGCGCCGCGGTTGCTTGGCGAAGCGATGCTGGCGGGTTTTTATATCAGCGAACTGTTGCTGCGGCTTGCACCGCGCCATGCGCCGGTGCCGGAGCTGTTCGACTGTTATGCGCAGGCGCGCGCGCACCTGGCTTCCGGTGCCGCGCTGGCGTGGGGGTTGCGGCAGTTTGAGCGCGACGTGCTCGACGGGCTGGGGTTCGGCTTCGATCTGCAACACGACAGTGACGGCCAGCCGATCGATCCGGCCGCCCGTTACCGGCTCGATCCGCAGGATGGCGCGCGGCGGGTGTTGAGCGAGCGGCTGGCGCAGGATCGCCGCGAGACCGTGACTGGTACGGCGCTACTGGCGCTGGGCGAGGACCGGGTGCCGGCCGCCGAGGACATGCCGGGGCTGCGCCGCAGCATGCGCGGAGTCTTGCTGCACCACCTGAGCGGGCGCGGACTCAAATCCTGGGAGATGCTGGAAGAATTGGCGCGACGCGGCGCGTAGACGGTGTCGCGCGTCGGTCGATGTCGAAGGGCGCTCAGGAGATGCCGAACGCTCGAGTTAAGCCGAGCCTCGAAGCGGCATCCGCTTGGACGAATTGTTAGGCCGCGGAACTGACCTGCTCCAGCGTGATGTGGGTTGCATGCTCGTTACCGGTAACAATGAGCTCAAGAAGAACTTTGGAGCCGTTATCGGTTGGGACGAAGCACTGCACCAGGGCGAGCAAGCATGTTTCATTTGGCGCGAAGTATTTAACTACGGGCTCCACTGTTGCTGGCCCTAATGCGAGAGCGATTGCGCCCAGCTCAGACAAGCTCTCCGAGAGCTCCTCCTTAATGGCTGAGGCCGGGTCACGACCGCAAGCTACGGCGTATCCGAACTTGGCGGCTAGGGCGCTTGTATCATTCGCTAGAAGCAGATTAACTGCCTCTCGACCGAATGCAGCTAATTCGCCGTTGTTGATCTGGCTAGCACTGATCTGCATGCGCGGCCTAATGGCGGGTCAGTGCAGCAGCGCGGCCACTGCGGCATGGAACTGGTTCTGTGCAATGCGCGACTGCGGATCGCCACGCAGCAACCGCACCGCACCAGCAAGCCGGGCGGCACCGACAAACCCGCAGCTGGCCTGTAGCCGGTGCAAGTGATTGCGCAGCGCCAGCTCGTCGCTGACCAGCAGCGCCGAATCCACGGCGTCGCGGGTGCCAGGCAGCTCTGCCAGGAACAATTCGCGCAAGGCATTGAGGTGATGCTGCTGGCCGTTGAGCGCACTCAGTGCGGCGGCTTCGTCCCAGTCGCTGGCGGCGATATCCACCACGCCCACCGGGGCCACGCTGTAGCGCCCACGTGCCAGGCCCCGCCGTACCGCCTGCAGCAGCCGTTCGGAGGTCAGCGGCTTGACCAGCATTTCCAGAAAGCCGTCCGATTGCAGCCCGCGTTGCATGGCCGCGTTGCCGTCAGCGGTATGCGCCAACGCGGGGACATCCGGGTGCAGCAGGCGCAGGGCGCGCAACAGGTCACTGCCGGTGCCGTCTGGGAGGTTGACGTCGATCAGCCACAGGTCATGGCGGCGCGCGCGTGCACGGTTCAGTGCCGAAGACAAGGAGTCGGCCCAGTCGACCTGGGCGGGCAGGCTTTCGAGCACGGCCTGCAGAAAGCCACGGCTGATCGGGTCGTCCTCGACCAACAGAACGCGCGGCTGGGGTTCCTGACGTGTTGCCATGTTCATGCTGCCTCCTTGTCAGCGTGCCGCGTACTGCGTGTAGCGCGAGCTCCCGAAGTGTGCCCTGGTTTGCGGGGCGCGACAATTGCTCGCACCCGTATGGCGACCGGCGGCAATCGCATCTGCGACAATACGCACCCTTTTTGCCCGCAGCTTTCGCCACGTGGCCAGATCCAGAAACCGTTTCGACCGTACCCCGTTCCAGACCGCGATCACCGACCTGAGCCATGACGGCCGCGGTGTGGCGCGCCGCGATGGCGAGGGCGGCAAGGTCACCTTCATCAGTGGCGCGCTGCCGGGTGAGGTCGTGACCGCCGAGCCCACCGCACGCAGCCGCCATTTCGATGAGGCCAAAACGGTGGAAGTGCTGCAGGCATCGCCGCAGCGGGTGGCGCCGCGCTGCCCGCATTTTGGTGTGTGCGCCGGCTGCGTGCTGCAGCATCTGGAAGAATCGCAGCAGATCGTGGCCAAGCAGCGCGTGCTGATGGACAACCTGGAGCGCATCGGCCACGTCACGCCGCAGACGGTGCTGCCGGCGCTGGTGGGCGATACCTGGGGCTATCGCCGCAAGGGCCGCTTTTCGGTGCGCCGGGTCGAGAAGAAGGACAAGACCCTGGTCGGCTTCCGCGAACTGGACCCGCGCTTCGTGGCCGACCTGTCGGTCTGCTACACGGTGATTCCGCAGATTGGCGAGAAGATTCCGCAGCTGGCGGCGCTGGTCGAAGGCATGGACGGCAAGCGCGACATTCCGCAGATTGAATTCATCGCCGGCGACGATGCCGTGGCGCTGACCATCCGCCACCTGCAGCCGCTCAGCGCGCGTGACGAGCAGGCCTTGGTGGAGTTCGCCCAGGCGCACGATTTTGCGATCTTCCTGCAGCCTGGCGGTGTGGACAGTGTGCATCCGTTGTGGCCGCAAGAGGTGCCCTTGTCGTTCCGGTTGCCGCAATGGGACGTAGAGCTGGCGTTTCGTCCGTTGGACTTCATCCAGGTCAATGCTTCGCTCAATCAGAAGATGATTGCCCACGCCCTGGCATTGCTCGATGCCAAGCCTGATGACAGGGTACTGGACCTGTTCTGTGGTCTGGGCAATTTCACCCTGCCGCTGGCGCGTACTGTGCGCGAAGTCGTCGGCGTGGAGGGCGACGCTGGTTTGGTGGCGCGCGCACGCGAGAATGCACAGCGTAACGGGCTGGACAATGCGCAGTTCTACGCAGCGGACCTCACACAAGATCAGCGGCAGACTGCGTGGATGCGCCAGGGCTTCGACAAGCTATTGCTGGATCCACCGCGCTCCGGCGCCATCGACGTGCTGCAGCAGCTGCCGCTGAAGCAGTTCAAGCGCATCGTCTATGTGAGCTGCCACCCAGGGTCATTGGCACGCGATGCCGGCTACCTGGTGAACGAGCAGGGCTTCAGCCTGCTCAGTGCCGGTGCGATGGACATGTTCCCGCACACCGCCCATGTGGAAAGCATCGCGGTGTTTGAGAAGCGCTAGCGCGGAGCTTGTGCGTTAGCGTCATGTGTGCTGATCCGAAGCGTACGTGCAATGGCAGCTGATGCTGCACACATCCCGGTCGGGATGTGTGTGGGCTGCTTTCGACCGCGCACCCAGTGGTGGTGAGCGCGTCGGAACTACTGCAGCGAGGCGCGTACGCCGCGGTCAGTCGGTGTGCGGGGTGGCGTTCTGCCACTGCCCATCGACCAGAGCAAACTGCATCTGCAATTCGCCGCGCTCGTTGGCAGCACTGGCCTGGACAGTGCAGGCAACCACCGGTGCGTGCTCGGAGACGGCGCAGCGCTCCACCGCAAGGACCTGCGCCGTGCTGACCGCCTGTTCGAGACTCTTGCGCACAGCTGCATTGCGTTCGGTCACCAGCTTCTTGGAAAAATCCTCACGTAGCAGCACCTGCACGCGGGCGTTGTCGGGCACCGGTGCGGCGACTTCCATCTCGGTGTCGCTGTGCTGCAACTGCCAGCCGTTTGAGGTTGGCAGGAATCGCAGTGCCATGTGCTTTTCGCTGGGCCCGGCCTGTCCGGTAACGAGGCAGTCGACTGCGCCTGGGGTCGTCTGCTCCGCGGCGGGCAGGCAGCCAATTAGAGCCGTCAAACGCGGGCGAAACAGCTCGCCCATCACGTCATCGCCCTGGCCGGGGTTACCTGCTGCGTCCTTCTGCATCGCTGTTTCCAGCGCGGCCTGGGCCTGTGCGAGCGATGGCGCTGCGGGCGCGGCGCTGGCACCGCTGGCGGCGAGCAGCAGTGCGGTGGCAAGAACGATCTGCGGTGTGTAACGGCGACAGCCTGTCATGGCGTGCATCCTTTCAGTGGGGGCGCGGAGTGTAGGTGGGTGGCTCCCACAATAGCCAGGCATTTTTCCGCGCGGCCGGCCATACTTGCCTTCATGGGTATCGAAATCGAACGCAAATTTCTGGTGACCGGCGACGGCTGGCGTACCGCCACGCATGCGGTTATCCCGATGGCGCAGGGCTATATCAACGATCAGGCGTCGCTGCGCAGTGGTGCGCAGAATGCCTCGGTGCGTGTGCGCCTCCAGGGCGATGCGGCATTCCTCAACCTCAAGTCGCGCGAGCTCGGGCATACCCGTCAGGAGTTCGAATATCCGATTCCGCTCGACGATGCGCGCGCGCTGCTCGCGTTGTGCGTGGGCGGGCTGATCGACAAGCGCCGGCATCTGGTTCAGTACGCCGGGCATGTGTGGGAGGTGGACGAATTCCTGGGTGACAACGCCGGGCTGGTGGTGGCGGAGGTCGAGCTGGAGCACGCCGACGAAGCGCTGCAATTGCCAGACTGGATCGGCGCGGAAGTCACCGACGATGCGCGCTACTACAATCTGGCGTTGGCATCGCAGCCATTTTCGCAGTGGTCGGTACGCTGAGTTCCACCGGCCGCAAGGCGCGGGGGATCTGTTCGCGCGGCGCAGCGTCTATGCTGCAACCCAACTCAACCATGCGATGCACACACCTGTCATGAGAATCGATATCTGGTCCGATGTGGTGTGCCCGTGGTGCTGGATCGGCAAACGCCGCTTCGAGCAGGCAGTGGCCACGCTTGGTGAGCGCTTACCGGCGCTGGAAATTCACTACCACGCCTTCCAGCTGGATCCAGACAGTGGCCTGCAGCCGGTGCCCTTGCGCGAGGCCTTGCTGCCGAAGTTCGGCAGCGCCGAACGTACCGAACAATTGTTGGCGCAGACCCAGCAAACCGCGCGCGCCGAAGGTCTGCCGTTTGATTTTTCGCGTGGGCAGGTACAGGTCACCACCTTGCCCGCGCACCGGCTGATCTGGTTGGCGGCGCGCGAAGGTGATGTCGAGCCGGTGATCGAAGCGCTGTTCCATGCGCACTTTGCCGAAGGCAAGAATCTTGCGGCGGCCGACACCTTGATCGCTGCCGGTGCGGCTGGCGGGTTGGCGCCGGCACGCGTGCAGGCGCTGCTGGCGTCCGACGAGGGCAGTGCGCAGGTCCAGGCGCAGCTGCAGCAGGCCGCGCAGATCGGTATCCGCGCGGTGCCCAGTTTTGTCATCGATGGGCGCAGCCTGCTCCAGGGTGCGCAACCGGCCGATGTCATGGCACAGGCGTTGCTGCAATTGGCCGCCGAATCCGCGTCGGCCGCCGCAACCGGCGATGCCTGCGGCCCGGACGGTTGCGCGATCTGATGCGCGCGGCCGCGGTCGCCACAGCCTGATGCGCGGGCCCCGCACGCGGCGCACGGTGGCGGTGATCGGTGCCGGGCTGGCCGGCCTGCGCTGCGCCAGCGTGCTGCAGGCGGCCGGCTACGCCGTCACGGTCTTCGAGCAGGCACCGGCGCCAGGTGGACGCATGCGCGCACTTGCAGGCCAGCAGTGGCACTGCGATCACGGGGCGCAGTACTTCACTGCGCGTGATCCGGACTTCATGGCGGCGGTAAGGGCGTGGATAGCAAATGACTGTGCTGCGCCATGGCCTGCGCGTCTGGCCAGTTGGGATGGCACCACCCTGCAGCCCTCGCGTGGCACGCTGCAACGCTTTGTCGGAGTGCCGGATATGGCGGCGCCGGCGCGTGCGCTGGCGGTTGGGTTGGACCTGCGTACAAAAACGCGCATCGATGCGCTGCAACGCACCGAACACGGCTGGGCACTGAGAGGTGCTGGTCTGCCAGAAGCCGTGCATACCGAACTGCTGGTGCTGGCGCTGCCCGCGCCGCAGGCCGCTGCGTTGCTGGAGACGGCTGCGAGCGATCTGGCGCGCATTGCTGCCCGCGTCCGCATGCAACCGGCCTGGGCCGTGGTGGCACGTTTTACGGCGCCGGTGGAGGCGGGTTACGACGGGTTGTTCGTCAATGCCGGCCCACTGCGCTGGATCGCCCGCAATTCCAGCAAGCCTGGCCGTGTCGGTGCGGAGACTTGGCTGCTGCACGCCACCGCGCTGTGGAGCCACGCCCATTGGGATGCCACGCCAGCAGAGGTGATCGACCAGCTGCTGCCGGAATTACCGGCGCTCGGCTTACCCGCGCCGCTGGCGTGTGAGGCCTTCTTCTGGGAAGCGGCCAGTACCGAATCCCCGGCCGTGGCCGATGCGTGCGTGTGGGATGCAGCATCGGCGGCAGGGCTGTGCGGCGATTGGTTGGTAGGCGGCAAGGTCGAGGGCGCCTGGCGTAGCGGAACCGCGCTGGCGCAACGCATCTGCGCGTATGACGCAGGCGGTCGCGACTGAATCCATCGGCTGCCACTGCGCGTATTGCATGGAAGAGGTTTAGGAGCACAGCCGCATGGCGGATCAGGTTGAGCGGGCATATCGCGATGACGGAATGCGAAGCCGCACGCATTGCGTGACGGAGCAAGCAGCATGCACATCCCGCATCGGAAACGAGTCGCGTGCCGCCGATGCGTGAACACGATGCAGGCGGTGCAGACACGGGCGCCGAACCGCAGCGCTGGGTGCCGGCGCATACGCTGCGCCTGGTGCTGGGCGACCAGCTCAATCCGCTGCACAGCTGGTTCGAGACGCCCAACGCCAGTGTGGTCTACGTGCTGATGGAGGTGCGTGCGGAAACCGACTACGTGTTGCATCACGCGCAAAAAATCTTGGCGATTTTCGCGGCGATGCGCGCGTTCGCCGCGCGCTTGCGGCAGGCCGGGCACCGCGTGCGTTACGTCAGCATCGACACGCCCAGCAATCGGCAGTCGATCACCGCCAATCTGGAAGCGTTGATGGTGCACTACCGCGCCAAGTGGCTGGAATACCAGGCGCCGGACGAGTGGCGCCTGGATGAACTGCTGGAGCAGTGGTGCGCAGCCCAGCCGTTTGCCAGCCGCATGGTGGGCAGCGAACATTTCCTGACCGAGCGCGAGGACGTGGCCGGGTACTTCGATGCGCGTGCGGCCTGGCGCATGGAAGTGTTCTATCGCCACATGCGGCGACGGCATCGCATCCTGCTGGACCACGCGGGCGTACCGGAAGGCGGGCGTTGGAACTTCGACCATGACAATCGCGCGCCGTGGCCGGGCGACCCGCCGGCACCGGCGGACTGGCGCATGACCCACGACCATGCTGCGCTCTGGCAGACCATCGAGGCAGCCGGCGTACGCAGTTTCGGTGCGCCGCAGGCTGATGCCTTGCCCTGGCCGCTGCACCGCGACGAAGCGCTGCAGCAGCTGGACGACTTCATCACGCACGCGCTGCCGCATTTTGGCCGCTACGAAGATGCGATGAGCACGCGCAGCCCGCGGTTGTTTCATTCGCTGCTGTCGTTCGCACTGAACGTCAAGATGCTGCACCCGGCCGAAGTGATTACACGTGCCGAAGCGGCGTGGCGCGACGGGCACGCGCCGCTGGCGTCGGTGGAAGGCTTCATCCGCCAGATCCTGGGTTGGCGCGAATATGTGCGCGGTGTGTACTGGTCGCAGATGCCCGGTTACGCGCAGTCCAATCAGCTAGGCCAGCACGCGCCGCTGCCGCACTGGTTCTGGGATGGGCAGATCGGCATGCGTTGCCTGGCCGATGCGATCGGCAATTCGTTGAACAACGCGCATGCGCACCACATCCAGCGGCTGATGGTAATCGGCAACTTTGCGCTGTTGGCCGGGCTGGATCCACAGGCCTTGCATCGCTGGTATCTGGGCGTCTACATCGACGCGTTCGAGTGGGTGGAGTTGCCCAATACGGTAGGCATGAGTCAGTTCGCCGACGGCGGCTTTCTCGGCAGCAAGCCCTATATCAGCGGCGCGGCGTATATCGATCGCATGAGCGACTACTGCACTGGCTGCGCCTATCAGCGCAGGCAGCGGGTGGGCCCGCGCGCATGCCCGTACAACGCGCTGTACTGGGATTTTCTGGCCCGCCAACGCGTGCTGTTGGGAGGCAATGAGCGGCTGGCGTTGCCGTACCGGCAACTGGACGACATGGCGCCCGAGGCGCTGGCGCAGCTGCAGGCGCAGGCGGAGCATTGGCGCGCGCACTTGGAGGTGCTGTAGGCGCCTGGGTAGCACGGCAATGGGCGCCGTCGGGGAGAGGTCGGTGCCGTTGTTGGCTGGATCCTTTTTCAGCCTGAGCAGAATTCTTGGCTTGCCTGCACATGCAACCTGGCTGGTCACGCGGAAGCATTACCGCGCGCCACACCGGCACAAGCAATCACACCGGCACTGGTCTGCAGAGCGCAGCAGCCAGTCAGCCGACAGCGCTTGCAAGCAAACCCAATAAAAAATCGCTGAGAAGGACTCCTCCGGCACCCAACAAGGTCGCCGCGCCCATTCCCAGCACCCGCGCAACAGCCAGCCACGGCCGCCCTTGCCTGAATGCGCGGTCTGACGCTGCTGCGCGCATCTGCGACAATGCCGCGCTGCGCCATCGTGGCGCCTGGCCCGGGAGTCCCCAACATGCTTCTGATCGGCGTTGCCGGTACCGAACTCAGCGCACAGGAACGCGACTGGCTGCAGCACGACGCCGTCGCCGGCGTGGTGCTGTTCAAGCGCAACTTCGCCTCGCGCACGCAGGTGGCCGAGTTGTCGGCCGCCATCCGCGCCACAGCGCCGCGCCCGCAATTGATCTGCGTGGACCAGGAAGGCGGCCGGGTGCAGCGCTTTCGCGAGGGTTACAGCGCCTTGGCGCCGCTACAGAGCTTTGGCGCGCTGTATGCCACCGACCCGGAAGGCGCGCTTGCCCAGGCCCGCGCGCATGCGCAGCTGATGGCCAGCGAAGTGCGCGCCAGTGGTGTTGATCTCAGTTTTGCCCCGGTGGTGGACCTGGCACGCGGCAACCGCGCCATCGGCGACCGCGCCTTCAGCGACGACCCGCAGGTGGTGGCCAGCTTCACCCGTGCCTACGTGCAGGCGCTGCACGCCGCCGGCATGGGCGCCACGCTCAAGCATTTCCCCGGCCACGGCACCGTGCTGGAAGACACCCATGTCGACCACGCCAGCGACCCACGGCCGCTGGACGTCCTGCTGGCCGAAGACCTGGTGCCGTTCGTGGCCGGGATCGACGCCGGTGCCGACGCGGTGATGATGGCCCACGTGGTCTACCCGCAGGTGGCGCCGGAGCCGGCCGGCTACGCGTCGCGCTGGATCGAGCAGATCCTGCGCGGGCAACTGGGCTTCCGCGGCGTGGTCTTCTCCGACGACATCGGCATGGCCGCCTCGTTCAGTGCTGGCGGCGTCGCCGGACGGGTGCACGCGCACCTGGATGCCGGCTGCGACGTGGTGCTGGTCTGTCACCCCGAACTGGTCGCCGAGTCCTTGCAGGCGGTGGCCGGCCGTACGCTCAACACTGCCGCACTGATCGGCCTGATCGGCCGTGGCGCGCTGGGCTGGGATGGCCTGCTCGCCGATGCTCCCACCACCTCCCTTTCCGCCTCTTTCGGAACACTTGCCTGATGTCCACGCTCACCATTTCCCAGGCCCTGGCCCAAGCCGATCTGCTGGTCGACCGCCCTGCCATCGATGCCGCCGTCGCCACCATCGCCGATGCAATCGCGCGCGACTACGCCGGCGAAGTGCCGGTGTATCTCACCATCATGCACGGCGCGCTGCCGTTCTCCGGCCAGTTGGCGCTGGAGCTGGGCGCGCGCGGCCAGGACCTGCAGTTCGACTATCTGCACGCCACCCGCTACCGCGGCGAAACCACCGGCGGCGAGCTGGTCTGGAAGCACCGCCCGGCCACCGCGCTGTTCGGCCGCCGGGTGATCCTGGTCGACGACATCCTGGATGAGGGCTACACCCTGCAGGGCGTGCGCCAGTGGTGCCTGGAGCAGGGCGCCACCGATGTGCGCGTGGCAGTGTTGACCGTCAAGCGTCACGACCGCTGCGTGCCGGGCGTCACCGCCGACTACGTGGGCGTGGAAGTGGCCGACCGCTACGTGTTCGGCTTCGGCATGGACGTCAACGAGCAGCTGCGCGGCATTCCTGCCATCTATGCGATGAAGCAGTAAGCCAGCGCACCTACCCACCCCGGTGGGTACAGCGCTGCGCCATTGCCGGTGCAGCGTTCTTCATTTCGTCTTTCGATGCAGAGGTCTGTGTGTCTTCCAATTCCATCGCATTGGCCGTCATCGGCGGCACCGGCGTGTACAAGCTGGCCCAGCTCGACCAGGTGCAGACGCACGCGATCGACACCCCATACGGCGCGCCGTCCGGCCCGATCCGCGTGGGCATGCTGCTCGGCCATCGCGTGGCATTCCTGGCCCGGCATGGCGAAGGTCATTCGCTGCCGCCGCACAAGGTCAACTACCGCGCAAACATCGCTGCGCTGCAGCAAATCGGTGCCACCCGCGTGCTGGCGCTCAACACTGTCGGCGGCATCACCGAGTCCTTCGGCCCGCGCGTGCTGGCCTGCCCGGACCAGTTGATCGACTACACCTGGGGCCGCATTTCCACCTTCTGCGAGGAGGCCGGCAGCGAGGTGCAGCATGTGGACTTTGGCCACCCGTATTCGCCGATGTTCCGCAGCAAGGTGATCGCCGCGGCCAAAGTGACCGGCGTCACGCTGGTAGCGGGTGGATGCTATGGCGCCACCCAGGGACCGCGATTGGAAACGATTGCAGAGATCGCGCGGATGCGTCGCGACGGCTGCGATCTGGTCGGCATGACCGGCATGCCCGAAGCAGCGCTGGCACGCGAAAAAGGCCTGGAATATGCGTGTTTGGCGATCGTGGCCAACTGGGCGGCGGGCTGTGGCGACGCGCAGGAAATCACCATGGCCGAGGTGCTGTCGAACGTGGATGCGGCCTCGTCCGGACTGCCGGAGCTGATTGGCGAACTTGCACGCGGGTGATTGTCATCGGGGCATAAGCTTTGCATACTCGGCGCGTACGCTCCGCCGTACACCACCCATTAATTTTGCAAAGGTCTCGCATCACCATGCCGAACGGTACCGTCAAGTGGTTCAACGACGCCAAGGGATTTGGCTTCATCTCACCGGAGGACGGCAGCGCCGATGTCTTCGCGCACTTCTCCGCGATCAACTCCAAGGGCTTCCGCAGCCTGCAGGAAGGCCAGCGCGTCAGTTATGACGTGACCCAGGGCCCCAAGGGTGCCCAGGCTTCGAACATCACGCCGGTTGAGTGATTCACTCGATTGTGCGATTGAAGAACCCCGCTCCGGCGGGGTTTTTTTTGCGCCGGTCCATGTCGGGCCGGTGAGGACGCAGACAGAGCACGGACGATGCAGCAGACATTGCGAATTGCGGTAGTGGGATACGGCACGGCGGGGCAGGCACTGGCCGTGCTGCTCGGTGCCGATGGGCATCGGCTGGACGTGTTCGAGCGCGCGCCCGCGCCCGGCCCGGTTGGTGCGGGATTTCTGTTGCAGCCGAGCGGGCTGCAGGTGCTGTGGAAGATGGGCCTGCTGGAGCAGTCCTTGCAGCACGGTGCACCGGTGCGGCGGCTGTATGGCGAGACGCCCTGCGGGCGCGCGGTGATGGACATGCGCTACCGCGACCTGGATGCGCGCCTGATGGGCCTGGGCATGCAGCGCGGCGCGTTGTTCGCGTTGCTGCGCGATGCCTGGCCCGAGTACGCCAACCTGCACATCGGCACGCAGATCACCGCGGTCGATCACGACGGCGTGCGCGTGCAGGACCAGCGCGGGCAATGGCATGGCCCCTACGATCTGATCATCGCCGCCGATGGCTCGGCATCGACCTTGCGCGCACAGGCGCAGGGCACCCAGCTGGATCGGGTGTATCCATGGGGCGCGCTGTGGTGTTTGTTGCCACGCGAAGACTGGCCGTACGTGGACGAGTTGCGGCAGCGCTACATCGGCGCACGCAAGATGATCGGGCTGCTGCCGGTGGGCACGCGGCCGGGCGATGACACGCCGCGGCTGAGCTTTTTCTGGAGCCTGCCCTGCAGCGATTTCGCTGCATGGGAAACCCGCGGCATGGACGCCTGGCGCGAAGAAGTGGCGCAGATGTGGCCGGACGCGCTTGCACGCCTGCAGACCGTGCAGGTGCATGGCGCCTTGGCGCGCGCCAGCTACCGCGACGCGGTGGTGTCGCGCTGGCACCGCGGGCGCTTTGCGCTGGCCGGCGATGCCGCGCATGCGATGAGCCCGCAGCTGGGGCAGGGCGTGAACATGGCGCTGCTGGATGCACTGGCGATGCGCGATGCCTTGCGCGTCGGCGCGGATCTGGATGCCGCATTGCAGCGCTACCAGCGCGAACGCCAGGCGCATGTGGCGATCTATCACCGCTGGAGTCGCTGGCTCACGCCGCTGTTTCAGTCCGAGCGCGATGTGTGGGCGCGCGGGCGCGATCTGTTGCTGCAGCCGATGGGCCGCGTGCCGGGTGGGCGCGGCCACATGCTGCGCGTGCTCAGCGGCACCCAGCACGGCTGGTTCGGCAAGCTCGCGCTGGACCCGGCGTTCGTCGATGCATTGGCGCAGCCGGTGCCGGTGCCAAGTTCGAGTAATGCAGGAGATGGCATGGCTGCGTAGTGACGTGCAGCGGCAGTCGCCGTGCGGTTGGCTTCACTGATGAAGTGAAGTTGGTGCGCCGCACGCGCCTTTGCATCAACGCGGTGCGCGCGTTGTCACCGGACCGGCAGCGCCATCGCATCGCCTTCGACGCAGGCAACCAGGCGTTCGCCTTCGACTAGGGTCGGCACGATGCCGGCAGTGAAGTGCGAGAACGCCGGCAGGATGGTCACGCCGTCGCGCAACCAGAATGCCGGCCAGCGGCGCGACAGGCCGGGCAGCGCCGCCAGCGGATGCAGGTGGCCGCACAGCACGTGGCGGCTGGGGTGCGGGAGCGGGTCATGGCGCAGCAGGAACGGGCCATCTTCCACCTGTTCGCCGGCCGCTTCGATGTGCAGATCGGCGCCTGCCAATGCGCGGTCGTGATTGCCGCGGATCGCAATCACCTGCAGGGCGCAATGGCGCTCGCGCCAGGCGCTCCAGCGGCGGTGCCAGGCGGCGCGCGGTGCCGGCCCATGCAGCAGGTCGCCCAGAATCCAGAGCGCGTCCACCGGGCGCGATGCCAGCAACGCGTCCAGCCGCTCCAGATCGTGTTCGGTGCCGCCCGCAGGCAAGCCGATGCCGGCACGCCGGAACACATCGGCCTTGCCCAGATGCAGATCGGCGATCAGCAATGCGCGCCGCGCGGGCCGATACAGCGCACGCTCGCCGAGCAGCTCCACCGGCTCGCCTGCCAGGGTGAGCTGCACGCTATCGGCCATGCTTGCGTTCCAGTTGCGCGGCCGCGCGCAGCACGCGCGCTTTCCAGTCTTCGGTGCTGAGTTGCCCGCGCACGCGCTCGGCCCATAGCGGGAACGACAGCGGCGTCAGGCTGCGCGGTGTGCACAGGCGCAAGGCGCGCGCTGCGCAGTCTTCCAGCGCGTGGGCCAGGCGCGCGAATTCCAGCTGGCCTTCGAAGACTTCGCGCTCGGCCTGGGCCAGTAGCAGGTGGTCCGGGTCGAAGCGCTGCAGCACGTCGTATAGCAGGCCACTGGAGGCCTGCAGCTGGCGCAGGCTGCGCGGCGCACGCCCAGGCAGCGATGGCGAGAGCAGCCCGGCGACGCGCGCAATTTCACGAAACTGCCGGCGTGCCAGCTCACCCAGATTGAGGCTGTCGCGCAGGTCCTCGAACAGCCGTGCCGGCGACAGCAATTCCTGCAGCAGCGCGGCATCCACCGGCACGTCCTGCGCTGGCGACAGCACAAACCCGTAATCGTTGGCTGCAAAGCTAAAGGTGTTGCGCTGCCGCCGGCCCCAGCGCGCAGCCAGCAATGCGGCCAGACCTTCGTTGACCTGGCGCCCAGCGAACGGGTACACGAACAGGTGGCGGCCATCGCGCGCCTTGATGGTTTCCACCAGTAGATGGCCGGGGCCGGGCAGTGCGGACAGGCTGGCCTGCAAGTGCAGCAACGGTGCCAGGGTCTGCATTTCCGGCGCGTCGCCGGGATCGGCGAACACCGCCTCCACCTCGCGCCCCAACGCCGAGGACAACGGCATCCGCCCGCCCATCCACTTGGGCACTACGCCGCTGCCGCCCTTGGCGATGCGCACGTAGGCGGTCATGTCTTCCAGCCGCACCAGTTCCAGCAAGCGCCCGGCGAACTGGAAGCGGTCGCCGCGCTTGAGGCGACCGACGAACTGTTCTTCCACCGCACCCAGCCGGCCGCCGCGCAGGAACTGCACGCGCACGCTGCCATCGCTGGTGATGGTGCCGATCGACAGGCGATGCCGCAGCGCCACGCGCCGGTCGGTGACGCGGTAGATGCCGGCGTCGTCGCGCACCACCTTGTGGAAATCGGGGTAGTGCGCGAGCGCACTGCCGCCTTGCACGATGAAGTCGAGCACGGCCTGCCAGGTGGCCTCATCGAGTGCGGTGAAGGCATCGGTGCCGCGGACTTCGCGCAACAACGCATCGGCCTGGAAACCGCCGCCCAGTGCCAGGGTCACGCAATGTTGGGCCAGCACGTCCAGTGAGAGCCGCGGTGGCGGGCGTGCTTCGATCTGCCCATGTGCAATCGCACGCCGCGCCGCCGCATATTCCAGCAATTCCAGCGCATGCGAGGGCACGCACACCACATGGCCGGATTCGCCCGGGCGGTGCCGCGCGCGGCCGGCGCGTTGCAGCAGGCGTGCGATGCCCTTGGGGCTGCCGACTTGCAGCACCTGATCCACCGCCGGAAAGTCCACGCCCAGGTCCAGGCTGGAGGTGGCCACCACGCAGCGCAGACTGCCGTCGTGCAGGCCGTGTTCGGCCGCGGTGCGCAGCGCCGGATCCAGCGAGCCATGGTGCAGCGCCAGCGTAGCCGCATCCTCCGGCCACACTGCGCTCAGCGCCTGGTGCCAGAGCTCGGCCTGTGCGCGCGTGTTGGTGAACACCAGGCTAGTGCGTTGTTCCATCAGTTTGTGCAGCACGCGCGCCAGTTGTGCCAGACCGAGATGGCCGGCCCACGGGAAGCGCTCGCCGGTCTCGGGCAGCAGCGTTTCCAGGGTCATGGCGCGTGGCTTGACCCCCGACACCAAGGCCGCGTCCGGTTGATGCGGCAGCAGCACATCGCGTGCCTGCGCCAGGTTGCCCAGCGTGGCCGACAACCCCCAGATGCGCAGCGCCGGTGACCACCCGCGCAGGCGCGCCAGGCACAGTTGCAACAGCACGCCGCGCTTGTTGCCGAGCAGCTCGTGCCACTCGTCGACGATCACGCAGCGCAGCGCCGCCAGCTGCGGCGCGGTATCTGGATACGACAGCAGCAAGGCCAGCGATTCGGGCGTAGTGACCAGGACATCGAGCTTGCCGCTGCGGGCCAGGCGTTTGTCGCGCGCACTGGCGTCGCCGGTGCGCAGGCCTACCTGCCAATCCAGGCCCAAGGCCTCCACCGGTTCGCGCAGGGCACGCGCGGTATCGGCAGCGAGTGCGCGCAGCGGGGTGATCCAGAGCACCTGCAGGCTACGCTGCGGCTGCCGCCGGCCACGTGCACCCGCCGTGGCCGGCGGCGTGCGTCCGCGTGCGGCCAGCGCTTCCAGCAGCGGGCCACCAAATGCCGCCAGGGTCTTGCCGCTGCCGGTTGGGGTGTGCAGCAAGCCGGATTCGCCATCCAGATAGCGCTTCCAGACATCGCGTTGAAACGGTAACGGCGCCCAGCCGCGCTGCGCAAACCAGGCCCGCCATTGCTGCAACGGCGTGCCGCGCTGTGGCTGTGCCGGGCTCACCGCGCCAGTGCCTGCAGGCTGCTCAGGTGATCGGCCTCGGCGAAGGGTTTGTCGTGGCGCCAGCGCAGGATGCGCGGGAAGCGCACCGCAATGCCGGACTTGTGCCGCGTGCTGCGATTCACGCCTTCAAAGCCCAGTTCGAACACATGGTGCGGCGTAACTGCGCGCACCGGCCCGAAGCGCTCGGTGGTGTTGGCGCGGATCCAGCGATCCAGTTGCAGGATCTCGGTATCGTCCAGGCCCGAATACGCCTTGGCGATGGGCACCAGCGCGCCGTCGTGCCAGAGCCCGAAGGTGTAGTCGGTGTACAGCGTGCTGCGCCGGCCATGGCCGGCCTGTGCGTACAGCAGCACCGCATCGATGGTCAGTGGGTCGATCTTCCACTTCCACCAGTCGCCACGGCGGCGGCCGGATTGGTAGGGCGAACGCGCGCGCTTGAGCATCAACCCTTCAACGCCGCGCGCACGTGCATCCAGCCGCACCTGCGCGGCGGCCTGCCAATCGGTGGGTTGCACCAGCGGCGAGGCGATGATGCGTGGGTCGGCGAGGGTGGCGAGCACGCGCTCCAGTAGTGCGCGGCGTGCGTGCAGCGGGCGCTCGCGCAGGTCTTCGCCGTCCAGTTCGAGCAGGTCGTAGGCGACCACGCGCGCTGGCGCCGCCGCCAGCGTCTTGGGCCCTGGCTTGAGCCGCTGGATACGCGTCTGCAGCGCGGTGAACGGCATCGGCAACGGTTGTTCCGGTTGCCATGCCAGCAGCTCGCCGTCGATCACGGTGCCGTCTGGCAAGCCCATGGCAGCCTGTTCGATCTCTGGAAAGCGGCCATCCAGGCGTTCTTCGCCACGCGACCACAGCGCCGCTTCACCAGCACGACGCAACAGCTGCAGCCGGATGCCATCCCACTTCCATTCCAGCAGCCAGTCGTCGATGGCGCCCAGGCTCTCGACATCGGCCTCCAGCGGCGACGCCAGAAAAAACGGGTAGGGCTGCTGGCGGTCGCCTGGCAGCTCCTCATGGGTGAGCAGGTCGGCCACATACGTGGCATGCGGGCGCCAGCTGCCGAGCATGCGCTGGGCAATGCGTGCGATATCCACGCCCGACAGTTCTGCCAGGGCCTGCTGCACCAACCGTTGCGACACACCCACGCGCAGGGCGCCGGTCAGCAACTTGTTGAAGACCAGGCGTTCGTCGAAGGCCAGCGTGCGCCACGCCTGCACGATGCAGTGCTTGCGCACCGCCACGTCTTGATTGGCGATCGGCAGCAGGCGTTGTTCAATCCACTCGGCCAGTGACACATCCACCGCCTCGCTGGCTGGATCATCCAGCAGCAATGCCAGTGTTTCCGCCAGATCGCCTACATGATCGTAGCTGTCGGCTACCAGCCAGTCGGCGATCCCGGCGGCCTCGGCGATCCACTCGCGCAACTCGCCGCTGGCGGCGATGCGCATGCGCGCACTGGCCACCTTGCCACCCGCCAACAGATACAGCGCCCAGGCCGCATCCAGCGGCGGCGCTGCGCGGAAATACGCCACCAAGGCGGCGCGCTTGTCGAGCGTGCCGGTGCTGCGGTCCAGGGTGCGGTACAACGCCGCAAACCGTTTCACGGCGTTGTTTCCGCGCTGGCCAGCAGCGGTGTCGCGCGCAGCCGCAAGGCAGCGCGGGTGAACGCACTCAACGCGCGTGGGCGACGTTGCGGGCGCGGTGGCCCCAGCGTGGCGGCGGGGGTGGCGCGATGCACACAAAAGGCCAGCGCATGCCGGCGAAACGCCAGTGCGCCACTGAGCCGGATCCGCGGCCGCGCGCGGACATAGCGGCGTGCAGGCAACGGATTCATTCCTCGGCTCCAAAGTCGGTGCGGAAGGCTTCGGCGGCCACGCCGTGCTCGCGCAGGTGCTGGATCAACGCATCGGTGTTGCCATGCGTGGCGATGACCCGGCGCGCGCCGGTGTCGGCGATGGTGCGCAGCAGGTCGGGCCAGTCGGCATGATCGGACACCACAAAGCCACGGTCGTAGTTGCGTCGCCTCCGGTTGCCGCGGATGCGCATCCAGCCCGAGGCAAAGCCCTGCTGCGCGTGCCGAAAGCGGCGAATCCACGGGCTGCCAGCTGCCGATGGCGGGGCCAGCACCAATTGCCCGGCGTAGTCTGCGCCGCGTGCGTGTTCGCTCACCGGTTGCGTCTCCAGCATGGCGATGCCGGCGTGCCGGTACACCTCCACGCCGGCGGCGATTGCGCCATGCAACAGCGCTGGCTGCGTGTCCCAGGCGCGTAACTCAGCAAGCACGCGCTGCGCCTTGCCCAGCGCATAGCAATACAGGATCGCCGCCTCGCCGCGCGCGGCGCACTCATGGCGCCAGGCCACGATATCGGCCGCCACCTGCGCGGTGTCCGGCCAGCGGTACACGGGCAGCCCGAAGGTTGCCTCGGTGATGAAGGTGTCGCACGGCACCACTTCGAACGGCGCGCAGGTGGGGTCGTGTTGGCGTTTGTAGTCGCCGGAGGCCACCCACACCTGGCCATCGACTTCAATGCGCACCTGCGCCGAGCCCAGCACATGACCGGCCGGATGCAAGGACACCCGCGCGCGTCCCAGGGTGAACGCCTCGCCATTGGCATGCGGGTGATAGACCTGCTCGCCCAGCCGCCATTGCAGGATCGGCAGGCTTTCGCGCGTGCAGTGGTACTCGCCCATGCCGCCGCGTGCGTGGTCGCCATGACCATGCGTGATCACCGCGCGCGGCACCGGCCGCCATGGATCGATATGGAAATCGCCTTGTGGGCAGTACAGCCCTTCGGGCCCAAGCACCACCAGATCGCCGCGTGTGTCATTGCCGTTGTGCATGCGGCAACTCTGGCCAAGCCGATGTGCAGATCCTGAGAATGGGGGTGGTGCGTGCGAGATGCTGCCTGTGTTGCGCAGATGCGGCGTGCACATCGGTGTCAGATGCCTGCCTGTGGAAGGCCGCGATGGGGAGCACAGAGCCCCGCGCGGTGGAGGTTGCGCTGGTCGCCAGTGGGCAACGATGCAGCTGCGTCACGAAGCTGCGCGTGGCGACTGCTCCACGAACATGCGCGCATTCGGCAGGTGCTGCACCAAGGCGCCGGTACCGCCAGCGCGATCCAGGTGTGCATGGGACAGGATCAACCATTTCTTGCGCGCGATGGGCTACCAAAGGAGCTGCGCCGTCTCGGTAGCAGCCGACCTGGTCCTGCGCGCGTTCGACCCTGACCATAGTCGTTATGTCCGGACTGATCGCCGGAACCGCAACAGGCCGATGCAACTGCCGCTCCAGGAGGCGCACGGCGCCGACTGCGGGCCACGCCGCACCGCCATTACGCAGCGCAGCTAATGCCGCGTACGACGCCCAGGTGTTCGCACCGCCGTGGCCTCCACCGCCAGGCTGAAGCCGCGTTCCTCACCGCCCTGCATGGCGCCCACGTCCACCACCTGGCGGCGGATTTCCTCGCCCTTGCCGTTGCGCACCACCACCACCACCGTGTATTCCCAGGCATCGCCATCGGCCGGGTGGCGAATCGTGCCGTCGACCTTGAGCGGCACGATCGGCGCCGGCTGGGTGTGCTGCGCCGCCGCCGAATCGAAGCGCAGATGGTGCCGGCAGGCAGGGCAGACGACCGCGCTTTCCAGGATCGTCGCCTTGCAATGCGGGCAGCTGCGCGTGGCGCCGGGCGTGCCCGGGCGGGGTGCACTCATGTGGCGTCGCTGTCTCCGGCCGCAACCACCGGTTTGGCCGGCGGCTTGCTGCCGGTGTCCTCGCCCCAGCCAAAGTCGGCCTGGCCACGCATGCGCGCGCCGGAGGCGACAGTGAGGCTACCGGCCTTGACGTCGCCGACCAGCACGCCGGAGGTCTGCAACTCCACCTGCGCAGCCGATTCGATATTGCCTTCCAGTTCCCCGGCAATGATCACCTTGTTGGCGCGCACGCCGCCGTTGAGCTTGGCGCCACGTTCGATGGTGAGATCGCCCTTGACGTTGACGTCGCCCTTGAACCGGCCGGCCAGGCGCACATGTCCGGCACCTTCGATCTTGCCCTCGATGCTGATGTCGGCGGCGATCAGGGATTCCTTCGCCTCACTCTGCCGGGTTGGCGCCGGCGCCGCCGCCACCGGCGGAGTTGGCGTCACCGCCGCTGCAGCGGCCGGGGTGGCGGTGGGTTCGGCATTGAACAAGCGGCCATCGGCCGGCGGAACCTCGGGCGCTGCGGGAACGCCGTCTTTCTTGTTGGGACCTTGATCGCGCCACATCGACATCGGGACTGCCTCGCTTGGATGGGTCACGCCGACTATCGCTGCGCTAGAGCATCTTTTGTGTGACGAATCTCAAACAATCGCGCCGCTTGTGCCACCCGGTTCGGCATTCACCGCCACCGCGCCGTGCCGTTCCACCCGGTTGCGGCCCTGGCGCTTGGCCACGTACAACGCCGCATCGGCCTTCTGGATCAAGGCCGATCCCAGCTCGCCATCGGCCGGGAAGCTGGCCACGCCGATCGACGCGGTGACCCGTGGCAGCGCGCGCTGGCCGTCGCTCACCGCCAGCGCAGCGATGTGGCCGCGAATTTGTTCGGCCACGCGCATCGCTTCCTTGCCGTCGGTTTCCGGCAGGATCACGGTGAATTCCTCGCCACCGTAGCGGCAGGCCACGTCCTCGGCGCGCAGGCGGGTGAGCAGCAATTCACCGACTGCGGCCAGCAACAGATCGCCGCCGGCATGGCCCTGGCCGTCGTTGAACTGCTTGAAGTGGTCCACATCCAGCATCAGTACCGACAGCGGCAGATCACGGCGTGCGCAGCGCGCCAGTTCGTGGCTGAGCGCTTCTTCCAGGTAACGGCGGTTGTACAACCCCGTCAGCGCATCGCGGATGGACTGCCGGCGCAGCGATTCGCGCAGACGCAAATTGCTCAAGGCCAGCGACAACTGCTCGGCGGCCGCTTCAGCGATCTCCAGGCGGGGCATCGGCGCCGGCCCGGGCGCGGACAGGAACAGAAAGCCCAGCTGCGTGCCCTGTGCCGACATCGGCAGGCACGCGGTGGTGATTGCCACGCTCGCATCGGGCAGGTCGATGTGCGCGCACGGCGCATCGCGCGCCAGGTCTTCGATCAGGTGCGGCTGGCCGCGGCGTAGTGCCCAGCACTCTTCGGGCAGCAGATGCGAGGCGCTGTGCACCAACGGCATGCCCCAGTGGCTGATCACCTCGGCGCGGTCCTGCGAGGCGCGCAGCAGATACACGCTACCGGCGATGCCGGGCAACAGATGCGCGAGCGTGCGGCTGGTGACATCCAGTGCTTCTTCGGCACTGACGCAACTCTGCAGCAGGCCGGTGTAGCGGCTGAGCAGATTGAGATCGGCCGCGCTGCGCTGCAGCGCGCCGATACTCTCGCCCAGTTCCTGGTTGGCACGTGCGGCATGCCGCTCGGCCTGCGCGCGATGCCGCAGTTCGCGCATCAGCAGGCCGTACACCGTGCCGACCACGGCCAGCCCGAATGGGATGCCGGCCAGAGCCAGGATCAGCAACAACAACGCACTTTGGCGGCTGCTTTCCGCACGCAATGCCAGCAGCTCCTGCTCGCGCTGCACCATGGTCAGTGCCTGTTCGCGGATGGCGCTGGTGGTGCGAAACGCGGTCTGGCGAATGCTGGTACGCGCCGCCTCCAGGCCGCTGTCGGCGTAGACGTCGAGTACGTGCTGGATCTGCTTGAGCCGCGTGTCGACCAAATGATGCAGTTGATCCAGATGCGCCACCTGCGAAGGGTTGTCGGCGATCTTGCGGCGCAAGTTGCCGATCAGGATCGGCAGCCGCTCCACGCTGGTCTGATAGTCCAGCAGGTACGCGTCATTGCCGGTGAGTAGGTAACCGCGCTCGGCCGATTCGGCATCGAGCACGCGCGCCTGGATCTCATCGACGCGGCCAATGACTTCATGCGTATGCGAGACGAGTGCGGCATCGGCGAGGGAGCGGCGCGCACCGACGAAGATGCCGATCCCGATCGCAATAAAGATGAGCGCAGAGAAGACCAGCGCCAGCTGATTGCGGCGCCGCGAGGTAAAGGAAGAAGGCATCCGCAGATCCTAGCGTGCCAGGCTCGACAACACGAGCCGGCTGCTTGTCCGGGCTGCATGCACCGGGCAGATGTCACCGGTGCATGCAGGAGTTGCGAAGCGCGTCGCTAATTGCGTGCGCGCTCAGGCGTCGCGGTTGCACTCAATGCTGCGCGTCGTGCTCGGCATTCTTTTCGGCCGCATTCTGCTCGGCCTTGTTGGCCATCTCGCGGGTCTTGTCGGCAGTGGCATCGGCGGCGTTGGCGGTAGCGCGGCTGGCGTCGGCGGCCAGGTCGCGTGCGGCGACGCGTGCATCGGCAGTGGCTTCCTTGGCTTGCACGGCAGCGCGGTCGGCGGCTTGCTCGGTCGCGGCGGCGGCGTGCTTTGCGGCAGAAGCGGCATCGCGGCGTGCCTGTTCGGCATCCGGGCCCTGGCAGGCGGCGAGGGTGACCACAGCAACAGCAACGGCGCTCAGCGACAGCATGCGGATCTTGTTCATGGGTGGGTCCTGTTCCGGTTCCGATTGGAAAGCGGAGCTTATGCAGACCCGGATGCAGCCGGTGTCAATGCCGCGAGGCCGCATTCAGCTGCGCGAACAGAAGCGGTAGAGCCGCAGTGCGGTTACGCGCGCATAGATACGCGTTGGGCAGTACGCGTGGACGTGAGGTGGGCAACACTCAACACCCAGGCAAAGAAAAAGCCGCTGGAAACCAGCGGCTTTCTCCGAACGCGCTTGGAGCTAAGAAGTGATTACTTCTTGGCTTCTTCAGCGGTGTCCTTAGCAGCTTCGGCGGTGTCTTCAGCCGTCTTGGCAGCGTCAGCAGCCTGGTCAGCAGCAGCGTCGGTGGCGGCGCCGGAAGCAGCCTGGGCAGCGTCAGCAGCGGTGTCAGCCGAAGCAGCGGCGGTGTTGGCAGCAGCCTGAGCGGCGTCAGCCGACTGCGAGCCCGAGGCAGCAGCCTGGTCAGCAGCGGTCTGAGCGTCGGTTGCAGCTTCGTTAGCCGAAGCAGCAGCGTCCTGAGCCTGTTCCGGCTTCGAGCAAGCGGTCAGGGCCAGGCCCAGAGCCATTGCGATCAGCAGCTTGTTGATGGTCATTGTTTCAATCCTCGTCGATTAGATTAGGCAACGCGCTATTGCGCGCCCCCGACATGATGACGGCCCGAAGACTAGTGTCAAGCGCGCGCGCATTCAGCTTTGCAAATTCGCTGTTAATGCCAATCAAATCAATTCGATAGCAATGGCAGTTGCTTCACCGCCGCCGATGCACAGCGTCGCGATTCCGCGCTTGCCGTCGCGGCTGCGCAACGCATTCACCAATGTCACCACCAGGCGCGCACCGGATGCGCCGATCGGGTGGCCGAGCGCGCAGGCACCGCCGTGCACGTTGACCTTCTCGTGTGCAATTCCCAATTCCTTGATCGGTGTCATCGCCACCACGGCGAAGGCTTCATTGATTTCAAACAGGTCCACGTCGTCCAGCGTCCAGCCGATCTTGCCGACCAGCGACTGGATCGCGGCCACTGGCGCGGTGGTGAACCATTCCGGTGCCTGCGAATGGGTGACATGGCCCACGATGCGCGCCAGCGGCGTGATCCCGCGGCGCTGCGCCTCATCGGCCGCCATCAGCACGGTGATCGCGGCGCCATCGGAAATGCTCGACGAGCTGGCGGCGGTGACAGTGCCGTCCTTCTTGAACGCCGCCTTCAAGGTGGGGATCTTGGCCACGTCGGATTTGCCGGGCTGCTCGTCGCTGTCCACGACGATCTCGCCTTTGCGGGTGGCGACTTTCACCGGCACGATTTCATCGGCAAATGCGCCATTGCGTTGCGCAGCCTGTGCACGTTCCACCGAGGCGATGGCATAGGCATCCTGATCGGCGCGCGAGAAGCCGAACTTCTCTGCAGTGGCTTCGCCGAACACGCCCATCGCCTGGCCATCGTAGGGATTGGTCAGGCCGTCCCACGCCATGTGGTCCACCGCCTGAAAATTGCCGTAGCGGTTGCCGGTACGCGAGTTCGGCAGCAGGTGCGGCGCGTTGCTCATCGACTCCATGCCGCCGGCCACCACAATGCTGGCCGAACCGGCCTTGATCAGGTCGTGGCCGAACATGATTGCCTTCATGCCCGAACCGCACACCTTGTTGATGGTGGTGGCGCCGGTCGAGGTCGGGATGCCGGCCGCAATGGCGGCCTGGCGCGCCGGCGCCTGGCCCAGGTTGGCGGGCAACACGCAGCCGACGATCACTTCGGAGACATCGGCCGCGGCAACGCCCGACTGCGCCAGCGCGCCTTCAATGGCGGCGGCAGCAAGCGTGGGGGCGGGGACGCCATTGAACTGGCCAAGGAACGATCCGATGGCAGTGCGTTTTGCAGCAACGATGACGATGTCGGACATGAGTGGATACCGTTTAAAGTGAAACGATTATCTGCCTCGTGGCCGATTCGCGCCAGCGCGCACCGTGCTGGAGTGGTGGCTTAACGTGACGTATAAAAGCCATATTCGGGCCCGGGGTTGGGCCCGATCCATGGATTGGTTCGGGGAAAACTCAAGATGAAGAAGACAGATGTCGCCAGGACTGTCCTGGCCTCGGCGCTGGCCGTGGCATTGACCGCGTGTGGTGGTGGGGGTGGTGGTGGAGGCGGCATTCGTCCGAGCACGCCGACTGCACCACCACCGACCTCGCCACCACCTCCGCCACCGCCCACCTCACCGCCGCCGCCGCCGCCGGTCACTGCACCGACGCCGGAACCGGCAATCGACGCACATCTGACGTTGACCAATGCACGTGCCGCGCAGGCATTGGGCTTCACTGGCGCGGGCTATCGCATCGGTGTCATTGATAGCGGTATCAACGCCAATCATCCCGCCTTGCAGGGCCGAGTGAGCGACAGCTTCATTTATGTCGACCCGCGTAACAACAATGTCGCGGTGGGCGATGTGGTCGGGCATGGCACGGTTGTCGCCGAGCTGGCGGCCGGGCGTGCGGTGGGGCAGTGGCCGGGCGGTATTGCGCCGGGTGCGGGCCTGGTGTCGGCGCGCATCATCAGCGACCGCGCGCCGGTGGACGATGGCAGTGGCCAAGGCAATGAAGTCGATGGCCCGCTCGGTCTGGGCTCAGTGCATGCCGACCTGATCGGCGCAGGCGTGCGCATCATGAACAACTCATGGGGCGGTCTGTATTGGAACGACCCGACAGTCACCAATCAGATCGCGCAGGAATACCGCTCCTTCGTCATCGGCAACGATGGTCTGGTGGTGTTCGCTTCGGGCAATGAGTCGCGTGCGCAACCGTCTGATACTGCGGCGCTTCCCAGCCAGGTGGGCCCGAACGGCACGCTTCCGGCGGCAGACCTGGAGCGCGGCTGGCTGGTAGTCGGCGCGCTGGACACCGCCAATCCCACCCAACTGGCGTCGTATTCCAATGCCTGCGGCGTGGCGATGCGGTATTGCCTGGTAGCACCGGGCACGTCACTGTTTATCGACCCCGATGCAACCGCCAGCAACATCCGTTATTTCTACGGCAGCGGAACGTCTTTCGCCGCGCCGCTGGTATCGGGTGCAGCAGCATTGGTGTGGCAGGCGTTTCCGTACCTCAACAACGATCTGGTTCGGCAGACATTGTTGGGCACCGCCACCGATCTGGGCGCGGCTGGCGTCGATCCGACGTTCGGTTACGGCCTGCTCAACGTGGGCAAGGCGGTGCTGGGGCCGGCGCGTTTTGACTGGGGCACGGTGGATGTCGAGGTCACGACCTTACGTTCGACCTGGGCCAACGACATCAGTGGCAACGGTGGGTTGACCAAGCGCGGATCCGGCACGCTGATACTCAGCAGTAGCAACAATACGTTTGCCGGCGATACCCAAGTGCTGGACGGCACGTTGCAGACGGCCAGTCTGCAGAGCGTGCGGGTGGACATCCTGAATGGTGCAACGTTGATTGGAGCAGGACGCATTGCCGGCACGGTCTCTAATCGAGGGAGTACGCTGCAGGTCGGTGGCGCGGTTTTGGCAATCGGAGGTAACTACACTCAGGATGACTTAGGGCGCTTGGCCTTAAACGTGGGTGACCGCTTGAATGTGAGCGGTACTGCGACGATCGATGGCGACCTGCAGCTGATCGGGCGGCGGGATTATGTCGTCAACAACACCACCTATCCTGTGCTGCAAGCAGCCAACGGGCTGCAGGGAACGTTTGCCAGTCTCAGCAGCGGGCCCGCAGTCACCTTTCTCGATGCCACGTTGAGCTACGACGCCAACACCGCGTACGTGTCGCTGCAGCGCATGGATGTCACCGCAGTCGCCGCATCGCTGGGCGCGGTCGGAACGGCGTCGATGGATTCGGCAATTCGCGTCGAACAGGCGTTCCAGAAGGTTGATGCGCAGCAGCTGCAGGGCAACGGCGGCATCAGCAGCGGCTTCATCCGCGCCGCGGCAGCATTGCAGCAGTCACCCGATGCCAAGACCGCAGCGGACTCGCTGCGCAGCCTGTCCGGACGTGCGCATGCGGCGTCTGCGGCGATGACCTTCGACACCATCGATCTGGGCCGGCGCGCGTTGGCAGCGCATTTCGATGGCCTTTCGCAGCAGCCGCGCATGCTGGGCACCTGGCAGCGTGCGCTGGGCGGGCCGGGCGAGGGTGGTGCGACCAGCAATGGGTTTGCCACCTCCGGCTGGATGATGGGCAACGATCTGCGCTTGGCGTCTGGCGCAGTCGCCGGCTTTGCCTTTGGTGAAACGCGTTCCAACAGCCTGGGCGATCTGGATGGCGCGCGTGGCCGCGACCGGCAGGTGCAGGCCCAGCTTTACTGGGGCACGACGCTGGGGGCGGCGCATACGCTGGGGCAGCTGGGCTTCGGTAACGTCAACCGGCAGATCGAACGCAACCTGCAATTGGGCGAAGACCGCAGCAGTGCCTTCAGCGACTACAGCGGCAGCTATCTCAGCGGCAACCTGGAAGCCGGGTATCGCTGGGGCCATGCAGCTGCGTCGCTGACGCCGTACATGGGCCTGGATTACGTGCGTTTGCGCAGCGAAGGTTTCCGCGAAAGCGGTGGTGAAGGTTTTGGTTTGCGTGCCGCTGCAAGCACATCCTCGCGCACGCAAGTGCTGGCCGGTATGCGTTCGGCGTATCGCTGGCGCGGTCTGCAGTTGGGTGGTTATGTCGAATGGCAGCAGGCATTGAGCAGTCAGGGGTTGATGCTCGATGCCAGCTTCATCGGGGTGGAGGCATGGGCACCGTTACGTGGCATGCAGCCGGCGCGCTCGGGCGGTGTGTTCGGCATTGCGGCCTCGGCGCCGTTGGGCCAGCAGAGCCAGTTGCGTTTCGGCTACGACCAGCGGGTGGGCGAGCGTGGCGATGACCGCGCGTTGAGCCTGAAGTACAGCGCCGATTTCTGATCGGTGTGCATGACGCCCGGGTGCAATGCCCGGGCGTCACGTGTGCGGTGGGGATTGTGTCATCGCACCAGTCCTCAACCGCGTCCCGCTCGTTTGCGCGCTTACTCGCCGCGTAACTTGTGCAGGAAGCGCGGTGCGGTGCGGCCCAGCGGCAGCTTGAGCTTGCTGATCGCTTCGATCCGCGTTTCGGCAATCTGGTCGGCCGCCTGCTGCGGCGGGATGCCGAGCTGGGTGGACAGGTCGAACACCTTTTCCAGGTTGTGGTAGATGCTGCGGATCAGGCGCATCGCCCGCTCGCGGTTGTAGCCGTCGATCTCCAGCGACACATTCATGACGCCGCCGGCATTCACCACGTAGTCGGGCGCATACAGGATGCCGCGCTTGTGCAGCTCTTCGCCGATCGCTGCGCTGGACAACTGATTGTTGGCCGTGCCGCAGATGATCTTGGCCTTGAGCCGCGGCAGCGTGTCTTCGTTGATGGCACCTTCGAGTGCGCAGGGCGCAAACACATCGGCGGGCACTTCATGAATCTCTTCGGGGCGCACGGCCTCGGCGCCGTATTCGGACATCGCGCGATCCACCAGTGCCGGATTGAGATCGGCCACATAGAGTTTGGCGCCGCGCTCCTTGAGCAACTTCACCAGTTCCATGCCGATATGGCCCAGGCCCTGGATCGCGATGCTGGCTTTGCCCACTTCTTCATGGCCGAGCTTGCGATTGAGCGAGGCCATCAGCGCCTGCAGCGCGCCGTAGGCGGTGAACGGGGCGGGATCGCCGGAGCCGCGATGCACCTGATGCACGCCGGTGACGTACTCGCTCTCCAGGTAGATCTGCTCCATGTCGTTGACATCGGTACCCACATCCTCGGAGGTGATGTAGCGGCCCCCCAGGGTGTCGACAAAGCGGCCAAAGGCGCGGAACAGCGCCTCGCTCTTGTCGGTCTTCGGGTCGCCGATGATCACGGCCTTGCCACCACCGACATTGAGGCCGGCCAGCGCGTTCTTGTAGGTCATGGTGCGGCTGAGCCGCAGTGCATCGTTGAGCGCGGCTTCGCTGTTGGCATACGGCCGCATGCGCACCCCACCCAGTGCCGGCCCCAGACGGGTGCTGTGCAACGCGATGATGGCCTTGAGGCCGGCGTCGCGGTTGTGACAGAAAATCACCTGCTCATGGCCGGTGGTATCGAGGGTTTCGAAAAGCATCGAAGGCTCCGCGGGGCTGCGTGATGTGCCTTCCCTGACGCCCGGCCTGCAGCCGGCGCAATGGGAAACAAAAAACGCGACGTCTCCAGACCCTGTCCGATCACGCCGCGCCGCAACATTTTAAACCACGCTGGCCGGTGGATGTGTATGAACCTGTTCACCAATCCCGGTAGCGGCGCTGCCGAAACCACAGCGTGCCCAGCCATTTGCTGCCCGCATTCACCGGCAGACCCGCGTGCAACGAATCCGGATCAGGCGTGCCGTCGGCCAGCAGATTGTCGAAGCACACCACCGCACCGGCACGCGGCTGCACGCGGACCCCGGCGATCGGAAAATCGGTGGCGCCACCGGCCTGGACGGCGTTGAGATACACGCAGACAGTGCGCAGCCGGTTGCCCGCGGCGGGCCGGTCGATCGCGATCGTGCTGGGCGGCAGATAGTCACGATGCGGGCGGTAGTGCTCGCCTGGCGCGTAGCACAGCACCGAAAGCGGCTCGGCGTGGCTCAGCGGCAGGCCTGCGCAGGCTGAGAGCCGTGCCTGGGCCGCACGTGCGGCGAAATCTTCCAGGATGGGATCGAGCGTGGCGCCCTGGCTGGTGCGCACCGGCGTACGCCGCGTGCTCGCATCGTTGGGGTCAACCACCTGCGAAGGACGCAAATGCGGACGCGCCAGCAGCATCAATAGCCGGCATTCGTCTGCAGAGAGCACACCGTGCAGTTCTTCGATCCGCGGAGCCGCATGGTGGTGCAGTCGTGTGGCGGGCGGTTCAAAATGCATCGCGTGGTCGTCGGTGTGGACCGGCAGTGGTGGCGCGACATGCAGCTCTGGCAGCTGCGCAATCCCCTGCGCCTGTAATTGCAGCAGCAAGTCCGCTGCCGCCGCCGGTTGCGCAGGAACACCTTCGCCGTGCAGCAGGCGCTGCGCCAGCAGCGCTGCGGCGGGCACATCGCCAGCCGCAGCGGCACGTTCAAGAAGCGCAACGCACTGGCGTTGTTGCGCCGGGTGGGCGACGCGCCCGTGCTGGATCGCCACCGCACGCAGCGCTGGCGCATAGCCTGCCGTTGCCGATGCGAGCAGCCGTGCCTGCGCCTGGGCATCCAGCGTCAGCGGCGTTTCGGCCAGCGCGGCGCTTGCGAGCAGATACAGCGCTGCAGGCGCACCTTGCTGCTCGGCCTGTTGCCAGTACACAAGGGCTTGCCGAAGATCGCTCTCGCACCCGATGCCGTAGGCCAGCATGCGGCCCGCCTCCACCCGCGCGGTGGCATCGCCCGCAGCTGCCGCGCGGCAGTACCAGGAAAAAGCTTCTTCCACCCGTCCGGCGCGGACCAGCGCGTGTGCCAGCGCCGCCATGGCATCAGGGGCCTGGTTCTGTGCTGCGTGGGTGAGCTGGGAGAGCGCGTGTGAGTCCATGGGCGCATCCTAAGCCCTGGTCGGGGCGGGGAGACAATCAGTCGCGCGGGCTCAACGCGAGCTGGGTCAGATACAGGCGCAGGTCGAATTCGAGCTGGTGGTAATCCGGGGCCATGTGGTGGCACAGCTGATAGAAGGCCTTGTCGTGCTCGGGCTCTTTGAGGTGCGCCAGTTCGTGCGCCACGATCATCTGCAGGAAGGGCGCGGGCGCGTCGCGGAAGACCGCGGCGATGCGGATCTCGCGGCTGGCTTTCAGGCGGCTGCCGTGCACGCGCGAGATGGCGGTGTGCGTGCCAAGCGCATGCTTCACTACCTGCAGATGATTGTCGTAGATGGCTTTGTGCAGCGTGGGCGAAGAGCGCATGTAGCGCTCCTTCATTTCTTTGACGTACTCGTACAACTGCCGGTCGGTGCGCACGGTGTGGCGCTCGGGATAGCGCTGCGCCAGGACGGCGCCAAGCTTGTCCTGCGCAATCAAGGCGCGCACCTGCTCCAGCACTGCAGGTGGGTAACCGGTGAGATAGCGAAGCGTTTCCATGTGATCCAAACGTTGCCCAGGCCGCATGATCGCCGATGCGCGGTGTGTCTGCGAGCGATGTGAAGAGGCGTTCGCGCAGCTAAACGGCTGGGCAACTGTGTCGTCGTGTGTCACGCGTATTCACGAGTGCGGCACAGGGTGGTGGGTAGCGTGCACGGCATGTTTTCCGGCACTGCGCCGCTGAAAGCACTCGACTGACGCAACGGCTTTGCCGATAGGAGACATCATGATCAAGTGGGCCATTATTTTCGCCATCATCGGCCTGATTGCCGGTGCATTGGGCTTCGGTGGCATGGCAGGTGCGGCGATGGGAATCGCCAAGTTCCTGTTCTGGGCCGGCATCATCATCGCCATTGTGCTGTTCGTGCTGGGCATGACGATCGCCAAAAAGGTGACCTGATTGCCATCGCCTGCAGTAGCGCTTTCGAGCGCTGCTAGCAGGCGTTAGAGATACAAAAGGAGCGGCAATGCCGCTCCTTTTTTTGTGCGTGCTGTTTTGTGCGCCTTGCAAGCCATCGCCAGGCAAGTGCGCAAACGAGCTCTAGCTTTACTGGAGCCGTACTTCAGCCTGCCGACACGCCGGTGTCTTCTGCTTCGGTATGCAGGGCGATATTGAGCTGGTCGATGGTGACGATCCAGTCGGCATCGTCGATGCGCTCTTCGCGCAGCAGCTGCGCCTGGGCCGGTGTCCAGAACGGCGCTTCTTCCAGTCGCACATCGCCGGGGAGTGGGGAATGTTCGGCGATGAAACGGCGAATGCTGGCTTCGTCGGAGGGCAGGCCGAGCTGTGCAAACAGTTCGGAGAACGGGTGGACGGGTTGTTCCATGGTGGGGTTCCTGTGGGCGGCGAATCGGTGAATGCTAGAGCACCCGGTTTGAGGGCACTGTGCAGAGCCGGCTTGGATTTTGCGCCGTGCGTGCCCATTTCAGAAACAGACCAACAAGGTGATGCAGACATGGCGACCGGATGGGCGGGTGATGGGGCGGTGCAGGACCAGATCGATGCCACGGTGGACGAGGCGATCCAGCGGGCGCGCAGCCAGCTGCATCAGGGCCCGAGCCTGACGCACTGCGAAGACTGTGATGCGCGTATTCCCGAGGCGCGGCGCAGCGCTGTGCCGGGTGTGCATCTGTGCGTTACCTGCCAGGAGGCGCAGGACCATGCGCAAGCCGCGCAAGGCGGCTACAACCGGCGCGGCAGCAAGGACAGCCAGCTGCGCTGACGGGTGCCGCTGTTTAAGGCGAATGAAACCCGCTGGTCTCGCGCCAGCGCCGCGTGGTGCGCTGGAAGAACAGGCTGTTGGGCACCTGCAGCACGCTGCCGGCGTGGTCGCCGGTTTCTTCCAGCGTGGTGTAGATCACATTGATGTCGATGACGCGGCCCTTGAGGCCCGGCTTGTCACCGCCTTCGAGCAATTCGATGTGGTCGTGCAGCCGGAACGGCCGCGTGGTGATGATGAGGAACGTGCAGAAAATGTTGGACAGCACGCTCCACGCAGCGAAGAACGCCACCGCACCCACCGCCGCAAATCCGGTGAACGCCGTCCACAACGTGCCGGCGGAGACGCCAATCACGTGCAGCACCATCAACAGCGCGCTCACCGAAATGATGAAGCCGCCCGCCCGCCGAATGCCAATCATCATTTCGGCCGGCACGCTGTAGCGCGTGCACAGGCGTTTGAGCAGTTGGCGCAATAGCAGCCGGATCAGGCCCGCGACGGCGAGGATCACGACGATCTTGACGGCGGGCACTGCGACATCGAGCCACTGCGGGTTCCAGTGCGGCAACAGACTACGGATCATCGCGGGAAGGGGGTCGGGTGCAGCCATCAGCTCAAGCGGATACGTGGGGGTGCCTAGTGTAACGGGCTACTCATCGCGCAATAGGTGCGTGGGCTAAGAGCAGCTATCAAAACTACTGCGCAGCCGCCAGGCGGGCGCGGCCGGTGCTCGGAATCCTCATGTACCCACGTACATTCCGGTTCCTCCGCGCCGTCCGCACCCACCTGACGACTGCTCGCTACGTTTTGTCAGCCGCTCTAAATGCGCGCTCATCTGCGTGTGCTGTGTGGTGCAGTGATCCATGGTCAAACGCGTGAAGCGCTGCGGTCGTGGGCCTGGGATGGCCGCTGCAATCGCTGTCATGCGGTAGGGGTGCAGTTCTTTATACGTGTCGGGTCTTGGCAGTGCATTACCGTCGCTGTAGATGCATCGCCTGATATTCCCGGAGATCGAACACGGCCTGCCAACTGGTGCGCAGGGTACGCACGGCGCCCCAGTGACTGGGCGACGGCACGTGCACACAGCGCGGTGTCGCAGCGCTGCTTGCGGGCAGCACGCAGGCTTCCACGCGCTGTGGGCTGAGCGATAGGCGTAAGGCGGCCGTGGGCAGCGGGCCAGGGCAGTGGGTCGGGCACAGGCTCAGCAGCAAGCCAACGATGAGGGTCATGCGGATCTCCGATAACGCCAGGGCGGGGCCGCCCAAGACAGCGGCGCGACGCTGTGCAATCGAAGCCTTCGATGCGCCCTGCGCCAGAAAGGTTTAGAACTCCGGTAGAAAAATGGCTGCGCCGGGCGTAGAGCGGCGAACCAACGTAGTGAGCAATCGCCAGGCGGTTGGGGGCGGTGCGGAGGAACTGGCGTGTACGGGGAGATATGCCGATTTCGGGCGTCTGCCGCGCTTGTCTGGCGATTGCGCAGTAGTTTTGATAGCTGCTCTAAACCTTTTTGCTGCCCGGCGCATCGAACTGGCTATGCTCGATACCACCGTGCCCCCCGATGCCCCCGCTTGCGACAGCCCCGCCGACCGCGACGATGCGGCATTGGCGCGTGCAGCCGCGGCAGGCAGCCGTTCGGCGTACGAGACGATCTACCGCCGCCATGCGCCGCGCCTGTATGCGGTGGTGTGGCGGCTGTGCGGCGGCAACGCCGCACGCGCCGACGATGCCTTGCAGGAGACCTTCATCGCCGCCTGGAAGGCCTTGCCGCAGTTTCGCTTTCAGAGTGCCCTGGGCACCTGGCTGCATCGGCTGGCGGTCAATACCGCCTTGATGGAGCTGCGTCGCCGCGCACATTCGCGCGATCACGAGCTCGACGATGCCGATGGCGAATTGCTCGCGGCAATTCCTGGTGCTTCGTCCTGCCAGGCCACTCAAATGGATCTGGAGCGCGCGCTGGAGACGCTGCCGCCACGCGCGCGTGCTGTGCTGGTGCTGCACGACATCGAGGGCTGGAAACATCATGAAATCGCCGAAGAACTGCAGATGGCGGTTGGCAGTTCCAAGGCGCAATTGCATCGCGCACGCGGCCTGTTGCGTGCGCGGCTGGGAGAACCCGTATGACCCAATCCTTTCCTCCACCCGGCAACGACGATGCGGCCTTGGTCGCGCGCCTGCAGGCCCTGCCCACGCAGCGCCAGCCTGCGCCGCAGGTGTGGGAAAACATTGCCGCCGCACTGCCGCCGCGCGACACGGTCGCGGCGTTGGCACCACGCCGGCAGCGCCGCACCTGGCAGTTGCCAGCCGCCGGCCTTGCGCTCGCGGCTGCGCTGGGAGTGATCGCCATCGCGCCCAGGCTCACGCCTCTGCCGACTGCGCCAGCCCATGCAGCTGCGCCGCCAGCGCTGGTGATGCAGGCGCAGGCGCTGGCCGGGCAATACCAGCAGGCCATCGCGGCGGTTCCCGTGGAGCAGGCGCCGGCTGCATTGTTGCCGGCACTGAACGAGCTGGACCGCAGCGCGCAGTCGATCCACGCCGCCATCGTGCAGAGCCCGCGCTCTGCGTTTTTGTTGTCGCAGTTGCAGCGCACCTATGCAAAGCGCCTGCAATTGACCCGTCTCGCCGCACAGGGCGAGGCCTACGTCCCCAGCTGAGGAAGCCACCCATGCGCTACGCCACGTTATCCCTGTTGTTGTTGAGCGCCGTCTGCGCACTGCCCGCCGCGGCCCAGACTGCGGTGAAGCAGACCCATCCACTGGCGCGCGGTGGGCGCGTGGAGATTGAAAACATCGCCGGGCAGGTGCGCGTGCGTGGCTGGGACCGCGACGAGGTGTCGTTGACCGGCACGCTTGGGCCGGGCCAGCGGCTAGATGTCAATGAAAGTGCCGACCGGCTGCAGTTCGAGGTGGTCTATCCGCGCAGCAGCCGTAACGGCAACGGGGCGCAGCTCGAACTGCGGGTGCCGCGTGGCGCGGTGTTGCAGGCAGAGGTGGTCAGCGCCGATCTGGATGTGGACCAGATCGATCTGGCGCGGCTGCAGCTGAAGTCGGTCAGCGGCGAGGTGGTGGCCGCCGGGCGCGCCAAGGAAGCGCGTCTGGAGTCGGTCAGCGGCGATGTGCGCAGCACCGTGGCCACTACGCGTTTGAACCTGAGCACTGTCAGCGGCGAGATCGCGGCGCCAAGCGGTGCCAGTGGCCAGGTGAGTGCCGAGTCGGTGTCCGGCGATATCAACCTCAGCACCGGGCAGGTGGCGCAGCTGCGTGCGCAGAGCGTATCCGGCACAACCGGGCTCAAGGTGGCAGGCCTGGCGCCAGGCGGCAGTATCGCGGCGGAAAGTGTGAGCGGAGAGATCGCGCTGGGCGTGCCGCGCATGGTATCGGCGGCGTTGAACGTAGAGGTCTTCAGCGGCGACATCCGCGCGGTGGCCGGGCGGGTCGAACGGCCGGAGTACGGCCCAGGCAAGAGCCTGAAAACGACGTTGGGCGCAGGCAATGGCGACATCAAACTGGAGTCGCATTCCGGCTCGGTGCGGGTCGATTACGGCAACTGAGGCGTTGCAGATCCGCTGAGGGCAGCTGCCTGTGTCACCGGCAACCTGCCGTGACAGTGCAGCACGACGTGCCGCCCCGCAGGGCAGCACGTCGGTCGAACTCAGGCGCTCTTGTCGCCGTCGTTACGGGCGGGGCCGAAGTTGGTGGTGAGCACTTCGATCCGGCCGCCGGTCTTGCGAAACGCGGCGATGTCGGCAGCGATACGCTCACGGCTGAGCGGCTGCGACTTACCTTCGCTGCGAGCGATGCTGGGCTGGGATTTCTGCTTGGTCGCGGGACGTGCCATGTGGCCTCCTGTAGCGGGGAAGTGCAAGGACACCGCGTGCGGCTAGGGTGCGCGCGCGGAAGCGGTGTCGAAGAGTGCGATCACGTTCGGTGCGTGGTCACGGCGGCACGGCGGAGCGTGCCTTGCAGGCAAGACGGCGGGGCGTCCGGCAGCAACCGCGCAGTCTAGTCGGGGCGATGTAGAGTTTCGTTAAACGACCGCGGGCTGGGCCTCGCCGGCACCCGCGGTGGCCCAGGCCAAGCCTTGCACCACGCCGAACGACGGGTCGCCATGGACCAGACGCGAGGCCGGGAACGCTGCTGCCACGGTGTCGCGGATATAGCCGGCGCGCGACATGCCGCCGGTCAGGAACACCGTTTCCGGCGCGGTGCTCAGGTCTGCGTTGACCTGGGCCAACAGGCCTTCCAGTTCGCGCAGGTAATTGGAAGCTGCCCCGACCAGGGCGGCTGCGTCGACGTCCACCGTCAGGTCGCGCTCGATGAACTCCAGCACTGCGCTGTGCCGGTCGTGCTCGCTCAACGCAATCTTGCAGGCTTCCACGCCGCGGTACAGGCGCGCGGTATTGCCGGTGTCCTGCAGGGCCTGCAGGCGACGATCGAACGGCGCCGGCACGTCCTGATACTTGTGCAGCCGGAACTCGCGCTGGCGCGTCATGTCCTGCACCATCGCCGCCTCGACGTAGTGGTGCGCCGGGACACGGGTGATGCCGCGCCCGAACAACGGCATGTAGGCGGCCAGGCTCAAGGCCAGGTCGATGTCGGTACCGCCGCGCGCAATGCCCCACGCGCGGTGCACCTGCGGGGGCGCGCTGCCGCCCACGCTGGCATGCGCGACATCCGTGGTGCCGCCGCCAATATCCACCACCACCGTGTCGTGCCGGGTGGCATGGCTGACGTGGTAATGCATTGCTGCGGCCGCAGGTTCTTCGAGGAAATCCACCTGGTCGAAGCCGGCGGCGATCGCTGCGGTCTGCAGGATCTCCAGCGCCTGTGCGTTGCCGGCCTCGCCGATGGAGCTGCGGAATTGCACCGGGCGGCCCAGCGTGGCGCTGCGGATGTTGTGATCGAATTGCTGCGAGGCGGTCAGCCGGATGTGTTCCAGCACATGCGTGGCAATGCCGGTAATGGTCTGGCGCGCGCGCGGATGCAGGTTGTAGCCCAGCATCGACTTGGGGCTCTGCACCAGGTTGCCTTCGCCTTCGAGGAAATACGCATCCAGCGCCTCGTCGCCATAGACCGCGTTCTGCAGCAATGCCGCGGAACTGCGCGGCGCACGTACCTGCTCTTCCATCCATTGCCGGCGCACCACCCGCAGGGCGTCGCGGCGCAGGCTGTCCTGGCTGGGGCTGCGCCCGGCGGCGGCGGCGTCGCGGCGTCCGGCATCGATCAGGCGTTCGAGTTCGTATTCCAGCGCCGGCGTCAGGCTGAAATCGTCCGGGTCACGCATGATTTCCGGGAAATACACGGTGGTGCGGAACTGCAATGCCTCGCCAAAGCGCACCGGGACCACCTTGCCGTCGACGATGGCCGCCGCGGCGGAGTTGCTGGTACCGAAGTCGATGCCGAGTTTCATGCGCGCGCGCCTGTGAGCGGGCCGCGCACTTTACTACGGCTGCCTGCCTGCCGTTGCGGGAGGCCTCACGGTCGGTCTGCGGTCTGCGGTCTGCGGCCTGCGCTGTCGGGAGCGCCGCGCACCACTGGCGCGCGGCGCAACGCCTCAGGCGGCGATGTCGGTGACGTGGCCCTGGTCGAGTTCTTCGGTGGTGGCCTCGCGTACCGCCGTCACTTCGACGGCGAAATGCAGGGTTTGCCCGGCCAGCGGGTGATTGCCGTCCACGGTGACCTGCTCCGGGCCGACCTCGGTGACGGTGACCATCACCGGCCCCTGCTGGGTGCGCGCCTCGAACTGCGCGCCCGGAACCACCTCAACGTCGCTCGGGAAGGCTTCGCGCGGCACGTGCTGGATGAGTTGCGCATGGCGCGGGCCGTAGCCCTGTTCCGGCGCGACATCGGCGGTGAGCGTGTCGCCGGTGCGCTTGCCGTCCAGTGCCTGTTCCAGGCCCGGCACGATGTTGCCGGCGCCGTGCAGATAGCTTAGCGGGGTGTCGGGCGTGGAGCGATCGAGCACCTGGCCGCTGTCATCGGAGAGGGTGTAGTGAATGGTCGCAACGCGACCCTGGGTGATTTCCATGGGAAACCTCCATTGATTGAGTACAAGGGGAGTGCATCGGTCAGATCACGATGCGAGACGATGGCGCACCACAACGGTAGGCAATCGATACAGCCGATGCAACCGCGACCGCGCGTGCGGGTTACGGCAGGATCAGCTTGGTGCACACGCGCCTGCGCTACTCGGCTTGCGCGCCGCGCTCGATCTGCGCACGCCGTGCACGCCAGGTTTCCGGCGTCTGCGGCTTGACGAACAGGGCGGTGACTTCGGGATGTTTCTGTTTGGCCGCCGTTTCGATGCGGCCGATGCAGGCTTCGATCTGCGGCGTGGTGCGGCTGTCTTCGAATTCGGCGCTGAGCGCTGCAACCACCTGGTTGGGGCCCATCTGCATGGTGAGCACGCCATTGGCCGCGCGCACGTCTGGATCGGCCGCGGCGATGGCCAGCAATGAGTCGGTGACGTGCGCATGCGCGGGTTCGCCGATCAGCAAGCCCTTGGTCTCACGTGCGAGCAGAAATGCCGTGAACGCCAGCACGAAGGCGATGCCGATGGAGGCGATGCCATCGAGCTGGGGCATATTGAACAGCTGCGCGCCGGCAACGCCCAGCAGCGCCATGAACAGACCGACCAGCGCGGCGCTGTCTTCCAGCAGCACGGTAAAAGTGCTGGGGTCCTTGCTCTGCCGAAACGCCTGGAAATAGCCCATGCGCCCCTTCTTGGCGCGGAACTCGCGAAACGCCACCACCCACGAGATGCCCTCGAACACGATCGACACACCCAGCACGCTGTACGCCAGCCAATGGCTGCTGGCCGGTTCGGGATTGCGCAGATGCACGATGCCTTCGTACAGCGAAACGCCGGCACCCATCGCGAATACCAACAGCGCCACGATGAAACTCCAGAAATACAGCTCACGCCCGTAGCCGAACGGATGCGTGGGCGTGGGCGCACGTGCCGCGCGGCGCAGGCCGTACAGCAACAGCACTTCATTGATGGTGTCCACCAGCGAGTGCACGCCTTCGCTCAGCATGGCCGAGCTGCCGGAGATGCCGGCGGCGATGAATTTGGCCACGGCGATGGCCAGATTGCCTGCCAACGCCACGTAGACGACCAGATGCGAACCACTGGGCTTGTTGGACACGGGCAACCTGCGACTACCGGGGGAGGCGACGCACTATCGCGCCGCTGCCGTGGCCGATGCGTGATCGCGGCAGGCTGCGGCTACAATCCACGCCCTCTTTGTGTTCGTAAGGAAGCCCATGTCCACCGCGCCCGCCTGTCCGCAATGCAGTCTGGACAACACCTATGCCGATGGCGCGCTGTGGATCTGCGCCGATTGCGGTTTCGAGTGGAGCGCCGCCGAGGCGCCGGCTAACGCGGTAGTCGTGCGCGACAGCAACGGCAATGTGCTCGACGCCGGCGACACGGTCACCGTGATCAAGGACCTCAAGGTCAAGGGCTCGTCGATTCCGCTCAAGCAGGGCACGGTGATCCGCAATATCCGCCTGGTCGAGGACGATGCCGAGCACATCGAAGGCAACTCCGACAAGATCAAGGGCCTGGTCCTGAAGACCTGTTTCCTGCGCAAGGCCTGAGCGCGATCTAGAGCGCTTGTTGGGTCTGAAACGCGTTGTAAGAGCGCGCTTGCGCGCGATGGGGGTGTTACCGGTGACGCCCCATCGCGCGCAAGCGCGCTCCCACAAAGCCAGGTGTATATCGCGACGTTGGACGACTCAATCGCGCGGATACACCGCTGCGATGGTGCAGCTCTGGCGCAGGCGAGCGAGCATCCCGCCGCGGCTGGTGGCGAACTCGCCTTGCTGGCCGGAGCCGGCCGCCGCGCCGGCCAGGCTGAGCTCGTCGAGCACGGTCACCTTGTCGCCGGGATTGCCGCAGATGGCATTGATGCCCATACCGGAAACGAACTGGATGGGCGGCGCGCCGCTGAGCTCGCGGCAACTGTCCAGTAGCTCCACACGGTAGTAGCGGTGTGTGCCGGGATGGCGCGCGGAGACTTCGACCAGCAGGCCATCGGGGTCCTCCGACCACGAGCGCAGCATGCTGGGATTGAAACAATAGCTGGAAGAACCGGCGAAGTTGCGGCGGCGGCTCTGCCGGACGGTCACCGGATCCAGCGTGGCGGTGCCATCGGTTGCGCGGTAACGCGCGATGCTGGCGTATGTCCGTGCATCGATCGGCTCCACCTGGGTGATGGCGCAGCGCTGCGTGCCGGTGCCCACAAACGCGGCCGCGCCGTTGCAGACCCAGCCATGCGCAGCCAGTAACGACGCGCCGGTTTGGTTGGCAATGTCGGGGCAGTCCTCGGCCAGGCGCAGGCGGAACAGGCGGCCTTGCTGGCCGGTCACCGCCAACGTGCGGGCATCGGCCTGCTGCAGTTCGGCCACCTGGCGTGCATCCAGGCAGGTGGCGTCGGGCGCAGCCGGGCGCATCTCATCGGCGCGCGATGGCGACGCGGCGGCGTACAACGCGGCACACAACAGGGCGAGCAATCGTTGGCGCATCACGCACATCCTTGGCAATGAAGTGACTGCATCATCACCGCGCGGCGCCGGTGTGGCAATCGCGACTGCAGCCTTGGCTGGGAAGGAGAGCGGTGGCGAATTTAGCGGTCTGGAGGCACGGCGAAGCGTGCGTGCGTGCGCCGCTGCGTATCCGCTGCCTGACTACCAAGTGGGAGCGTCTGCTTGGCGCATGCTGTGGCGCGATGCGCAGAGTCACGCTGGATCGTTCGCGGCGGCCAAGCCGGCGTTGAGCGTGGCGACAGTGGCAGTGATGGCGGCCTTGAGCTGTAGGGTGGCACGCGCAACGACTTAGAGCAGCTATCAAAACGACTGCGCAGCCGCCAGGCGGGCGCGGCCAGTGCTCGGAATCGGCATGTACCCACGTACATTCCGGTTCCTCCGCGCCGTCCGCACCCACCTGACGACTGCTCGCTACGTTTTGTTAGCCGCTCTTACTGAAGTTCCAACCATTCGGTGGGTCGGACGCCACGCCGCTTGTGCGTCATCGGGGCAGTCGATAAGCCGCTCACTGCCGTAGGCGAGGTCACCGCCACGCCGCTCGGTGTGCTCTGCTGCAACTTCGTCGAAGGCGACTACCTGCGCGCCCGGACCGACGTCGCTTCGGTCATGCCGTGCGTCGCTTCGGTACGGCGAAGGTCGACGTATCCCGGCGATTCTCACCGGCCATTGCCCGCGCTAGGGCGCTTCCGGCGGATCCGAATCCAGCACCTGCAGTTTGCCGCCAGTGGTCTCCGGCAGGATGTGTTGATCGGTGGCCACCAGCACCACGCCCGGCGTCAGCAGCGGCAGCAGGTTGGCGAGAAAGGCCGGCGGCACCTGCAGCCGCGCGATGGTGTTCGCATCCAGCGCCTGCCCAGCGGCCGCCGCGCTGCCGGGAATGCCGATGCGCATCCAGTTGGGCATGCGCACGCCCGGCAACCCAGGCACCTCGCCGGGCAAGAAGCCCTGGCCAACGATGAAGGCCTGCGTGCCCAGGGGCGCGGCATCGGCAGGTGCATGCAGCACCGCGCGGGCGCGTCCGATTTCCACCCCGTTGCGATACACCGCCAGTTGCTGGTCGCTGCTGCTGACCAGCATCGAGATCGGGCCGGTGGGCGCGAGCTCGGGCTGCCAGGCAAAGGTCTGCCCGCTGGGCAGCGGCAACAGCGGGCGCTGCGCACCGGTGGAGGGGTCGATCGGGCTGAGCGCACGCGGGTGCACCACCGCATCGGCATCCACGCCGGCCTGCGCCACAACCACCACCATGCCCATGTTGGAGTTGTCGAACAGCAGGCGGGCGAACTCGGACGGCAGATGCACGCAGCCATGCGACTCCGGATAGCCGGGCAGTCCGCCGGCATGCAGCGCCACGCCATCCCAGGTGAGCCGCTGCTGGTAGGGCATCGGCGCGGCGTTGTAGATGCTGGAGCGGTGGTCCTTGTCCTTTTGCAGGATGGTGAACACGCCGGTAGGCGTCTCGTGCCCAGGCTTGCCGGAGCTGATGGTGGACACGCCGATCAGGATGCCGTTGCGATACGCATAGGCGCGTTGCTCGGTGAGGCTGACGATCACTGCCATCGGCCCCCAGCCCTTGCTCACGCCGCCCCAGATCCATTCACCGGGCTTGAGCTGGTCCGGCGGGGTTTCCGCAGGGCTGGATTGGCGCGCGCCCCAGAACGGCACCGCAACTGCCTGGTCGCAGAACAGCAGTGCACACAACAGCAGGGCAGGGAGCAGGCGGCGCATGGGCATTCCCGAAAATCATGTCGCACGATCCTAGCCGGGCTGCGCGTGTGCGTCATGTTCGCGCAGTTTGTGGTGGCGCTGTAGGCGATGCGCTGTTGGTTGCTGATGTCGGTCCGAAGACGACGGTTGAAGGGCGCGGGAGCCAGGTGCGGTCTGCCATGCGCTGTCGGTGTCCACTGTGCGCGTTGCGACGCAGCGTGTGCAGGTTGGGCGTGGCAACGACGTTGCCGCCCGGTGTTGTCGTGCATGTACAACGGCATCTGCGCGCGATCAGCGCTATCGCAGTCATCTGTGTCGATGAGCCACGCGCGCGTGTGCTTGTGACTTACAGCGTTCGTTTGCAATGGCAACGCTCGGCTGCGGCTGCTCAAGAAAAACGCAGCTGCCCGATCACTTGCAATGGCGACCGGGCAGCGGTGCGGTTACGCCGGCAGTGCCGGGTAGTCGGTGTAGCCTTCGGCGCCGCCGCCGTACAGCGTGGCCTGGTTCGGTTCCGCCAGCGGCGCGTTCTCGCGCAGGCGGCGTACCAGGTCCGGGTTGGCAATGTAGGCACGGCCGAAGGAGACCGCATCGGTGTCGCCACGGCTGATCGCCTGTTCGGCCATTGCCTTGTCATAGCCGTTATTGCTGATCCATGCGCCATCGAACTTGGCCCGCAGTGCGGTGTAGTCGAACGCGATGTTGTCGCGCGGGCCGCCGGTGGCGCCTTCGATCACGTGCACGAAAGCCAGCCCGCCGATCAGGTTCAGCCGCTCTACTGCGCGTTCGAACAAGGCTTGCGGGTCGGAGTCGTGCATGTCGTACACCGGCGTCACCGGCGAGAGCCGCACACCGGTGCGCTCGGCGCCGATCTCGTCGGCAATGGCCTGCACCACTTCGGCGAGCAGGCGCGTGCGGTTTTCGATATCGCCGCCGTAGGCATCGGTGCGCTGGTTGGAACCGTCGCGCAGGAACTGGTCGATCAGGTAGCCGTTGGCCGCATGCACTTCCACGCCGTCGAAGCCAGCATCGATGGCGTTACGCGCAGCTGCGCGGTAGTCCTCGATCAGCGCGGGAATTTCCTCCAGCGCCAGTGCACGCGGCTCGGAGACATCAGAAAAGCCCTGCGCGGTGAAGGTCTTGCCGGTGGAGCGGATGGCGCTAGGGGCCACCGGCACTTCGCCCGGCGGCAACAGGCTGGTGTGCGAGACGCGGCCCACGTGCCACAGCTGCAGCGCGATCTTGCCACCCTGCCGGTGCACTGCATCGGTGACCGCGCGCCAGCCTTCGACCTGTGCGGGCGTGTGGATGCCGGGGGTGTCCAGGTAGCCCTGACCGAGCGGGCTGATCTGGGTGCCTTCGGCGATGATCAGGCCGGCAGTGGCGCGCTGGGCGTAGTACTCCACCGCTAGCGGCGACGGCACTGCGCCAGCAACGGCGCGGTTGCGCGTCAGCGGCGCCATGATCACGCGGTTGGACAGATCCAGCGCGCCCAGGCGCACCGGCGAAAACAACGGAGAAGGAGTGGAAGTAGACATCGGTCGCCAGGTTGAAGGAGAAAATGCGTACGTCGCGATCTTGCCAATGACGTAGGCCTCCCAGCGATGGTGGCGGACTGATCTGTATTCGAGGCTGCATCGATGGGACAGTGCGTCTTTTGTAACGTGTTTCAGCGCATTCTGTGATGTGTCACGAGGCGTGTGCTGAACCAAGGCGATGGCGCGCCTTTCGCCAGATGCTGCATTGCACAATAATGGGCGGCTCGCCATTGTGGACCCGGGCATGTCTTCCAACGATGCTTCAACGCCGCGCGTGCCTCGCCGCGACTACGTGCTGATCCTGCTGGCACTGGCGATGGGCGGGTTTGCCATCGGCATCAGCGAGTTCTCCACGATGGGCCTGATGACGCAGATTGCCCACGGGCTGCACATCAGCGAGCCGCAGGTGGGGCATGTAATCAGCGCGTACGCACTGGGTGTGGTGGTGGGCGCGCCGCTGCTGGCGATCCTGGGTGCGCGCTGGCCGCGACGCACCTTGTTGCTGCTGCTGATGGTGTTCTATGCGCTGGGCAACCTGGCCAGCGCATTGGCGCCGAGCTACCACACCATGTTGCTGTGCCGCTTCATTGCCGGCCTGCCGCATGGGGCGTATTTCGGTGTGGCCTCGTTGGTGGCGGCGTCGATCAGCCCGCCCAACCAGCGCGCCACTGCGGTGGGGCGTGTGTTGCTGGGCCTGAGCGTGGCGCTGCTGGTCGGCAACCCGTTGGCCACCTGGCTTGGCCAGAGCCTGAGCTGGCGTTGGGCGTATGCGGCGGTGTCGGTGATTGCGTTGGGCACGGTCGCTGCAGTTGCGGTGTTGCTGCCACCGGCACCGGACGAACCGCGCCAGCAACCCCTGCGCGAGATGCGCGCGTTCAATCAGCCGCAGGTGTGGTTTGCGCTGGCAATTGGCGCGGTGGGTTTTTCCGGCATGTTCTGCGTCTTCAGTTATCTGGCGCCCACGCTCACCGCCGTGACCGGTGTGGCGCCTGCGCGCATTCCGCTGGCCATGGCGGCCTTCGGCGTAGGCGGCGTGCTCGGCAGCATTCTTGGCGGGTGGTTGTTCGACCGCATGCAGTTCCGCGCGGTGCCGGTGTTGCTGGTGTGGTCGATCGTGGTGATGTTGACCTTCCCGTTGGCGGCGTTGTCGAGCAGTTGGGTGTTCGTGTCAATCGTGGCGGTCGGCACCATGGGCGCACTGGCACCGGCCCTGCAGACCCGGTTGATGGACGTGGCCGCAGAAGCGCAAACCCTGGCCGCCGCGTCCAACCATGCCGCGTTCAACACCGCCAACGCCTTGGGGCCGTGGCTGGGGGGCATGGCGATCACGGCGGGGTGGGGCTGGACCTCCACCGGCTATGTCGGTGCGGCCACCGCACTGGGCGGCTTGTTGGTCTACAGCTGCGCGGTGTGGCAGGAACGTCGCCAGCGCGCGCTGGCAGCCAGCTACTAAGAGCGTCTAATAAAACGTAGCTGCGCAGTAGTTTTGATAGCTGCTCTAAGTCGCGGCACTGCATGCGATATGGCGCCGCGCACTTGCAAACGCGCACATGTGGCGCTGCACGGCTAGCTCACGGCGCGCTGCCGAGACTGGGCGTTTTCAACACAGTGAGCGTGCCGCGGTGACCACTCCGACTCCACCACCCTGGACGCGTGCAGCGCCCAAGCGCCGTACCGGCAGCACGCCGTTGAGCGATGCACAGAAGGCTGCAGCCAAGGCGCGCGCCGATGCGGCGGGGCGGCGCTATCCCAATCTGGTCGACAACATGTGGGCCAGCAAATTGCCCAAGGACGGCTGATGCATATCACTTCAGTCCAGGCCGCTTGCATTGAATGAATCGATGTTCATGGCAGGCACGGCCGCGTGAGGACAGCGGGGCAATCACTCACACACGGCTTATGGCGGCAAGGCCAGGATGAGGCCGTACACAGCAACACCGCAGTGACACGGAATGATTGAAACCCCTTTCTTCCGCCGCAGCGCATGACAGTAACGAGCGTGCGCAGCGCTGGACCACCTGCAACACAGGAGTGACATATGAGCATCCAGAGCAAGACCGAGCATAGCCTCAACGACCTGATCGCCATTTCCCGCGACGGCAAGGACTTCTACGAAGAAGCCGCAAGCAAGGTAGGCGATGCCGAACTGGCAACGCTGTTCCGCCGCATTGCAGGCGTGAAGTCCGACATCGTTAGCAACCTGAGCAGCGTGGTTGCCTCGGTTGGCGGCAAGCCGGAAACCCACGGCACCATGGTCGGCAGCATGCAGCAGTTCTACGGCAAGGTGCGCGCCACGCTGGGCGACACCAAGTACGGCTACGTGGCCGAGCTGGAAGAGTCCGAAGACCGCCTGCTGAAGGCGTTTGACGAAACCATCGCCGACCAGGACACCCCGGCTGCCGCACGTGATGCCGCGCTGCGCCTGCTGCCGGAAGTGCGCGCTTGCCATGACGTCATGCGCAACCGCAAGCACGCGATGAAGAGCGCTGCGTAATACGACAGCGTGACCGGATGCACCGCATGGTGCAGCTTCGGGAAGTAAACGATAGAGGCGGAAACGGGTAGCGCGAGCTGCCCGTTTCTTTTTGTGTGGTGTTGTTGAGTTGTATGGAGCTGTTGCGTGGTACGAGCAGTGCTACGGGCAATGTGTCGCGTATGGCCGGTAGCACTTCGCTGATGCGCAGTGTGTAGGTCGCTCGCCTTGAGTGACGCAGGCGATGTGGCGCTTCGCATCGTCCAACGTTGCACGTGTCGATGCGAGGACGTCCGCAGTCACCCAGCATCAGCGCTGTCATCAGCAAGCACCAACACGCCCTGTGTTCTGCAGCGTGAGCGGTTCTGCTAGTATCCGCCGCCCTTGTTCAGGCAGGCCGGCGCCCGCGGTCGTGGATTGATCCCATGCAGCAGCAGTTCCTGTACCTGTCCTCCGCCGAAGCGCAGCTGTCGCTGGGCCTGGGCGAAGAAAAGACCACCGAGCGCCTGTTTTTTGCGGTGATGGCCGATGCCGCCACCGCCACGCATGCCGCGCAGATAGGCAGTGCGCTGCTGCAGGCCGGGCTGGTCGAAGGCAAGCCGCTGGCGCCGGAGCGCTTGCATGTCACCTTGCATCATTTGGGCGATTACGCCGGCGGCCTGCCACCATCGCTGGTGGCGCGTGCCAGCCAGGCCGCAGAACGCGTGGCGCAGCACCCATTCGAAGTGGAGTTCGACCGCGTGGGCACATTCGGTGGGCGCCGCTCGCAACTGCCGTGCGTGTTGCGTGGCGAAGAGCAGGTGCGCGGGCTATACGACCTGCAAGGCGCGCTGGGCCGGCAACTGGCGCACGTGGGCATTGCCGGCGATGCGCAATACACCCCGCACATGACCTTGCTCTACTGCAATCAGTCGCTGCCGCAACGCCGCTGCGACCTGTTGCGCTGGACCGTCACCGACTTCGCCCTGGTGCGCAGCTTTCTTGGCCAGTCGCGCTATCAGATCGAAGGCCGCTGGTCACTGCGCTGATGTGCACGCCGGCATCAACGCGTTAGCCTGCGCGCATGGACTCCACACCGCTTCCGTTATCGCCTGACCATCTGGCCGCGCTGGAACAGGCCTATGCCACGCCGCCGCGCGCCTACCACCACTTCGGCCACGTGCGGGCCGTGCTGCAGCATTACGCCGAGGTTGCGGCGGGGCCAGGCTGGCAGCAGCCGGTGGAAGTGTGGCTGGCGGTGCTGTTCCACGATGCGGTGTACGTGCCCGGCCGCAGCGACAACGAAGCCCGCTCGGCCGACTGGGCGCTGGCCTGTATTCCGCAATGGTGGCCGCAGGCGCCGGTGGACCTGGCCCGGGTCCAGGCGCTGATCCTGCTCACCGCCCGGCACGGCCAGCTGCAGCCGCAGGATGTGGATGCCGACGCGGCGCTGTTCCTGGATTGCGATATGGCCATTCTTGCTGCGCCGGCCGAGGTCTTCGACGCCTACGACCGCGGAATTGCCGAGGAATACCGTGGGGTGGTGCCCAGCCTGCTGTTCCGGCTCAACCGCGGCCGTTTCCTGGCCGGGCTGCTCAAGCGCCCGCGCATCTTCCTCAGCGATGACTTCCACGCGCGCTGCGATGCCGCCGCGCGTGCCAACCTGCGCCGGCGGCTAGGCCGCTAGGCTAAACGCAGCGATCAACACGATTGCGCAGCCTCCGGGCGGGCGCGGGCTGCGTTCGAAATCCTCACTCATCCCCACACGCTTGGCTTCCGCCGCGCTGTCCGCACCCGCCTGACGATTGCTCGCTCCGTTGAATGAGCGTTCCAAGGCCCAGCCAGCGTGCGCGGTACACTTGCCGCATGCACGACGGCGCTTCTTCTCACCACGATCCACGCCCGCAGCCGCCGCAACCGCCGGCCCCCAACGAGTGCTGCGAGAGCGGTTGCCCCCTGTGCGTGCATGACCTGTACGCCGAGGAGCTGGCGCGTTACCGCGCCGCGTTGGCCGCCTGGCAAGCACGCCAGCCTGCGGCTGCGCCGTGAGCGAAGCAACGCGCTTCGCGGCAGCACGTGGAACGATTATCTTTGGCCCACTCTTCCCGATGGTGCGACATGCGACGACTTGAGATGTGGAGCGCGCTTTGCGGCGCGGCGGCAGTGGCGCTCTCCGGCATGGCCGCCGCACAGGCACCGCAGGCGGCCAGCCACGGGCGTTTCGAGCAGATTCCGGTGCTGATGCCCAAGGGCGAGCCACAACGCGTGGTGATCTGGCTGGCCGGCAACGGCAATACGGCCACCCGTAAGGCCCAGGCCGAAGCGCTGCGTGCCGACGGTGCGATGGTGGCGCTGGTGGACACCGCACATCTGTATGGCGTGGTGCGCAAGGATGGCGGCACCTGCGCGTTCTCGGTGGGCGATGTGGAGAACTTCTCGCGTTACCTGCAAGCCTTCTATCACATCCCCACCTATCGGCTGCCGCTGCTGGTGGGCGATGGCGAAGGCGCCGCGCTGGCCTATGCGATCGCCGCGCAGGCCAAGCCGCACACGCTCGCCGGCGTGCTGACCGACGGCCTGTGCCCGGCGGCGGTGTCGGATCAGGCGATCTGCCAGCCGGGCGTGCGCCCGGGCAGCAACAGCCTGGTGCCGGCGCCGTTGCAGATTCCGTGGGTGCTTGCCAGCAGCCAGGGCACGCGTTGCCCGTCCGCTGCTGAAGACGCCTTCCTCAAGCAGATTCCGCAGGCCCAGACATTCCGGCGCTCCAAGCAGGGCGATATTTTGCCGGGGCTACGCGCAGCGGCGCGCTCGCTGGGCGAGCAGAAAGGCGTGGCCTTGCCGCCACCGCCGGGTGGCCTGGAAGACCTGCCCGTGGTCGAATTGCCGGCCCGGGGCGATGGCGACAACGACGACGACACCTTCGCCATCTTCGTCTCCGGTGACGGCGGCTGGGCGGGGCTGGACGAGGAGGTTGCCGATGCGCTGGTGGCGCAGGGCATTCCGGTGGTCGGCCTGGATTCGCTGCGCTATTTCTGGAGCGAACGCACGCCGCAAGGATTCGCCACCGACCTGGACCGTATCGCGCGGTTCTATGCGCAGCGTTGGCAGCGCCGGCGGGTGGTGCTGATCGGCTTCTCGCAAGGTGCCGACGTGCTGCCGGCGGCCATCAACAAGCTGCCCGCACCCACCAAGCAGAACCTGCGCATGACCGCGCTGTTGTCGGTCGGCAAGCTGGCCGACTACGAGTTCCATGTCAGCAACTGGCTGGGGTCGGACGACGACGGCTTGCCGATCGCCCCGGAAGTGCAGCGTCTGCCACCTGGCACCACCGTGTGCATCTACGGCCAGGACGATGAAGACGCGCTGTGCCCAAGCCTGCCGGAGGAGACGGCCAAGCGCGTCATGCTGCCGGGCGATCACCACTTCAAGGGCGATTACGCAACCCTGGCGAAGGTGATCATGGAACAGCTGCACGCGCTGTCGAAACCATAACCGAGCAAGACAGCCCATCCGCGCACCGCGTGATCGCACGCGGTGCGTGGGTCAGGTATCGCGTCAGTCCTGCCGGCCCGGGTCTACCGAGATCAGCCGGGTGACATCCAGCAAGGCGGCGGGCAGATGCATGCCGCCGGGCGCCACCAGATAGCGCGGGCGCCAGGTCGGTGCGAACTTGGATTTGAAGCGGCGCAGCCCGCTGAATCCGTAGAAACGCTCGCCATGCCGCGCCACCAGGCTGGCGAAGCGGTTCCAACGGCCAGCCAACCGATGCTCGGCCAGGCCCGACAGCGGCGCCATGCCCAGCGAGAAGCGCGTGTAGCCGTTGGCATGGCCCCACAGGAACAGCTCGATAAACAGGAAATCCATGGTGCCCTTGGGTGCCTGCGCGCTGTGCCGCATCAGATCCACCGACAACTCGCCGCCGGCCGGCGCGCACCATACATTGGCGAAGGCCACGATCTTGCCCTCCGCCTCGGCAACTGCCACCGGAAACCGGCGCAGGTAGTCCGGGTCGAAACTTCCCAGCGAGAAGCCTTTCTCTTCACCGGCCTTTTCGTCCAGCCATTGCTCGGAGACCTCGCCCAGCTCTGCCATCACCGCATCCACCTGCTCAGGCTGCAGCATGCGGAAGCTCAGGCCGCCGCGCTTGCCGCGGTTCCAGGCCTGGCGCAGGTCGGCGCGGTCGCGGCCTTCCAGGGTGAAGCCCTCCAGCGGCACGATGGCTTCTTCGCCCAGCTTGACCAGGGTCAGGCCCATGTCCAGATAGGTCTGCCAGTATTTCTCGCCCACCTGGTAGAACACCGGGCGCAGGCCCATGTGATCGGCCTCTTCGCGGAAGCGCCAGATCAGCGCACGCGCGACCTCCGGCGGCCCGACCGGGTCGCCCATCGAGATCAGCGAGCCGCCGTAGCGCTGCATCATCACAAAGCCCAGGCCCTTCTCATCGCGCAGGAACGCCTTGTCGCCGGTGAGCGCCAGGCAGGCCTGGGTGTCGGCGCTGCTGGCCAGCACCGGTGCCAGGGCCTGCAAGGCTTGCGCATCGGCTGGCGGCATTGGGCGGCGACCGCCGCGCAATAGGCGTGCGGTGCCGAACAGGATCACGCCCACGCACAGGATCAGCAGCGCACGCAGCGCACGCGGCGCATTGGCCGAGGTGGCGAACTGCCACCACAGGTCGTTGCTGTATTCGACATGGCTGTAGACGAAGAACAACAGCCAGAACGTGGCCACCAGCACCAGCCCCAGATTGCTCAGCCAGCGCCACGACCAGGCTTCGTCCAGCAGCGCGCCCTGGCGATAGAACTCCCGGCGTGCCGCCCACAAGGCCACTGCGGCCAGTGCGGCCGACAGCGACACCGAGATATGGCTGCCGCGCAGCAGCGACAGCGGCGGCAGCAACACGCACACGCCCAGTGCCAGCACCCAGGCCGAATGGCTGCGGCGTTGCAGGCCCTGGCCGATCAGCAACAGCAGCATGCCGCCCAGGCTGACCAGCAGGTGCGAGGTCTCGATCAGCGGCAGCGGCGCCACCTCCTGACGTGCGCGTGGCGTGGGCAGGGTGCCGTCGATCACCAGCGCCGCACCTACCGCGAACACCGCCAAGGCCAGGATCTGCGGCAGCCACGGCCGCAAGGTCTTCCATACCGTGCGTGCGGTGCTGGCGCTGGCGCGCACCGGTGCACGCAGGCCGGTGGCCGCCGCCATGGCCACCGAAATCAGCAACGGCACGATGTAATACGTGACCCGGTACGCCAGCGCGGCCGCCAGCACCGCCGCCGGGGTGACATGCGGCAGCAGCTTGAGCAGGCTCCACTCGAATACGCCCAGGCCAGCCGGCACGGTAGAGATCAGCCCGGCCACCACCGCCACTAGCCAGATGCCGATGAAGCCGAAGTAGCCGGTGCCCGGATCGGGCGGCAGCAGCACGTAGAACGCCGCCGCGGCCAGGCCCAGTTCGACCACGCTGAGCGCGGTCACGCCCAGCACGGTGGTGCGGTCGGGCAGCCAGAAGCGATGGCTGCGGATGCCGAATTCGCGCCCGTGCCTGCCCACCAATACCAGCATCGCCACGTAGCCCACCAGCAAGGCGATGCCGGCGATGCGGATGCCTTCGGCGGCGATCGGCAGTGCACGTGCGGCCGCTTCGGGTTCCAGCATCAGTGCAATGCCCAGCAGCACCCAGGCGCCGAAGATGAAGCCCAGCGTGCTCATCAGCACCACCTGGCCGATCTCGGCCAGCGTCAGCCCCACGCTGCCGTAGCCGCGCAAGCGTACCGCGCCGCCGGTGAGCGCCGCAAAGCCCAGTGTCTGGCCCACCGCGTGCGCCATGAAGGCGGTGATGCCCACCCGCGCCGGATGCAGGCGCTTGCCGGTGCGCTTGAGGCCCACCCAGTCAAAGCCCACCAGGCACGCATAGCTGCTCAGGCCAAGCAGCAAGGTGAGCGCGATCTGGCCGGCGCCGAGTGCGCGGAACGCCTGCCGGATCTGGCGGTAGCCGTGATCGGTGAATTGCGAGGACAGCGCGTGCAGCGCCATGGCCAGGATCGCCAGGCTGATGATCACGGGCAGCGCACGGCGCCAGCCGCTGGCGGTCGCTTCGGAAGACACGGGGGTATCCGTCATGGGGGCAACGGGATCTGCTGAAAGGAGGGGAGTGCGCACGCGCCGCGGAGGCAGCAAGTGCGAAGGATCTGCATGGGCCGGACAACGTGGGAATGCATGCAGCGTGGTCGCGTGGGCGCCGGTGGAGGGTGAACACAGGGTTCGATCTGGCCGACACATTGTCGGCCCTGGACGGCCGCGCGCATCATAGGCCAAACGGGCGCATGCGTGCGGTTGGAACGAAACGATGCAAAGCGATGCAGTGAAGGTGCAGACAGGATGTTGAAACGTGAGGTGGCGCAAGGCAGGGAAGCTGATGCACAGGCCGTGCCAGGCGCGCCGCCGCGCTGGAGCGCGCATGCCGGCAGCACCGCCGCCATAGTTGGCGTGGCATTCGTCGTGCTGGTGCTGACCCTGCAACTGATGCGCGCCGACCTGGACTGGGTGGGCGCGCAACTGAGCCTGTATCTGCACGGGCCCTACGGGTTGGTACTGCGCACCGCTTATTGCGTGCTGGCCGCGAGCATGGCGTGGTTGGCGCTGGGCCTGCATGCCGCGCTGATGCCAACTGCGCGCAGCCGCACCGTGCTGGGCTTGTTCTGGGCCGCAGCACTGGGCCTGAGTACAGTCTCGATCGGCGACAGCTGGATGCCAACGCTAGCGCCGAACGCGGCGTTGATGGTGCACCTATTGTCCGCGCAGGCCGCGTTTCTATGCGTGATTGCCGGGCTGCTGCTGCAGTCGTGGTATTTCCGCCACGACCCACGCTGGCGCAGCCGCTTCGTGCCGGCCTTCGGCCTGGGCCTGGTGGCGTTTGCGGTCTTGCTGTTCAACGTCAGCGTGCACACCGCGCCACGCGGCATCAGCCAGAAGACCGCCATCGTGCTGATCGTGATCTGGTTGACGCTGGTGGGCAGTTGGCTGGCACGCGCTGCACGTTCATCGCATTCGCGTGACAATGCCCCGGTCAACCAACCGTAGGAAGCCTGAAGATGCTGCAGCGATTCGATACCGGCCCGCGTATGTCCGAAATGACCGTCCATGGCGGCGTGTGCTACCTCGCAGGACAGATTGCCGACGACACCAGCGAAGACATCACCGGGCAGACCCGTCAGGTGCTGGCCGAGATCGACAAGCTGCTGGCGATGGCCGCCAGCGACAAGACCAAGATCCTGCGTGCAGAAATCTTTCTTGCCGACATCGCCGATTTCGACGGCATGAACAAGGCCTGGGACGAGTGGGTGCCGCACGGCTTCACCCCGGCACGCGCCACCGTGGAAGCCAAGCTGGCGCGCCCGGAGTGGAAGGTGGAGATCGTGATCACCGCAGCAACGAGCTGATTCACTGCGGCATCAATGCACGCGGTGCTGCGGCATCGCGCTGCGGGCCGGTCGGCAGCGTGACTGCCGACTGACCGAGCTGGTCAACCGGTGTAGGTCAGCGCTTGGCGAAGCGGTAATGCGCCACGCCCCATTCGCGGCCTTCGTCATAGCCGAACAGCTCCGCGCAGGCCAGCCAGAACATGCGCCAGCGCTGCCACCAGCGCTGTGCATCCTCGCCGTAGGTCTGCCGCAGCAGCGGCATGATCTGTTCGCGGTGCCGGTCCTGGTTTTCCAGCCAGGCATTGGCGGTCTTTTCGTAGTGCTCGCCGGACAACACCCAGCGTTGTTCGATCACCACATCCTGCTGAAACTGCAGCAGCGTATCGGCCGCCGGCATCAGCCCGCCGGTGAAAAAGTGCCGCCCCATCCAGTTGTCTTCGCCGGCCACTTCGAACGGGTAGGCCAGGTCGCGGTGGCAGAAGATATGCACGAACAGCTTGCCGCCCGGTGCCAGCCAGCTGCCGATCCGCGACAGCAGCTCGCGGTAGTTGCGCATGTGCTCGAACATTTCCACCGAGACCACGCGATCGAAGCTGTCGGTGGGCAGTGCCAGCGCATTGACGTCGGCGGTGATGACCTGCACGTTGCTCAGCCCGCGCACGCGGCACTGTTCCAGAATGTGCGCGCGCTGCGGCCGCGAATTAGATACCGCAGTGATGCTGGCGTTCGGATAGCGCTCGGCCATCCACAAGGTGAGCGAGCCCCAGCCGCAGCCCAGCTCCAGGATGCGCTGGCCATCGGCCAGCTCGGCGCGCTCGCCGTACAACGCCAGCATGCGCAGTTCGGCCGCGTCCAGGTCCGGCGTGGTCGCGTCCCAGTAGCAGCTGCTGTATTTCAGGCGCCGCCCCAGGCACAAGGTGAAGAACTGCGGCGGCAGCTCGTAATGCTGGCGATTGGCGGCATCGGTTTCGATCGCGATGGCGCTGCCGCGCAGGCTGTCGATGAAGGCGCGCTGGCGCTCGCCGCTGGCATCGGCGCCATCGCGGCGTTCGTCCAGCAGGCGCTGTGCGCATAGACGGCGGATGCCATAGCGCAACGCGGCGTCGGGCAGCACGCCGGATTCGGCCAGGCGGGTGGCAAAGCCTTCTTCGGGATGCGCGGAGGGCGGGATGGTAACGGTGGACATGCGACTCTCCAGGCGAATCAGGATGAAGGGGGAAGCGGGAAAAATGCGCTGGTGCTGCGTTGGTACTGGGCGTAGTCCTCGCCACGCGAGCGCAGTGCCTGCTGCTCGGTATAGGGAATGCCGGTGAAGCGATACAGGAACACGAACATCACCACCGGGCCCAGCGCACACAGCGCCACCGGCCACGGCCCCGCACCGACCGCCAGGGCCAAGTACGCAAACCAATGCACGAATTCGAAGAAGTAATTGGGATGCCGCGAATAGCGCCAGAGCCCGGTGCGACACGTCTTGCCGCGGTTGGCCGGGTTGGCCTTGTGCGCAGACAACTGCCGGTCGGCCAGCGCCTCGCCGCCGACAGCGATCAACCACACCACAATCGCCAGGCTGCTCCACACGCTCCATGCCGGGTTCGGGTTGCTGGCCGCGGCCAGGAACGGTACCGAGAACAACACCACCACCACCGCCTGGGCCAGGAAAAAGCCCAGGAACTTGCGCTGATCGCCGTTCCAGTGCTCACGCAGGGCGCGGTAGCGGCCATCCTCGTGGGGGTCGCCGAACACACGCACGCCCAGGTGCCAGGCAAGCCGTGCGCCCCATACGCCGCCGAGCACCGCCACCAGCACGCGTGGCAGCAGCGCGCCATCGGACATCCACGCGCAGTAAGGCGCGGCAACCGCCAGGCAGCCCGCCCATAACACGTCCACCGGGCCGGCGTTGCCACTGCGGCGTTGCCACAGCCAACCCAACACCATCACCACGGCGGCGAACACGCCGACATGCAGCAGCGGCCAGACAGTCATTGCGGGTCTCCAGTGATGGTTTCAAAGGCGGGGCGTGCCAGGCGGCGGGCATACAGCGAGAGCAGGCCGCAGGCCGCGCCCCAGCCAATCGCCAGCGCCAGCAGCGCGTTGCGCTGCGGTGCCAGCAATTCGATGGCCTGCCAGCTGCGCTCGGCCAGCCAGTACGACAGCGGCCCGAAGACCGCGCCCAGCACAACCGCCAGCCAGGGGCGCTGCATGACCGTTGCCAGTGAATGATTGAGCGTCAGCGCAAATCCCAGCCAGAGCGCCAGGATCCACGCAGGTGCGAGCACGCTGCCCGGCCACGGCGCGGCGTAGCGCACCCAGTCGCCTGCGGCCAGTGTGGTGTCCAGCAACAGCCCCAGTGCGATGGCGGCCAGCAGCAACTGCCAGTCGCCACGCGCGCGCCGCGTGGGCCACAGCTGGTAGAGCGCAAACAGCGCCAACGCCAGCAGCGTGGGCCACACCCGCCCACGCGCGGCTGAGCTGACCGCCACCAGCCACAGCACCTGCAAGCCGACGTAGTTGCCCAGCTGCTTCATGCGGCGCTGCTCAACCCGGGCACGAACTGCGGCGGACGTGCGCCGGGCTTGCTCAACCACAGATGCACATCGCCGATCGAGCGTTCCAGAAAACCGGCTTCGCAATAGGCCAGATAGAACTCCCACATGCGGATGAAGCGCTCGTCGTAGCCCAGTGCGCGCACCTGCGGCAGTTGCGCCATGAAGCGCTGCCGCCACGCACGCAGGGTCAGCGCATAGCTGGGGCCGATGTCTTCCAGATTGAACAGGCGCAGGTCGCTGGCGCGGCCGATGGCGCCGGTCATCGCCGCCACCGAGGGAATGAAGCTGCCCGGGAAGATGTGCCGCTTGATGAAGTCCACCGAGCGCAACGCCTGCGCATAGCGATGGTCTTCGATGGTGATCGCCTGGATCAGCGCCTCGCCCTCGTCGGTCAGCAGGCTGCCGACCTTGGCGAAGTAGGTGTCCAGGTACTGGTGCCCGATGGCCTCGATCATCTCGATCGACACCACGCGGTCGTAGTGGCCTTCCAGGTCGCGATAGTCGCGCAGCAGCACCGTCACACGCTCGCTCAAGCCGGCTGCAGCGATGCGCTGGGTGGCCAGTTCGAACTGTTCGCGCGAGATGGTGGTGGTGGTGACGCGGCAGCCATGTTCGCGTGCGGCATGCAGTGCAAACCCACCCCAGCCGGTGCCGATTTCCACCACATGGTGCTGCGGCCCCAGGCGCAGCTTTTCGCAGATGCGTTCCAGCTTGCGGGTGGCTGCGCGCTCGAGCGCCGCCTCGCCCTGCGCTTCTTCGCCATCGACGAAGATGGCCGATGAGTACATCAGGTTGGCATCCAGGAACAACCGGAACAGCGGGTTGCCCAGGTCGTAGTGCGCCGCGATGTTGCGCCGGCTGCCGCTGCGCGTATTGCGTGCCAGCGTATGCAGGCTGCGCATGGCCCAGCCACCCAGGCGGGCGGTGCCGGTTTCCATCGCGTCCAATCGGTCGCGGTTGCGCAGCAGCAGGCGCATCAGCGTCACCAGGTCGTCGCACTGCCAATCGCCATCCATGTAGGCCTCGCCAGCGCCGACACTGCCGTTGAGCGCGGCCTGCCGATAGAAGCGCGGGTCGGTCACCCGCAACTGGGTCTGCAGCGCCTGCGTGCCGCTGGCATTGCCGAGCGTGGTGACGCGATCGGCTTCATGCAGCTGCAGCTGCCCATCGCGCAGGTCGCCCAGTGTGGCCAGCAGCCGCTTGCGCAACAGACGATCGGTCCACGAGGCCGCGCGCGGCGCGGCAGTGTCGGGCAGGGAGGTGGCACTCATGAGCGTTCTCGCACAGGCGGAGTGGGGTGATCGTGGATGGGATTGCCGCGCAGCCACAGGCGCAGTGCCTGCCAATGGATGGCCAGCACCACCTGCACGGTCATCAAGGGGTAGCCAAGCAGCGTGCGCGCCAGCGTGCCTGCGGTCAGCGGCTGGCGCTGCAGCACCAGCGTGGCGTCGAAGCGGCGCGCCTGCTGCGCAGGGACTTGCGGCGTGGCTTCGATGGCATCCAGCACATCCATGTGCACGCGCAGGTGTTCGGTGGGCACGCTGAAGCGCCAGTCGTAGTGGTGCTGCATGCCCATGAACGGCGACACGTGGAAGCGTTTATCGAAGCGCCAGGCATGCACGTCGCGATGGCTGCGCGCCTGCGCCACCGGCAGCACATAGGTGTGGCGCTGCTGCCAGGGCGTGTTGGTGATTTCGGCAACGATCCAGCGCAGCCCGTCGTGGCGGTCGAAGCAGTAGTAAAAGCTGACCGGATTGAACACATGGCCGAAGTAGCGCAGGTGCGTGAGCAGGCGGATCGCACCCTCCGGGCGGTCGCCGGTGTGGGCCTGCACGCAGTCGCGCACGGCCTGGTCCAGCGGCACCTGAGGGTCGCCCAGGTAGTCGCTGCGGCGGAACTGCGCCAGATTCGCGCGGCCCACCGACCATAGCCAGCGGCGTGCAAAGACGTGCTCCAGCTCGGCCAGGTCCAGATACATCAGGAACAGGCGGTAGCGGAATTGCAGCGGCTTGGGGGCGTAGCGGCGGTGCCGCACCCAGCCGGTGTAGATGGCGCTGCGCAACGGGCCGTGCAGCCGTCCGGCACCACCGCCCTCGGTGGGCGGCAGTGGAACGGCATCGGTGATCGCTTCGCGCAGCAGCTGGGTCACCACGGCACTCCCAGTGCGTGCGCCACGTCCACGCCGCTGCGCAGGCCGTCTTCGTGGAAGCCGAAGCCCCATGCCGCGCCGGCAAACCAGGTGTGCCGCTGGCCTTGGATCTGTGCCTTGCGTGCCTGTGCATCGAGTGCGGCGGCATTCTGCACCGGGTGGCGGTAGCGCATGCGGCGCAGCACTTTCTCCGGTGCGATGTCCTGGTCGCGATTGAGGCTGACGATGAACGGCTGCGGTGCGTTGATCGACTGCAGCGCGTTCATCCAGTAGCTCACCGTGCACGGAGCCTGTGGGTCGGCCGGCACATGCGCATTCCAGGCCGCCCAGGCGCGGCGGTCGCGCGGCAGCACGCTGGCATCGGTGTGCAGCACGGTGTCGTTGTTCTGGTAGGTGATGGCGCCCAGGATCTGCTGTTCGGCAGGCGTGGCATCGCTGAGCAAGGCCAATGCATCGTCGGCATGGCAGGCAAGCACCACCTCGTCGAAGTGCTCGTCGCCGCGCAACGAGGTCACGACCACGCCGTTGCCGGCCCGGCGGACGGCGTGCACCGGCGTGGACAAGCGCTCTTGCACCTGCCAACGCCGACGCAACGCGCGCACATAGCTCGACGAACCACCGCGCACCACCTGCCACTGCGGCCGGCCACTGATCTGCAGCATGTGGTGATTGGCCATGAAGCCGATCAACTGGCCCATCGGAAATTCGAGAATGCGTTGCGAGGGCGAGGACCACAGCGCCGAGGCCATCGGCACCAGGTGCTGGTCGCGAAAGGTGTCCGAATAGCCGTGCCGGTGCAGGTACTCGCCCAACGTGCTGAAACGCTCGTCGCTGGTCAGTACCGCAGGCGCCTGCCGGTAAAAACGCCGCAGGTCGGCCAGCATGCCCCAGAAGCGTGGGCTGAGCAGGTTGCGGCGCTGGCAGAACAGTCCACCCAGCGAGCCGGCGTTGTATTCGAGCCCGCTGCGCGCATCGTGCACCGAAAAACTCATGGTGGTGGACTGCGACGCCACGTCAATTTCGGCAAACAACCGGGTGAGCAAGGGGTAGTGCTGCGGGTTGAACACGATGAAGCCGCTGTCCACCGCGTAACGCTGGCCCTCCAGCTGGATGTCGTGGGTGTGCGTGTGGCCGCCGAGATAATCGGCGGCCTCGAACAGCGTCACTTCGTAACGCCGCGACAGCAGCCATGCGGCGCCCAGGCCAGCGATTCCACTGCCGACCACCGCGATCCTGCCACCGCTCATCGCGCCACCCGTCCGGCGCGTCGCGTCAGCATGGCGGGCATCGGTTTGAGATCCCATACCAGGCCCACCCACGACATCACCGTGAGCCCGTACCAGGTCATGTCGTATTCCCACCAGCGCACGCCCTGGCGCGCCGAGCCGGGAAAGAAATGATGGTTGTTGTGCCAGCCTTCGCCGAAGGTGAGCAGCGCCAGCAGCCAGTTGTTGCGGCTGTCGTCGCGGGTGTCGAAGCGCCGGCTGCCGAAGCGGTGCGCCAGCGAATTGATGGTGAAGGTGGCATGGAACAACGCCACCGTGGACAGCACGAAGCCCCACACCAGCAACTGCGCGCCATTGGTGTGCAGGCCAGGCGCCGCATCCGCCAGCCAGTCGCCCAGCAGGTACAGTCCCAGTGCTAGCAGCACCGGCATCACGATGTCGAAGCGGTCCAGAAATCGCAGCTCGGTGAAGCGGCGCAGATCCGGAATCACTTCCCAATCGGTGCGGAAATTGCGCGGCGTCAGGAACCAGCCGGTATGGCTCCACCAGAAGCCGTGCTGTGCCGGCGAATGCGGGTCACGCCCGGTGTCGGTATGCCGGTGATGGTTGCGATGGTGTGCGGCCCACCACAGCGGCCCACGTTGCACGCAGGTGGCAGCGATGGCGGCGAACACGAACTGCACCACGCGCGAGGTCTTGAACGCACGGTGCGAAAAATAGCGGTGATAGAACCCGGTCAGCGCGAACATGCGCAGCGCGTACAGCGCCACCGCCATGCCGACCGCGAACCACGACGTACCGACCCAGAACACCGCAAAGCAGGCCAGATGCAAGGCGATGAACGGCAGCGCGCGCAGCCAGTCGATGCGGTCCGCGCGGGCTTCGTCCAGCGGTTCGTCGGTTTGCGAATCCACCCAGCGACGCAGGCTGCCGAACCGCCCGGCCTTGCCCGCGCGCTGTGGCGGGGTGGCGGGGTGGGGCGTTGGTGCGACGCGGGGGTCGAGTCCAGAGCTCGGCACGCATGGTTCTCCGTGGTGGATGGGACCCTTTACGGATGCTGCCGACAAACAGATGCACCAGTCCGCTTGATCGTCGCACGCATCCGGCGTCTACGGTTGGGAACGCAAGCGATTCGCGTGGCGGCGCACACAAAAACATCCGCGCAAAGCGCGTGCGCGCGGACGAGTCTGCTTTGCCAGAAGAAGAAAACGGCTGCACGGCTGCGCGGCAGGCGCTGACGGTGCGCAGGTGCAGCAGCTCGCTCGAACGATGCCGTGCGTGCGCATGGTCCGTGCTGCTGGACGACGGCGCGCGAGGTGTTTGCCAATGACGCTGCCAGCGGCATCCTTTGACGGATGCCGCTGCACTCAGGCGATCAAGGCGCCATGGCCAACGTGCTGATGCCGCCCTTGGCCACCACGGTGCCGGTGGCCACGCCGCCCGGCGCACCACCCGGTGGTTCCAGGGTGACGGCCAGGATCGCCTCGTTGCTGAGCATCGGCATCAACGGCGCCGGGATCGACGCACGCCGCGCACGCTGGTCGTCGAACACGCCCATCGAGTGCGCCTTGCCATCGGGGGTGATCAGCCACAATTCCGGCACCTTGCCGGCGGTGGCGGTGCGATCCAGCGGCGTCACGGTGATGACCTGCTTGTCGGCATCCATCAACGCCACATAGCCCGGGCGCCCATCGGCGGTGGCCAGTGTGGAGGTCATCGCAATGCCGGTTGCCGGCGGAGTGACCGGCGGCTTGGCCGGCGGTGTCTGCACGATCGGCGTGTTCTGCACCGGGCCAGATGGCGGCGCGGTCGGCGGGGTGCGCACACTCAGCAAGGCCAGCACGCAGACTGCTGCAGTGGCCAGGCCACCGGCACTGGCCCAGCGCCAGAAGCGCACGCTGTTCCATAGCGGAACCGCCGCCGGTGGCGCCGGGCTCTGCACGCCTGGTGCGGGCACCGCATGCAACGGTGTATCGAAGCCCAGTGCCTGGCGCACACGCGCCCAGACCTGGTCGGCCGGTGTCACCGCGGCGATCTCTTCCAGCAGCGGCGCCAGATGTTCTTGCCATTGCGCCACTGCCTGCGCGAACTGCGCATCGGTGGCGATGCGCTGCTCCACGGCCAAACGGTCGTCGGCACTGAGCAGGCCCAGCACATACTCGCCGGCCAGCACGTCGCGGGGTGGTTCCTGGTCGATGGGGAAGGGCGTGCTCATCGTTCCAGACATGCCTTGAGTTTGGCCAGACCCCGGCGGATCCAGCTTTTGACCGTGCCAATCGGCGTATCGGTGCGCTCGGCCAGTTCTTCGTAGGTAATGCCTTCGAAGAACGCAGTGCGGATCAGCTCGCTGCGCGGCGGTTCCAGTTCGGCCAGGCAGTGATCGATGCGGCGGCGCGTGGTGAGGCGTTCGGCGCGTTCCAACGGCGAGGCATCGGCCGAGCGCAGCTCGCCGGCATCGTCCAACGCCACGTTACGGCGCTGCTGCGCGGTGGCGCGCAGATGGTCGATGGCCTTGTTGCGCGCAATCATCGCCAGCCAGGTCAGCCCGCGCGCACGGCTCGGGTCGAACTGCCCGGCCTTGTGCCAGATCAGCGTAAACACGTCCTGCAGCACTTCTTCGGCTTCGGCGCGCTGCGGGATCATGCGCAGGCACACCCCGAACAGCTTGGGCGAGGTTTGCCGGTACAACGCTTCGAAGGCGTGGCGGTCGCCGCCCGCCGTTGCGGTGAGCAGGCGTCCGGTCTCATCGTCGTCGTGGCCAGGAATGGCACTCATGCGGTCGGGCGTTGGCGGAGGTGGCGCCGATCGTACCGGACTGGGCCGAAAGAGTCTTTCATCGGTGCTTGAACCACAGCAGCACGGCGGCGAGCAGCAGCAGGATTTCCACACCCGCCAGTGCCATCGTTGGCGCGGAGACCGGCCACAGGCGCGAGAGCGAGACGGTGCGGAACAGCACGATGGGCACGTAGAACGCCAGTGCGACCAGCAGGCCGGTGCGCGGTTGATCGATCCAGGCGAAATAGCCGAACAGGAAGGCCATGCCCAACTGCAGCCCGCCATAGATGACCAGGTATTCGGACTGGCCAGCCGGCGACAGCTGCGTGTAGCCCACCGCCGTGGCGGTCTTGCTTGGCGAGAGAGTGCACCAGATCGCCAGGACGACATAGAGCACTGCGTTGATCCAGAGATAGGCCTTGGCCATGACGATGCTCCTGCAGGGGAAAGGGCTGCCCGGGCCGTTGTACGCAAGCGCGTGTGGGCGGGTGTGAAGAGGGCGGCGGTGCTCACGGCACGTCGCATCGCGCAACCAGCGGTTGCTCGCGAGCCTGGCGCAGCGACTCGGCGTTGGCCGGCTGCGCCGGTGTGTTGGGAAACACGATGCGCACGCGCGGATAGCGGCCATTGGCATCGCGCAGATTGCCTACGCCACGGAATTCGAGCAGGCGCTTGTCGGCGATGGCGTAGGTGACTTCCAGGGCCGGCAGCGCCGCGCCATACCAGGCATCCAGGCTGACCTTGTAGCGGCGTTGCCCGGCGGTTTCGCCGATGCGTTGCACGCGGAACGTCAGTTGCCGCTGCAGGCTGGGCAACACGAATTCCACCTGCTGCGCCGCGCTGCCAAGGGCGGCCCAATGCGTGCGCAGATACGCATCGAAGCCGGCATCGATCACGCGTGGCGTCTCGGTGGCCGGCAGTGCGGTGCGGCGTTCCGGTTTGCCCGGAAGCTGCTGGTACATCTCGCGCACGCCGTCGCGCTGCCGCACGCCTTCGCGATAGCCATCGCGGCCATCGACCAGGCTGAAATTGGGCGCACTGCCGCCGCCATCGACCTGTTTGCGCGCGAACGGCTGCCCGTCCTTGCAGCGGTACAGCACCAACCGCCCGCCGTCATCGAGTAGCCAGTGCGACTCGCGGTAGCGCAGCGCACCGCTGTCGCCATCGAAGGCATCGCCGTCGACGCGGGTGACCGCGGCGGCAGCGCCCAGCGGCAAGCAGGCCAGCACCAATAGCAGTAGCGGCGGTGTGGGGCGGCAAAGCGTGGCGAGCTTGGTAACGGCGGCGGGCAGGCGCATCGGCGCGTTCCTCGATGACAGTCCTGACCTCATACGAGCGCGTCCGCAGCACGGATGCGGCGGGAGGCGTCAGGGGGTTCCTGACGTCAGGGGATGGGCGGACGGCGAGCGTCTGTGACAGTGATCGGCGCACGTGGCCGGTGTGGGGCGTCGGTCGGGGTGACGCGGGCAGGCTGGCGGGGGTGGGGAGCTGGTGCTGATACTGATGCCTGGAGCGGGCGAACAACCGCGTTCAGCGATGTGCGTCTCGCCACCCCCGGCTTCACTCAGTGCCCTTCGGCATTCGGGGATCTGACGACGTGTCGCCACGTAGAGGCGAAGGCGCAGAGGGCCCTGGGGCGCGTGGTTCATGCGCTTGGGCGATGCCGTCATTCCGTCTGCTCGGCATCGCCGTTGGCGGGCAGGGCGCGGACACCGTCGAATAGGCGCGGACTACGCCTGCGGACCTGCGCGGCCGTTTTCGACCGCTGCGCTTAACCGACTACACGCAGCTCGATGCAATCCACCGGGCAGGCCGGCACGCATAGCTCGCAACCGGTGCACAGCGGGGCGATCACCGTGTGCATGTGCTTGGCGCCGCCCACGATGGCATCCACCGGGCAGGACTGGATGCACTTGGTGCAGCCGATGCAATCGGCTTCCACGATCCAGGCCACCTGCGGGGGCAGATGGGTGCCGCGGCTGCGGTCATATGGGCGCGCCGGCACCTGCAGCACCTGCGCCAGCGCCCGCGCGCCCGCATCGCCGCCGGGCGGGCAGTGGTCGATCGTGGCCTTGCCCTCGGCCATCGCCTGCGCATAGGGGCGACAGCCGTCGAACCCGCACTGGCCGCATTGGGTCTGCGGCAACAGGCGGTCCAGACGTTCGACCAGCGTGGGGAGCGGGGTGGGCATTGCGCGGCGTGTCAGTGCAGTTGCTGGCCGCGGTACCAGCGCTGCTGCGCCAGTGCGAGCATCGGCCGGTCTTCGCGGCTGTCGCCATAGGCATGCACGCAGTCGTACTGCGCCAGTGCGTAGCGCAGGCGAATCTGCGCAGCCTTGTGCGGGCCGCAATCGCCATCGGCGTAGCGGCCGGTGAGCCGGCCGGCCGCGTGCTCCAGCCGGTTGCAGATCAGCGACAGGCCATGCTGCGTGCACCACGGCTGCAGGTACAGGTCCAGCGATGCCGAGACCAGCACCACCTCATGGCCTTGGGCCTGGTGCCAGTCGATGCGTCGCATCACCTCCGGGCGCAACACGCCCGGCAGGTCGGTGCGTGCATAGCTGGCGCCGTGCGTCTGCATCTCGTCCAGGGCGCGGCCCGTGAACACCAGCCGCGTCACCCGCCCGCGCAGGCGCGGCGCCGACACCAGCCCGAGCCGATAACCCGCCACCCAGGGCCCCACCTGCCACCGTGCCGCCGCCCGCTGTTCCGGGCTGGCCACCTGGCGCAGGAACCGCGCGTAGGTGTCGCAGGTGGTCACGGTGTGATCGAAATCGAACAGGGCGAGTTGCATTGGGGCGGAGATTGGGGATTCGGGAGTGGGGATTGGTCTAAGTGCGGTGTCTGCTGATTAGTGAGTAACGTAGCTGTGGAGATCGAGTGCGGGTTCCGGTGCTGGCAGCGTTGCCAGGCTTGGCTTTAAACGCTGAGGCGTGGCTCGCGTGCCACCAATCCCTAATCCCGACTCCCCCAATCCCGCTTCACCTTACGGGCATCCCCGGCTGTGCGCCCGCATCGGCGTCCAGCAGCGCCAGGGCGCCGCCGTCGAAGCCGGCCGAGAGGATCATGCCTTCGCTGATGCCGAAGCGCATCTTGCGCGGGGCCAGGTTGGCGATGAACACCACGCTGCGGCCGACCAGCGTTTCCGGCTCGCCGTAGCTGGCGCGGATACCCGAGAAGATCTGGCGCTTGCCCAGCTCGCCGGCATCGAGCTCGAAGCGCAGCAGCTTGTCGGAGCCTTCCACCGCTTCGCACACCAGCACCTTGCCGATGCGCAGATCGAGCTTGGCGAAATCGTCCATGCCGATGAAGCCGGGATTGGCGGTTGGGGATTGGGGATTCGCAACGGCGGCGGGCGCTGCGTCGGCCTTGCTCGGTGCGGGCTTGGTAGTCGCAGCCGGTGCCGCAGGTGCGGCCATCGTGTCTTTGGAAGCGTCGGTCATGGCGTCGATCAATTTGGGGTCAATGCGGGTGAACAGGGCGGTGTAGGGCTGGATGACATGGCAAGTCAGCGGGCGGCTCACGTCCTCCCAACTGGTCATCGGTGCCGACAGAAAGGCCTCGGCCTCGGCGGCGGTGCGCGGCAGGATCGGCTTGAGCGCGGCGACCAGCAGGCGGAACAGGTTCAGGCCCTGCGTGCACACCGATTGCAGTTGCGCGTCGGCGCCTTCCTGCTTGGCGATCACCCACGGTTTGGTGTCGTCGATGTACTTGTTGGCCTCGTCGGCCAGCGCCATGGTCTGGCGGATCGCACTGGCCGGGTCATTGCGCTCGTAGGCTTCGCGAATCGGCGCCAGTGCCTCCACAAAGCGCGCGTACTGCGCCGGATCGGGCAGCGCGTCAGCCAGTTTGCCATCGAAGCGCTTGCCGATGAAGCCGGCGCAGCGGCTGGCCAGATTGACGAACTTGCCGACCAGGTCCGCGTTCACCCGCGCAACGAAATCGCCCAGGTTGAGGTCCAGGTCGTCGACGCCACCGGAGGATTTGGCGGCGAAGTAATAACGCAGCGCCTCCGGCTCCAGGCCGACATCCAGGAACGTCCGCGCCATCACGAAGGTGCCGCGCGACTTGGACATCTTGGCGCCGTCCACCATCAGGTAGCCGTTGACGTGCAGCCGGGTTGGCGCGCGGTGGCCGGTGCCATGCAGCACCGCCGGCCAGAACAGGCCGTGGAAATTGACGATGTCCTTGCCGATGAAGTGGTGCAGTTCGGTCTGCGTGCCGGCCGCCAGATGCGCCTGGAAGTCTTCGCCCATCTGCGCGCACAGGGTCTTGAAGCTGCACAGGTAGCCGATCGGCGCGTCCAGCCAGACGTAGAAATATTTGCCGGGCTGGCCGGGAATCTGGAAGCCGAAATACGGCGCGTCGCGCGAGATGTCCCACGCGCGCAGGCCGCCTTCGGCATCCAGCCATTCCTTGAGCTTGGCCTTGACGCCCGGCAACGCCACGTCGCCATCCAGCCACTCCCGCAGGAAGCCGTCGAAATGGCCCACTTCGAAGAAAAAGTGCTCCGAATCGCGCAGCTCGGGCGTGGCGCCGGAGATCACCGACTTGGGCTCTTTCAGCTCGGTCGGCGCATAGGTTGCGCCACAGACTTCGCAGTTGTCGCCGTACTGGTCAGCGCTGCCGCAGTTGGGGCAGATGCCCTTGATGTAGCGGTCCGGCAGGAACATGCCCTTGGCCGGATCGTAGAACTGCGCCACCGAGCGACGGCTGATATGGCCGGCGGCCTCGAGCTTGGCGTAGAAGGCTTCGGTGAGTTCGCGATTGACCGGCGAATTGGTCGAATCGTAGTGATCGAAGGTCACCCCGAACGCAGCGAAATCGCGCTCATGGCTGGCCTGGATGTTGGCGATGAAGGCCTCTGGCGTCACGCCCGCCTTTTCGGCCGCGAGCATGATCGGCGTGCCATGGGTGTCATCGGCGCAGACGAACCAGGTCTTGTCGCCGCGCAACCGGCGCGCGCGCACCCAGATGTCGGCCTGGATATAACCGACCAGATGGCCAAGATGCAGCGGCCCATTGGCATAGGGCAGGGCGGTAGTGACGAGTGCGGTGCGGGTCATGGCGGGCGTAATGCGGGGGACACGTGATTATCGCATTAGTCGGGAAAGGGGCGGGGATGGGGATTGGGGAGTCGGGAATCGGTCAAAGCGGGGCCAGGTGGCCGTGCTGTCGAGGCGCGTCAGCGTTTGGCTGCATTGGCTGGCGCTCATCGCCTGCCAGTTCCCGCCGCACAGATATGCGCGGATGGAGACGCACAAAAAATGGAGACGAACAAAAAAGGCGCCCTCACGGGCGCCTGCTTTTGCGAATCCCCAATCCCGAATCCCGACCTACTCGCGCACCCAGGTCTGCGTGCGGCCCAGGGCTTCAATGCCGACATAGCCGCGCATCTGCAGTTTCTTGCCGCTGTCGGTCAGGGTGATCTTGGCCTTGTAGGTCTTGCCCTTGGCCGGGTCGAGCACCGAGCCGCCGCCCCACACGGCGGTGCCGTCGGGCTTGAGGCCCCACAGGATGGTCATGCCCTTGATCGGCTTGCCTTTCAGCGCACCGTCGCACTTGTCGCAGGTGGGGTTGGGCCCGTGGTTGGATTGCAGGATCTCGACCACCTTGCCGCTCAACGTGCCGTTGGCGGCCTGCTCGATCTGCACCACCGACTTGGGCTTGCCGGTTTCGTCGTCGATGGTCTTCCAGCGGCCCACCGGCGAGTCGGCGGCCTGGGCCAGCAGCGAGGCGGCGGCCAGCGGCAGGGCCAGCATCAGGGTCTTGAAGGTCTTGCGCATGTGTCCCCTCCCAGGGAGTGCAGTGGCCACCGTCGGCGGCCTGATCGCGAATGTATACCGTGGAGTATGGTGGCGGAAAGCCGCGCTGCGGCATGCATTCATGCCGGGCGCCCGCAATGCCGCCGCTGGGCCGCTTCCGCTGACGGGCCGGCTGCGCCTCCCGTCAGTCGTCATGGCCCTGTTCGGCTCGTTTGTGCGTGTCGGCTGTGCGCCCTGCGTGTCCTTGCCGATCACCAGCCACCTGACCACGGCCACCCGCTATCGCAGCGTCACCGGCTTGCGGTTGTCCGCCGGCACGCGGTCGATCAGCTTGTTGTCCGGATCGAAGCCAGCCTCGATCGGCAGGCGGTCGACGGTCATGGTGAAACTGGGCGCGGTGCTGGTGACGTGCTGCCGTTGCAAGGCCAGCACCGGCGCCGGTGCATTCTCGCTGGCCGGAACGCCATAGATCGCCACCTCGATCCAATCGTCCAGCGGCACCGCATGCTCCTTGCCCTTGCCATCGGCCTGCAACTTGGCCGCATGCGTCTGCACGGTGACCTCATAGCGCCCATCGGGGCGCTTGCGTGCCTGCGCGCTTACCACACGGTTGTCGTAGAAGGTGATCTTTTCGAACAGGTCGGTGATCAGCCCTTGCTGGTCCGGGCGCGCCTCGGCCCGAATGGTCTGCAGCAGCTCGGCCGAGGTGGTGTAAGGCGGTTGTTCGAAAGCCTTGGCGGCCAGGAAGCGCTGCAACGCGCGGTTGAGCGCCTGCTCACCGATCTCTTCGCGCAGCCGGTAGAACGCCAGCGAGCCCTTGCGGTAGTGGATGTATTGCTGGTCTTCCACGCGATACAGCGGCAATTCCTCGATGGTTTCGCCGCCACGGCCTTCCAGATAGCGGTCCAGTTCGTACTTGAGAAAGCGCCGCATGTGGGCGCGTCCGTACTCGCGTTCCATCACCATCAACGCCGAATACTGCGCCAGCGATTCCGACAGCATGGTGGCGCCTTGCACGTTCGCGCCGATCACCTGGTGCGCCCACCACTGATGTGCCACTTCGTGCGCGGTGACGTAAAACACGTAGTCGATGTCGTTCTTGTCGCGCAGGTCGGCGATGAAGCCGATCGACTCGGCGTAGGGAATGGTGTTGGCGAACGACTGCGCAAATCGCGCGTAGCCGGGGAACTCGATGATGCGCACCTGATGGTGCTGATACGGGCTGAAATTGGCTTCGTAATAGGCCAGCGATTTCTGCACGCTCTCGATCATGCGTTGCACGTTGTACGGGTGCTTGGGGTCGTAATAGATCTCGATCGGGATGTTCTTGTAACGCGCCTTGCGCACTTGCCAGCGTGCCGACAGGTAGGCGTAGAAGTTGAGCATCGGGCGGTCCATCACGTAGCGGAAGCAGCGCCTGCCATCGCGTTGGAATTCTTTCTGCAGATAGCCAGGCGCCAGGGCGATCTGATCCGGCGCGGTGCAGACGGTGCTGGCAAAATCGAGCCAGTCGGCATCGTCGCTGACGTAGGTGTTGGCGCGCGCGGCCTGGTCCTCGAGCTTGGGCATGCGCGTGGGTTCGCCCAGGCCGCGCTTGCGGCGGTCGTTGCGGTCGCTGATCTCGGTCCGGGGGTTGTAGCCAAACCAGGGCAGCAAGGTGTTGTTGAAGAAGCTGCCGTTGGCAACCAGTTCGGTTTGCGCCTGCTCGGCGGTGAGACCGTGCGGATGCTGGTCCACGCGGAAGCGGAACACCCGCTCCTGCCCGGGTTGCAGTGGTGTGTGCAGGCGATAGATGCGATAGCCGGCCGGGATATCGTGCAGAGTCAGCGTCTGCCCGCCCAGATCCACCTGCACCAGGCTGCGGTCACCTGTGCGGCCCTGCATGCCGATATGCACCTCGCTGATCGGTGTGGAGTGGGTGTTGCGCACCGTCCAGGTGGCATCGATTAGCACCGACTGGGTTTCCGGATGCAGGTCGACATGGTTGTCGACGGCGATGATGCGCGGCTGTGGTAGATCTTTGTACTTGCGGTAATCGCGCTCGTAGCGTGCTTGCAGGTCCAGCTGCTGTTCCGGCGACAGGAAGCTGTTGTGGACGTTGGTGCTCCAGTACAGCCAGCCGCCGACCGCCGCGAAGCCGAGCAGGGTAACCGCCAATGCCGCGCCGGTCGGGCTGCGCAAACGCCGCAACGCCAGCCGCACACGCTGTCGCAACCCGTGGCCCACGCCGCGCGGCCAGAATGCCGAGGACAGCAACAGCAAGGCCAGCAGAAACACGCCCCAATAGCCTTGGAACCACAATTGGCCGGGCAAGAAGTGCCCGTAGCCGTTCATGTCCGAATACGGTGCGTTGGGCCAGCCGCCGAAGGTGTAGAGGTTCTGGGTGTAGTCGAGCATCGACAGCACCGATTGCCCGATCAACACCAGCATCAGCAGCGCATAGCCGAGGAACTTGTTGTTGCTCAGCACCTGCAGCGCCAAGGCCATGCCGCCCATCAGCACGTACAGCACCGAGCCCAGTGCCAGGGTCTTGAGATACAGCAGCGGTTCGATGCTGGTGTAGCCACGGCCCAGCTGCAGCGCGATCGAGGTCAGCGCACCGGCGAGCTGGAAGCTGGCGATCACCCCCAGCAAGGCGACGAACTTGCCGAGCAGCGGCACCCAATCTGGGACCGGCATCGCGTCGGTGATGCCGTCGATGCGGTTGCTGCGCTCCTTCCACACCAGCTCGCCGGCGTAGAAGAGCACCACGATGATCAGCAGGAAGCTGTAGCTGCTCTGCAGGGCGTCCAGCATGACTGAGGTCACCGGCAACACCGCGGTGCCGTAATAGAGTTGGCGAAACAACGCAGTTGGGATGAAGTTGGCCAGGCCCAAGATGAGCAGCACCAGGAACGGCGCACTGCGCACTACGCCCAGCGTATCGAAGCGGATCTGGCCCAGCAGCTGCTTCCACGCCGTGCCCACGCCGAAGTGCGGCGTCACCGTCAGGCGGCTGACCGCAGTAGCCAGAGTGGACGCGGGTTGAGTGGGCGCCGAAGGGGCTGCACCACGGCGCCGGCCCGTACCGCTGCGCTCGGTGCGGAATAGGGAAAACATCGCAGCGAACAACAGTGCGCTCATGCACAGCCACAAGGCCCGGTTGGCAAGCAGATAGCCGCTCAACGGCGGCAGTCCCTGATTGCGTTGTTCCACCGACCAGTAACGCAGCGTCTGCGATAACGCACGAATGCCCAGCGGGTCGGCCAGCGTGGCGATCCATACATTGTCCAGATCGGCGAGCAGGGCGCGGCTCACGCCATAGAGCACGAAAAACACGATCACGCCGATGTAGACCCACAGGATGCTGCGTGTGGTCACCGCCAACAGAGCCAACAGCGCGGTGGTGAACAGCAGGTTGGGCAGCACCAGCACCAGCAATGACCAAAGATAGGGGAATGCCGCCACCGGTCCTAGCCGGGCCTGATCGATCCACGGCATGAATTGCGCAATGAACATGCCCAGCGCAATCACGACGTACATGATCATGCCGGCGATCAGCGCTGCCCCAAGACGGCCGATCAGGTAATCGTGGCGCCGCACCGGGGTAGAAAACACCAGTTCGGCGGTACCCAGGTCGAAATCGCGCAGTACCGCATTGCTGACGAACAGGGTGGTCACCAGCAGGCCGAGCAAGGTGAACATGCCCAGCAGCGTGGCGATCACGGTCGGTGCATTGCGCAGCACGTTGCCGATGCCGCCACCAATCTGCACGGCATCGCTGGCCAGCGCTGCAAAGGCGAGTAGCGCGTACAGCGTGGCCAGCAGCCACAGCAAGGGCGAGCGCAGTTGTTCGCGCAGCTCGAAGCGCAGGAACGCCATGATCATTGCAGCGCTCCGTCAGGCAGCCAGCGCTTGCTTGCGCAGGCGCTGGAAATAGACGTCCTCCAGATCGGGAGCAACCTGTTCGAAACCCGGCTCCGGGCAGTCGGTACTGAACACATGGATCACCGGATGGCCGGCGATCAGGCGCGTGGACAGCACGGTGAAGCGTGCCTCGTACTCGGGCAACGCCTGCTTGCTGACCTGCTTGCGCCAGACCTGCTGATGCAGCATCGCGATCGCATCGGCGGGGCGGCCGCTCAGCAGTACCTGGCCCTGGTTCATGATGGCCATCGTCGGGCACAGGTCGGTGACGTCCTCGACGATGTGGGTGGACAGGATCACCACCACGTTTTCGCCGATCTCGGCCAGCAGATTGAGAAAGCGATTGCGCTCTTCCGGGTCCAGCCCGGCAGTGGGTTCGTCAACGATGACCAGTTGCGGGTTGCCCAGCAGCGCCTGCGCGATACCGAAGCGTTGTCGCATGCCGCCGGAATAGGTGCCGAGCTTGCGCTTGCGCGCATCCCACAGATTGACCTGCTGCAACAGCCGCTCGACCACCTCTCTGCGCTGGCCGCGATCGGTCAGCCCCTTGAGCACGGCGAAGTGATCGAGCATGTCCAGCGCGCTGACCTTCGGGTACACGCCGAAATCCTGCGGCAGATAGCCCAACCGGCGGCGTAAGGCGTCCTTGTCGGTGAGCACGTCGATGCTGCTGCCATCGGCGCCGGTCAGGCTGATGCTGCCCGAGTCGGGCTCTTGCAGCGTGGCCAACGTGCGCATCAGTGACGACTTGCCGGCGCCGTTTGGCCCGAGCAGTCCGAACATGCCGCGAGGGATGTCGAGCGTGACGCCTTGCAGCGCATGCACTCCATTGGCGTAGGTCTTGGATAGCGCACGGATCTGCAGCATGGACGGTTCCTGTGTCCTGGTGTGGTTCGATCTTCATGGCGTTACCGCATTGCCGCATCCGCCGAAAGTCACAGCGACCATCGACTACCAGCGACTAACAAAACATACCGAATGCCCGCCTGGCGGCCGTGCAGTAGCTTTGTTGATCGTTCTGACTCTTCGACGTGCCTCCGTGGCAGATGTGACCGAACCTGCCGGGTCCCTGCTCAACCGACTTCGTACAGCTCCAGCGGCAAGTCGTCCGGGTCGGCAAAGAAGGTGAAGCGGCGGCCCGTATATTCGTCGATACGGATGTCTTCGGTGACCACGCCGTGCGCGTTGAGATGCGCGACGGCCGCGTCCAGCGCTTCGACCCGGAAGGCAAGATGACGCAGCCCGCGCGCTTCCGGGCGGCTGGGGCGCAGCGGTGCGTCGGGAAACGAAAACAGCTCGATCTGGCCGCCGTCCGGCAGCGCCAGGTCCAGCTTCCAGGAATCGCGCGCCTGCCGGTAGTGCTCATCGAGCACCCGCAGGCCCAGGATGTCGCAGTAGAACCGCTTGGACACTGCGTAGTCGCCGGCGATGATCGCCACATGGTGGATGCCGGCCAGCTTCATGCGGCGCCTCGCATGCGTAGCGAACACTGGTGCAGCCCCGATGCCGGCACGGATACGCGAGGCGCAGCGGCTGCACGGCGTGCCGGCCCCCGGGATGCAGTCCGGCGCTGCGCTCGCGCTGCCGGGCGTGTATGCAGGAGGTTTGGCATGGCAACAATCCAGATGAGCAGTCACGAGGATACGCCGGCGCCTGGAGCGTGTCGTGCAGCCCTGGCCGAGCGCAAAGCCTGCGTGGGCCGAGCGCGGCAAGTCGTGCGCACGCCACCCGCGTTATTTGGCTGCACGTCACGCCTGGCCATTGCGTGGCTGTGCTCGCCTGCACGTGCATGGCAGGATGGGGCGCCACCGATCAGAACCACGCATGTCCGAGCCCTCGTCCACCGCCGCACCGCAGTTCCAGCGCAGCATGCAGGTGCGCCATCTGGTGATGCTGTCGCTGGGCGGTGTGATCGGCACGGGATTGTTCTTCAACACCGGCTACATCATCGCCAGCACCGGTGCGCTCGGTACGGTGCTGGCGTACCTGATCGGCGCTCTGGTGGTGTACCTGGTGATGCAGTGCCTGGGCGAGCTGGCGGTGGCGATGCCGCAGACCGGTGCGTTTCATGTGTATGCCGCGCGCTATCTGGGGCCTGCCACCGGCTACGTGGTGGCCTGGCTGTATTGGCTCACCTGGACGGTGGCGTTGGGGTCCAGCCTCACCGCTGCGGCGTTCTGCATGCAGTACTGGTTTCCGCACAGCCCGGCGTGGCCGTGGTGTCTGCTGTTCTGCGTGCTGATTTTCAGTTTGAACATGGTGTCGGCACGCTGGTTTGCCGAAGGCGAATTCTGGTTTTCGCTGATCAAGGTGGTGACCATTGTGGTGTTCATCGTGCTGGGCGGCGCGGCGGTGATCGGCTGGCTGCCGTTGGCCGACGGCAGCCCGGCACCGGGAGTGCGCCATCTGCGCGCCGATGGCTGGTTTGCGCACGGCACCATGCCGATCCTGATGACAATGGTGGCGGTGAATTTCGCTTTCTCCGGGACCGAGCTGATCGGCATCGCAGCCGGCGAAACTGCACAGCCTGCACGCGCAATCCCGCTCGCGATCCGCACCACGTTGATCCGTCTGGTGGTGCTGTTCGTCGGCACCGTGCTGGTGCTGGCCGCGTTGCTGCCAGCGCAGGCGGCGGCAGTGGAGACCAGCCCGTTCGTGCGCGCCTTCGAGCTGCTGGGCATTCCGTATGCCGCAGGTCTGCTCAACGCGGTGATCCTCACCGCGATCCTGTCGGCGGCCAACTCCGGGTTGTATGCGGCGGCCCGCATGCTGTGGTCGTTGGCCAACGAGGGCACCTTGCCGGCACGCTTTGCGCGGCTGACCCGGCGTGGCATCCCGCTGCCTGCGCTGGTGCTGAGCATGCTTGGCGGGCTGCTGGCGCTGCTGACCGGTGTGTACGCGGCCGACACCGTGTTCGTGGCGATTTCTGCAGTCTCCGGGTTTGCGGTGGTGGTGGTATGGCTGAGCATCTGCGCCTCGCACTATTGTTTCCGCCGCCAGCTGCTGCGTGACGGCATCGCACTGGAGAGCCTGGCCTACCGCGCGCCGTGGTATCCGTGGACGCCGCTGATTGGTGGCGCGCTGTGCGTGCTGGCCTGCGCTGGGCTGGCGTTTGACCCGCAGCAGCGCATTGCGCTGTGGTGCGGGATTCCCTTTGTGGCGCTTTGTTACGGCGCCTATGCAGTGACCCAAAGGCTTGCAGCCCGGAGAGTGCGTCCATGACCGTTGTGCCCCGCCAACCGCGCGCCGGCGCGCCCTTCAGTGATGTCTTGCAGCGCGACGGTGAGGTGGTGCTGGATGGCGCGCTGGCCACCGAGCTGGAACAGCGCGGCTGTGATCTCAACGACGCCTTGTGGTCGGCACGGGTGTTGATGGAGCAGCCGGAACTGATCTACCAGGTGCACCGCGACTACTTCGCCGCCGGTGCGCAGTGTGCGATCACCGCCAGCTACCAGGCCACGCCGCAGGGCTTTGCCGCGCGCGGGCTGGGCCTGGCGCAGTCGCAGGCGTTGATCGCACGCAGCGTGGCGCTGGCGGCGCAGGCGCGCGCGGACCACCTGGCCACGCATCCGCAGGCGGCGCCGCTGTGGGTGGCCGGCTCGGTGGGGCCGTATGGCGCCTATCTGGCGGATGGTTCCGAATACCGCGGCGACTACGCGCTGCCGGTGGCGCAGATGCTCGACTTCCATCGCCCGCGCATTGCGGCGTTGGTGGATGCCGGCGTGGATCTATTGGCCTGCGAAACCTTGCCCTCGGCCAGCGAGATCACCGCACTGCGCCTGTTGCTGAAGGAGTTCCCGCAGGTGCATGCGTGGTTTTCGTTCACCTTGCGCGATGCGGCGCATCTGAGCGATGGCACGCCATTGGCGCAAGTGATTCCGAGTCTGGACGCGTGCCCGCAGGTGGTCGCGGTGGGCATCAATTGCATTGCGATCGAGCAGGTCACCGCCGCGCTGCAGTCGCTAGCCGCGCTCACCAGCTTGCCGTTGGTGGTGTATCCCAATTCCGGTGAGCACTACGACGCCAGCGACAAACGCTGGCATTCGGAAACCACAGCGGCGTGTTCACTGGCGACGCAACGCGCGCAATGGCATGCGGCCGGTGCGCGTTTGATTGGTGGCTGCTGCCGCACCACGCCGGCCGACATCGCCGCACTGGTGGCGGCGTGTACGGCTGGCTGAGCGTGCTCAGCCTTTCTGCGTGGCGATCCAGCGTTGCACTTTGTCCTGCAGGATCTCCAGCGGCACCGAACCGTCCTTGAGCACTTCGGTGTGGAAGGCACGCACATCGAAGCGCGGCCCGAGCTCGCGTTGCGCCTGTTCGCGCAACTGGCTGATCTTCATCTCGCCGACCTTGTAGGCCAGCGCCTGGCCGGGAATGGCCAGGTAGCGGTCCACTTCCGCCTCGGCGTCTTCGCGGGTGACGGCCGAGTTCTGCAACATGTAGTCGATGGCTTGCGCGCGGGTCCAGCCCTGGCTGTGCAGGCCGGTATCCACCACCAGCCGGATCGAGCGCAGCAGCGCGTTCTGCAGGTAGCCGTAGTAGTTGTACGGGTCCTGGTACAGCCCCAATTCGCGGCCCAGCGATTCGGCATACAGGCCCCAGCCTTCGATGAAGGCGGTCTCGCCACCGAAGCGGCGGAACTTGGGCAGGTCGGTCAATTGCTGCTGCAGGCCGAGCTGGTAGTGATGGCCCGGCACGCCTTCGTGCAGGAACAGGCTTTCGCCTTCCCAGCGCGGGCGCGCTGGCAGGTTGGAGGTGTTGACGTAGAAGATGCCCGGCGTGTTGTCGTGCGGGTTGGGGCGCATGTACGAGCCGCTGGCCGCGGCTTGCGCGCGCTGTGGCTCCACCGGGCGCACGTCCAGGGCCGGGATGCCCTGGGTGGCGAACAGGCGGGGTACCGCGGCCTGCACGCGGCTCTGCAGGCCGCGGTAGGCGTCCAGCAGTTCGGACTCGCTGCGGAACACGAAGCGCTTGTCGGTCTGCATGAACTTGTAGAACTTGGGCAGGTTGCCGCGGAACTTGACCTGCTTGGCCACGTTCTGGATCTCGCCCTGCAGGCGCGCCACCTCGTCCAGGCCGGTCTGGTGGATCTGTGCCGGGGTCAGGTCGGAGGTGGTGCTCTGGCGCACGTCGTAGGCGTACCAGGCGGTGCCGTTGGGCAGCGCGGCCAGGCCCGCGGTGTCGCGGCAGGCTGGCAGGTATTCGGTGGCGATGAAGCCGCGCAGTGCGCGGTAGGCCGGCATGATGCGGAACTCGATCATGCGCTTGTACTCGGCGGTGATGCGCTGTTTGTCGGCCTCGGGCATGTCGGCGGGCAGGTTGCGGATCGGCCCCCAGAACAGGCTTTCTTCGGCACTGCGCGCAATGATCGCGTCCAGCTGCGGCAGCACTTTCTCCATCAGGGCCTTGGGCTGCACCACCCCGGCCTGCATGCCCGCACGCATGTTGGTGATGGCCTGGTCGAACAGGTCCGGAATGCCGAGCGCGCGGCGCGACCAGTTGTCGTAGTCCTTGACGGTGTTGAACGGCTGCGCGCCGGTGCCCGAGCCCATGACTACCGCAATGCTGGCGATGTTGTAGAACTGGTTGATCGGCAGCATCCAGCTCGGGAATTGCTCGGCCGCCAGGGCGCTGCGCGCATCGCGCACGAAGATCTGGTAGCTGAGCAGATCCTGCCCGCTGAGCCCATCTGGGCCGATCGCCTCCACCTTGGCCAGCCACAGCGTGGTGAAGTCGTGCGACTGCTGGCGGAACGCAGGCGACAGGAAGTTGGGCAGCTGGTCGTTGTAGCGGCTCTCGCCCTGGAAGGTGGCCTGCAGCGGATTGAGCTTCAGCGAGGCATCCCAGTATTGGTCGTACAGCAGCGTGAGTTGCTGTGCCTTGCTCTGCACCACCGGTGCCACCACCGCGCGTGGCTTGGCCTTGGCCTTGGTGCTCCTGGCCGGCTTGGTGGACTTCTTGGCCTTGCCCGCCTTCGCGCGCGTTTGCGAGGTCTGTGCCTTGCCGGTCTTCTTCTTGGCTGCATCGGCCGGTGCGGCCAGCGACAGGCTCAACACGGCGGCCATGGCCAGGGACAGCAGGCGGGAAAAGCTAAGCGGCATTACCGGCTCCGGAAACAAGCGAGCGGGGAGCTTGCCCGATCCGCACCGTTACGGCCAGCCACCAGGGTCATGGCCCGCGCGTGCAATTCATGCACGGCACGGGCAGGGCGCCGCGTAAGGAACAAATGCTGCGGTGCGATAATGTGCCGCACGGCTTGTGCTGCAAGCCTTGACGGCGCCAGGTTCGGTCGCTCGTCGCAGCCGCCTGGCTCAATCGGCGGCAGCTTCTTCGCGCAATTGTTCGGCGCGTTCGGCGCCCAGGTAGGCGTCGATGGCGCGGCGCGCCAGATACAGCAACGGAATCAGCGCGATCGCAAAGCCCATCTTGTAGAGGTAGTTGAGCGTGCTCACTGCCAGGAACTGGTCGATCGACCAATGCTGTGGACCCAGCACGAAGGCGATATAGATCACCACGAAGCTGTCCACTAGCTGCGACACCGCCGTGGAGCCGGTGGCGCGCAACCACACGTATTTTTCGCCGGTGGCGCGGCGGATGCGGTGGAACACCGACACATCGATCAGCTGCCCGAACAGGAACGCCACCAGCGAGCCGCCGATGGTCCACAGGCCTTGCCCGAATACCGCCGCAAAGGCGGCCTGGTAGTCCGGCACGCCTTGGCTCTGCGCGGCGGTGACCCACCAGCCGGCCGGTGCCAGCGCGATGGCCGCAAACGCGAACACGAAGCCGTAGCCGATCAGGCCCACCGCCACCCACGAGATGAAACGCACCCCGCGGCTGCCGAAGAACTCGTTGATGGTATCAGTCATGATGAACACCACCGGCCACAGCAAGGTGCCGGCGGTGAAGCTGAGCGAGCCGGTCTGCCCGAACAGGTTCCAGTTCAATGGCGCGATGCCGAGGGTGTCTTCCAGCGCAAAGATCTTGACGCCGATGAACTCGGCCAGCGCGGCGTTGACGCAGAAGAACGCGGCCAGCGCGATGAACAGCCGTACCGCACGATCGTCGAGGGTACGCACGTGTGTCATGGCGTCAGCGGTCCGCAGTCCGGGTGAAAGGAACGGTCTCCGGCGACACGGCGCCGCCGGAAATGATGAAGCTCATCGCCTGGTCCACGGTCCAGTCGGTGGGCGTGAGCAGCTCCACCGGCACGATCTCCAGATAGCCGGAGGTGGGGTTCGGCGTGGTCGGCACATACACCGCCGCCAGCTCGCGGCCGGTGCCCTGTTCCTTGATCACGCGGGTGACCAGGCCAACCGATTTCATATCGCGATGCGGGAAGTCGATCAGCACCACACGTTGCGTGCTACCCGGCTGCGTCTGCAGGATGTCCAGCAACTTGCGCGCGCTGTCGTAGACCACGCTGGCCAACGGTATGCGCCGCATGATCGCTTCGAACCAGCGCAGCAGCCGCTGGCCGATCACACGCCGGCTCAGGACACCCACGAACAGGATCACCGCCACCGTGGCGATCAGCGCAATGGTGTTCTGCACCCACAGCGCCGTGATCCAGCCCAGGTAATGCGGGAACGAGGCCGCGATGCGTCCGGACAAGGGCACCACCCACGGGCTACTGATGCCCGACAGCAGCGAGAACACGAACTTCACCACCACCCAGGTCAGCCAGACCGGCAGCAAGGTGAGCAGGCCGGTCAGGAAGACCCGTTGCACGGACGGACGATGCGGAGCAGAGGATTCAGACATGCGCGCATTGTAGGCATTCGCTTGCGGCCGGTGGGCCTGTGGTTCGGCCAGCGCGTGGCGTGTTCGCGTCGGTAGCGTGGTGCGGTACAGCCGCCATTCGGGCAATCGCATCCGGTAGGTGGCCCCCGCTAAGATGCCAGCCTTCTCCAGGGAAGGTGTCTGCCATGTTCGCAACGTTCTTGAAATGGGCCCTGCTGTCGGTGGGTGTGGTGGTTGCGTTGCTGGTGGGAGCCTATGCGCTCTCGGCGCGCTGGCCGATCCCGCAGGCGCAGCAGCAGGCGTTGGCGCAACTGCGTCAGCCACGGCCCGCGCCGCCGGCGGGGTCGAATCTGTTTGTCGCGCTGTGGGCATCGCCGTACACGATTCCAAATGACGAACAGCAAGCGGTGCTGGCGCGCGACCTGCAGCGCTTCCAGCGCACGCCGGTCGCAAGCGGATTTCGCAGTGAACTGAGCCGCTATCCCCGCGCGCCGGCGTGGCCGGCGACTGCGCCGCCCAAGTGCAGTTGGGCCGCGTCCGGGTGCCTGGCCCACGTGCGAGCGCAATCGCGCAGCTATGCGGCTGCGCTGGCGCCACAGGCGCCGTTGCTGGCGCGTATGGCGAGCTTCTCGCAGCATGCCTACTACCGCGATCCGTTTCCTCGCCGTATCGACTCGCCGCTGCCGGAACTGCAGGGATTGACGTTGTCGATGACCCAGCACGCGCTGGACTTCGTGCAGGGACGGCAGGCCCAGGCGGTGGCTGCTGTCTGCAGCGATGCACAGGTGGCGCGCGTGTTGTTGCGCAGCGACGAGAGTCTGATCGTCACGATGATTGGTGGGGCAATGTTGCGCGGCAATGCCGACCTGTTTGCGAGCATGCTCAGCGAGCTGCCCGTCAACGCAGCCCTGCCGGCGCAGTGCGCCAGCGCGTTCGCACCGTTGCGCGTCGAGGACAGCAGCCTGTGCGGCGCGCTGCATGGCGAGGCCAGGATTGTCGATGCGGTGTATGCGCAAATGCTCGGCGAAATGGACCAACGCGCGCAGCGTTGGTACGACCGCGCTGTGCTGAAATTTTTCGATGCCGAGCGCACGCGTGCACTGACAGCGCCCAACTACACCTGGGCCTGCAGCGATGCCGTACGCAAGCAGCTGGTGCAGGATGCACGGGTTGACGACAGTGCCCTGGTACCGCCGCCTGCGAAGGATGTTGCCTGTGTGGCCAACGCCGTCGGCTGTGTGTTGGCGGACGCCCAGTACAGCGATGGTGGCAATTATCAGCGTCAGTTGCAGGACACTGCCGCGGCGATGCGGTTGATTGGCGTGGTGCTGTGGCTGCGCGAGCACCCCGATGCGCGCCCGCTCGCGCAGCGCCTGCAGGAGCTCCCGGACGAACTGGTGCGGCCAGCACGTGGCATCACGATTGCAGCGCAAGGGCAGGCTGTGCAGGTGCAGCGTTATGCACGCCACGCGCAAGCGATCTTGCAGTTCCCGCTGGCCGGCAGTGCCTTGGCGAATCCATCGGCGGTATCGCTGCAATGAATTTCGGCGGTGGGCGGACTGCGTGGCTTCGGTATCGATACGTGCAAGCGCGCTGCTGACGCGCACTGCGTGGCGATCACCGCAGCGCCCGTGTTGCTCATCCCCAGACAACGCTGCTGCCGATCACGCAACAGCCGCCAGGAATGCTCCAGGCGGCTGTGCGGTGTGATCAGCGTCGTGCGGCAGTGCGCCGCGCTTGCCTAGAAGCGGAAGTTCAACCAGCCCATCACGAAGGTGGAGTCGCCGTATCCGGCTTTTTCCAGTGCCGGGCCGGCCATCAGATGCTCGGCGCGGAAGGTCACCGACCAGTTCGGGTCGATGTTCCAGGTGGCGTTGATGCGCGGCATGGTGCCGATGCGGCGCTCGCCGGTGTTCTGCGTGCGTGCGTAGGCGCGTGCCTGGTTGTTGTAGATGGCATCGCTGGTGGTCTGCCGCCACAGGGTTTCCCACTCCAGATTCACGGTGATCTTGGAGGTGGGTGAGAAGGTGAATGTGGGCGCGGCGGTCACTAGATTGACCGGGCCGAAGAACGTGGCCCAGCTGAAATAAATTGTGTTGCCGTAGAGGAAATTGTTGTTGCGCAAGGTGCCGGTGCCGGAGGTGCCACCGCCGCCGGACGCGATTTCGCTATGGAAGCCCAGGCGCGGTTTCCAGCCGCTGTCGCTCAACGTCCAGGCATTGGAGGTGCTGGCCATGTAGGCGCGCAGGTCGCGTCCGCCGAAGCTGCCGCGCTGCACGGTCACGAACGAATCGGTGCGCAGCTTGCCCACGTTGCCCCACAACCGCAGGCCGTAGTAATTGCGGTTTTCTTCCGCTGTCTGGCGGCCCCACACCTGGTTGTCGTTGCGGAACTGATAGAAGAACGGCTCCAGATACATCGGCTTGGCTGTCGGCAGGCGATAGCCGCCCACCACGCCACGGAAATGCCGCGAGCGGTCGATGCGGTCATCGCCCAAGCCCTCGGTGCCATCCAGGTTGAAGTTGAAATCGAACACGTCCACACGTGTCTTCTCGCCGATCGCCCAGGCGCGCACGCCGTTGAAGGTCACGAAGATGTCGGTGTTGTCGCGCAGCGCCATCAAGGTGGTCGGGCCGTCCACAAATACCTGGCGGCCAACGCGCAGGCCGAGGTCAGTTTCGGCAACCTGGCCCTTCACGTCGAAGAACACCTGCTGCAGGATCGCGTTGTTTTCCTGCGTACCGGTCTTGGCGCCTTCATTGCGCCCGTCCAGGCTGCCATGGGCCAGCTCGGTGTACAGACGGAAATGCTCGCCCACGTGCAGGTCGGCGCCAAAGAACGCACGGAACAGATACTGCTGCTGCGAGTGGCTGCCCGGAATCAGGCCGGGGTTGGTCACGGTGTTGCTGCGCACGCGCAGTTCGTTGTTGAGCGTCAGATACACATCGCCGGACTCGCTCAACGGAATGAATTTGAGCGGATCAAACGGGCTCTTCCGCTTGGAGGGGTCTTTCAGATACGACCAGTCTTCGGCCCAGCGCACCTGCCACATGTTGCCGCCCTGCTTGGCACCCCAGCCCTGCGCTTCCAGCGGATAACCGGTGGGTGCGGGCGGTGCCGGCGTCTTGGCCGGTTCGGCCTGCGGCTGTTCGATCGCGGGCGCGGCTGTCTGCGCCTGCTGCGCAATGCTCACGCCCGAAAGCGACAACCCGATCGCAAGGCACAGGCACTTGGTGGCGCCAAAGGAAGTGTCAGCCATGGACGGCCGTGCCGAACGCGCAAATCGCATCTTGTTACCCCATCAAAAAGTGAAAACCACCTGAGCGAGGTTTATCGGCACAGGGGCCACCGACTGTAGTGGAGCCGTACAGGAAAGGCAGTAACCCAAAGGTTCTAAGCTCATGAACGGACTTGGGTTTGGCAGTGCGAGCGCGACAGGATTCGAAAGCGGGGATTGGGGATTCGTGATTGGGGATTCGCAACAGCAAGTGCGCGTCGCCTTAGCGCACGGCCCCGAGCAGAAGGGATATTTGGATGCGCATGTCTGCTCTCCACGGGCGCTGCGCGATGCCGCTTTTGCCAATCCCCAATCCCGACTCCCAAATCTCCGCCGCATGACTACCGGCACATTCGCTATACCCAACTTCTACATAGCATTGCCTTCGACCTAGTGCGGAGGTGGCAATGAACGAGCCGGATGCTTATCTGAAGAAATTTCAGAAGGAGCTCAGCGCAGGCACGGTGTCGTTGGCATTGCTGGCGGTGCTGGCCCAGGCCGATGCGCCGCTGTACGGCTACCTCATCGCCAAGCGGCTGGAGCGGTTGGAAGGTGTGCTCAGCGGCAAGCAGAGCGCGCTGTATCCAGTGCTGCGCAACCTGGAAGGGGCCGGGCTGTTGCAGAGCCATGTCGAGCCATCGGCCTCCGGTCCGCCACGTCGCTATTACCGCATTACCGAAACCGGGCGTGATTGCCTGCGCGCGTGGACGGCCGCCTGGCGTGCCACCCGCGATTCCGTCGACTCTGTGCTGGAAGGGACCCACTCATGAACACGATTACGCCACCGCGTCCGCTGCCGACCACCATTCCCGATTACCTCACGCAGTTGCGTCACGCGTTGGCCGGCGCGGACCCGGCGATGATCCAGGACGCGCTCTACGACGCCGAGGAATACCTGCGGGCCGAACTGGCCGAGCAAGCCGGCAAGAGCGAGGCCGAGGTGATTGCCGGTGTGGCCGGCAGCTACGGCGCGCCCGACGAAGTGGCCGAGATCTACCGCGAAACCGAAGTGACGGTAACGCGTGCGTTGCGCCCGCCACTGCCGCCCAAGCGGAGTTCGTGGATCGGCAGTTTCTTCGGCGTGGCTGCCGATCCGCGCACCTACGGCGCGCTATTTTATCTGCTGCTGTCGCTGGTCACCGGCGTGTTCTATTTCAGCTGGGTGGTCACCGGCGCCAGTCTCTCGGTCGGGCTGCTGATCCTGATCATCGGCGTGCCGCTGTTGGTGCTGTTCTTCGGCTCGGTGCGGCTGCTGTCGCTGGTGGAAGGGCGGGTGGTGGAAACCCTGTTGGGCGTGCGCATGCCGCGTCGGCCGCCACATCCGGGCATTCCGGGTAGCTGGTTGCAGCGCATCGGCGCGATGTTTACCGACGCGCGCACCTGGAGCACGATGCTGTACTTCCTGCTGATGCTGCCGCTGGGCACCGTCTACTTCACCGTGATCGTGACCTTGTTGTCACTGTCGCTGGGCTTTGCCGCAGCACCGCTGCTGGCGTTGCTGGATACCGGCGTGCTGTTTACCTTCGGCGACACGGCATACGCGAGTGGATGGCTGTCGGTGCCGGTGTGCGCGATCGGCGTCCTGCTGCTGTTCGCAACGCTGCATCTGGCGCGTGGACTTGGCAGCGTGCACGGCATGCTGGCCAAGCATCTGTTGGTCAAGAGCGGCGAGGGCTGAGTGCGTTGGCGCGTGAGGCTTGGTTTCGCATTCGGCGAAGAGGTGCGATGGCGCTTGCGACGGCAGTGCCATGCCTGGGTCACCGCGGTGATTGCCGTCGCTGCTGACGCGTTTTGCGGCGAAGGCTACGGGCGACCTGCAGTGCAGGGCAATGATCCACAGTGCACGTCCCGAGAATGACGACCCAGCCAGCGCTGCTACGCTGATTTGATGGACGCTAGAACAAGGCGATCAGCCTACACGCCATACGCGAACAACCATGCACTGTGAAGCCCGATCAACAGCAGCCAAACGCACGCCGCAGAACAACGCGCTCACGCGGAAGTGCTGCTAAAAAACAGGCATAAAAAAGCGCTCCCGATCGCAAGACCGGGAGCGCCTAGTGCGGCGATCAGGCGCGCTTGCCGCGCTTGCGGATCGGCGTGACGGTGGCCGGGTCGCGACTGCCCACCGGGTCGGCGTCGTAGCGGGCAATGAACTCGCGCACTTGCGGGTACACCACCTCACGCCAGCGACGGCCGCTGAAGATGCCGTAATGGCCGGCGCCTTCCACCACCAGGTGGCGACGGTGCGCCGCGTCGATGCCGGTGCACAGATCATGCACGGCTTCGGTCTGGCCCAGGCCTGCGATGTCGTCCAGCTCGCCTTCGATACTCAGCAAGGCGGTGTTGCGAATTGCCGACGGCATCACCAGCTGGCCATCCACCTTCCACTTGCCTTGCGGCAGCAGGAATTCCTGGAACACCACGCGGATGGTGTCGAGGTAGTACTCCGACGGCATGTCCAGCACGGCGTTGTATTCGTCATAGAACTGGCGGTGCGCCTGCGCATCCTGCAGGTCGCCCTTGACCAGGTCGGTGTAGAAATCCCAATGCGACATCACGTGCCGGTTGGGGTTCATCGACAGGAAGCCGGCGTGCTGCAGGAAGCCTGGATACACCTGGCGGCCATGGCCCGGATACGGGAACGGCACGGTGTGAATCAGGTTGTTCTGGAACCACTCGATGCCGTTTTCGGTCGCCAGGTTATTGACCTGAGTCGGGCTGCGGCGCGCATCGATCGGCCCGCCCATCATCACCAGCGAGCGCGGGGTGGGCTCATCGTTGGACGCCATCAGCGACACCGCCGCCAGCACCGGCACGGTGGGCTGGCAGACGCTCACTACATGCAGGCGCTCGGCACCGATGTGGCGAATGAATTCCTGGATGTAGGCGATGTAGTCCTCAAGCCGGAACGCGCCAGCTTCCAGCGGCACCATGCGCGCGTCCACCCAGTCGGTCACGTAGACCTTGTGGTTGCGCAGCAGGGTCCGCACGGTGTCGCGCAGCAGCGTGGCGTGGTGACCGGACAACGGCGCCACCACCAGGACGGCCGGCTGCTGCTTCATCGTGCCGATCAGCTCGACATGGTCGCTGAAGCGCTTGAAACGCAGCAGGCGGCAGAACGGCTTGCTCAGCACCTCGCGTTCAATGATGGGCAGCGAGTGGCCATCCACCTCGACATCGTCGAGCGCCCAGGCGGGCTTTTCGTATTCCTTGCCCAGGCGATGGAACAGCTCGTTGCTGGCCGCCATGCGCTCGGCGCCCGGGAGCGAGGCCCACAGGCTGTCGGGGTCGGAAAACATCTTGGCGTTCGCCTGGGCCTGATGCACCCAGGGGGCTAGCAGATTGCGGGTCAGCTCATGCAGTTGATAAAGCATTCCACCCATCCGTGCGGCTCTTTGCTGCCGCGCAGCATACCCGGTTTGGCGCATTTGCACCTTAATGGGGCTGCGGACGGTAGAGGCCGTCAAGTCAACTGTGCTAATGCGACGCGGCCAGCGTGCGGTCAGCCGGAATGCGCTGCGGCCCTGCTCAGCTGTGCTCCAGCGCCGCCGCCTCGCCCCGCAACGGTGGCGACAGCCAGCAATGCGAGCCGAGCGCAGTGAAGCCCACGCTGGCGAAGCGGCGCCGGTACCAGCGTGCCGGCCGCGCCTGGAAGCCCTCATGGTCGCCGTCAAAGGCGTCCTCTTCGGCAAAGGTCTCCAGAAAGGCCACCCCGGCACACATCTCGGCCAGGCCGGGCAGGCCCTGGTTGAACTCGCGTGTGGGCACGTAATGCAGCACGTCCGAGCAGATCAGTAGATCCACCGGCGCGCACGGACGCAGCCAGGCAAAGTCGCCGAAGCGGGCCGGGTGGATCTGGCGGCTGCGCCCGTAGCGTTGCACCGCGTACTCGCTGCTATCGAACCCCAGGTACTGCAGCTTCGGGCGCAGCGCCAGCAGTGGTGCACGCCAGGCGGCTTCGCCGCAGCCCACATCGAGCACGGTGCGGATCGGGCGCTCCAGGTAGTACTCGGCCTGGGCCACGGCCAGTGCGACCTTTCGCCGCAGGCGTGCAGGGTCTGCCAGCCCCGCATCGCGGTACCAGCGGGTGAAATAGGTGGCGTCGTACTGTTTGTCGTCGGGCTTGTGCATGCGGATGCGCTTTCGCGCGAGCGGATAGGTGAAAATGCGGGCCATCCTACGCGAGCCAGCGGAGCCAGCGCATGACCCTGTATTTGTGGATCAAGACCTTCCACCTGTTGTTCGTCATCGCCTGGATGGCCGCGGTGTTCTATCTGCCCCGCATCCTGGTCAACATCGCCGAAGCCGGCACCGACACCGCCGTGCGTGCGCGCCTGGTGCTGATGGGGCGGCGGCTCTACAAATTCGGTCACAGCATGCTCGGGCTGGCGCTGCTGCTGGGCGCGGTGCTGTGGCTGGGGTACCGGGTGATCCCGGACTTCCCCACGATGGTGGCTGGCGGCTGGTTGCACGCCAAGCTGTTTGCCGTCGCGCTGATCCTGGCGCACTACATCGTGGCCGGGCGTTGGTTGAAGGGCGTGGACCAAGGCCGGGCACTGCCCAGCGGGCGCGCGCTGCGCCTGTTCAACGAAGTGCCGGTGGTGTTGCTGGTGGGCGTGATCTGGCTGGTGCTGGCCAAGCCGTTCTGAGGGCGGCTCTGGCGGCGACGTCGCCAGGCCATCAGGCGTGGTGATCGATCTTGCGAGAAGACAGATCTGTGGGGCGATCACAACGCATCGCCTTGCCGCACTGACGCAGACAGTGCAACGCAGCGCTTACGTCGTGGTGCCCAACTCGCTCAAGCCCTTGCGCGCCAGCTCGACCCAGCCGCGTTGTTCGCGCTGGTAATGTTTGGGCGAGGCCCCGGCGTGGCGTAGCACCTGCTCGTACATTGCCTTGGCCTGGTCCGTACGTGCGGTGCGCTGCAGCAGCTGTGCATACCGCACGCGCGCTTCTTCGCCCGGGTAGCCCTGCGCCAGCGTTTCGTACTCGTGCAGGGCGGCGTCGATGTCGCCGCTGTCTTCTACCGCACGGGCATACAGCAGGTGCCCATCATGCGAGCGGAAGGTGGGATTGGCTGCGATCAACGCATCCAGGGTCTGGCGTGTCTGGGCCGGCTGGCCGAGCCCAAACTGCGCCTTGGCCAGCCCGAGCATCAGGTGCGGATCGTCGCGATACAAGCCGCGCAGCGCGCCCTGGAAGTGCTCGGCGGCTTGCGCGTAATCGCCTTGGGTCAGCAACGTTTCGGCGAGCTGGCGGCGGTTCTCCGGAGTGTCGGCCACGTCCAGGCGGCGCGAGGCGTCGCGCTGTTCGCGTTGCGGGTCCAGTTTGCTACGCACGCGCTTGAGGCTGCGGCGCGCACTCGGGTCGTTGCGCAGGTCTGGAATCACCGCCACGAACACGTAGACCAGCACCGCCAGCAACGAAAACGCCAGCAGCAGGAAGATCCAGTACAGCGGGCGGCCGCTGCGCACGACGTGCACGCAGCAGGCGGCTTGCAGAACCAGCGATAGCAGCAGGAGAGGGCTCATCGGTGCAAGGATTCCATTCCGTGGCCGCGCATTCGCGCGGCGATCATGACCAGTGACTCAATGCCCTTCGTAGGCACCGTAGCTGCGCAGACGCTCGTAGCGTTGCTGCATCAGCGCGTCCACCGGCACCTTTTCCAGCGCGTCCAGTTCGTTGAGCAACACGGCCTTGAGCCGCTTGCCCATCTGTTCCGGATTGCGGTGCGCGCCGCCGGTGGGTTCACGGATCACCTTGTCGACCAGGCCCAGGCCCTTCAGGCGCTTGGCGGTGAGGCCTAGCTGTTCGGCGGCGTCCTTGGCCTTGGCGGCATCCTTCCACAGGATCGAGGCGCAGCCTTCGGGCGAAATCACCGAATAGGTGCCGTATTCCAGCATCAGGGTGCGGTCACCCACGCCGATCGCCAGCGCGCCGCCGGAGCCGCCTTCGCCGATCACCGTGCAGATCACTGGCACTTTCAGCTCGGCCATTTCCATCAGGTTGCGTGCGATCGCCTCGGACTGGCCGCGCTCTTCCGCACCGATGCCGGGGTAGGCGCCGGGGGTGTCGATGAAGGTCAGCAGCGGCAGGCGGAAGCGTTCGGCCAGCTTCATCAGGCGCAGCGCCTTGCGATAGCCTTCCGGGCGCGGCATGCCGAAATTACGCGCCACCTTGCTCTTGGTATCGCGGCCTTTCTGGTGCCCGATGATGACCACCGGGCGGCCATCGATGCGGCCCAGGCCACCGACAATCGCCTTGTCGTCGGCATAGGCGCGGTCGCCGGCCAGTTCCTGGAATTCGTCGCACATGGTGTTGATGTAGTCCAGCGTGTACGGGCGCTGCGGATGGCGCGCCAGCTGCGATACCTGCCAGGCCGACAGGTCGCGGAAAATCTGCGCAGTACGCACGCGCAGCTTGTCGCGCAAGGCACGCACTTCCGCATCGACATTCACTGCAGGGCCGGTGCTGGCCTTGCGCAGCTCCTGGATCTTGGCTTCCAGATCGGCGATGGGTTGCTCGAAGTCGAGGTAGTTAGGATTCATGCAATGGCGTCGTCAACGTAAGGCGGGGAGTGTAGCTGAAGCGGTGTCTGCGGCCCGTACGCAGCCGTTCGGTGGCGGGGATTGGGGAGTAGGGATTGGGGATTCGCAACAGCGGTCCAGAGCAACCCGAACGCAGCAGCGCCGCTCGTGCCAATCCCGAATCCCGAATGCCCAATCCCGGCCTCTCAAGCCCACGGCGGGCTGTACTTGACCTTCAACGTGCGCACGGCAGGGTCGGCGCGCAGGCTGTCCATCAGTTGCTGGTCGATGCGCACCGAGTGGCTGCCGTTGAGGTCGAGCATGCCGGCCACGCCGCCGGCCGGCGAGCGCAGCAGCAGGTCCAGGCGCAGCGGCGTCTTGCCGGGGCGGTGCTTGGCCAGCAACGTGTCGATACGGGACCAGGCTTGTTTCTCGCGCAGATCCAGGCGCAATGACAGCCGCTGCGCGTGGTCGGCGCAGATCTGCTCGTAGTCCCAGCATTGGCGGATGCGCAGGCTGTAGCCGCCGTTGAACTCATCCTCGCGCAGGCCGCCCTTGATGATCAGGATGCGGTCGCGGGTGAGCAGGTGGCCGAACTCGGCCATCGCATCGGAGAACGCGCTGCATTCCACCCGGCCGCGGCCATCTTCGAGTTGCACGAACACCTGGCTGTCGCCCTTGCGGCGCACGCCCACCACCTGGCCGGCCAGGATGGCGCTGACTTCAGGACGCCAGGCGCGCTTTTCACCATCGCCGCCTCCACCGCCGCCGCCGCGCTGCTGCGAGGCCAGGATCTTGTCGAGCGCGCTCAGGTCGCAGCCGACCAGTTCGCGCACTTCGTCGCGATGCGGATCGAACGGATGCCCGCTGAGGTAGAAGCCCAGTGTTTCGCGCTCGCCGGTGAGCAGTTGGCCCAGCGGCCATTCCTTGCTTTCGGGTAGGTCCAGGCGCATCGCCGGCGCGCTCGGGTCGGGCCCACCGAACAGCGAGTTCTGGCCGGAGGCACGTTCGCGTGCCATCTGCTCGGTGGCCTTCATCACCTCCGGCAATTGCAGCATCAGCGAGGCGCGGTTCTTGCCCAGCCCGTCCATCGCACCGGCGTTGATCATCGCTTCCAGCGTGCGGCGATTGAGCTTTGCGGTGCCCACGCGCGTGCAGAAATCCAGCAGCGTGGTGTAGGGGCCGTTGCGCAGGCGCTCTTCGACGATGGCCTCGCACGCGCCCTGGCCAACGCCCTTGATCGCGCCCAGACCGTACTGGATGGTGTCGGGGCTGGCGGCCTCGAACATGTAGGCCGACTCATTGACGCGCGGCGGCAGCACGGTGAGGCCGAGGTTGCGCACCTCATCGAGAAAGCCCACCACCTTGTCGGTGTTGTCCATATCCGAGGACAACGTGGCCGCCATGAATTCGGCCGGATAGTGACGCTTGAGCCAGGCGGTCTGGTAGCTGACCAGCGCATAGGCGGCAGCGTGCGACTTGTTGAAGCCGTAGCCGGCGAACTTCTCCATCAGGTCGAAGATTTCATCGGCCTTCTGCGCGCTCACGCCGCCCTTGGCCGCGCCTTCGCGGAAAATTTCGCGGTGCTTGGCCATTTCGGCCGGCACCTTCTTGCCCATCGCACGACGCAACAGGTCGGCGCCGCCCAGCGAATAATCGCCGACGATCTGCGCCATCTGCATCACCTGCTCCTGATACACCATGATGCCGTAGGTGTCTTTCAGGATCGCTTCGGTGCGCGGATCGGGATAGATGATCTCCTGCTGGCCGTGCTTACGCGCGTTGAAGTCCGGGATCAGGTCCATCGGGCCGGGCCGGTACAGCGACACCAGCGCGATCAAGTCTTCAAAGCGGTCCGGGCGCGCGTCCTTGAGCAGGCGGCGCATGCCCGAGGATTCGAACTGGAACACCGCGCCGGTGTTGCCCGAGGCGAACACGCCCTTGTAGGTGGGCGCATCGTCCAGCGGAATGGCAGTGATGTCGACCGGGTCGATGCCGGCACGTGCGTGGCGCACGTTGATCGCCTTCACCGCCCAATCGATGATGGTCAGCGTGCGCAGGCCGAGGAAGTCGAACTTCACCAGGCCGACTTCTTCCACGTCGTTCTTGTCGAACTGGGTGACCGGATTCTTGCCGCGGCCGCCTTCGTCGTGTTCGGCGAACAGCGGGCAGAATTCGCTCAACGGTTCGGGCGCGATCACCACGCCGCCGGCGTGCTTGCCGGCGTTGCGGGTGAGGTCTTCGAGCTGGCGCGCCAGGTCCATCAGGTCGCGGACATCGTCCTCGACCTGGTAGCGCTGGATCAGCTCCGGCGAGGCCATCTCCGAGTCCTTGCCTTCGCCCATCGCGTCCTTGAGCGTGATGCCCAGGATGTTGGGAATCAGCTTGGCGACGCTGTCGACCAGACCGTAAGTGAAACCGAGCACGCGCCCGGCGTCGCGCACCACTGCCTTGGCGGCCATGGTGCCGTAGGTGATGATCTGGCTGACCCGCTCGCGGCCGTATTTGCGCGCGACGTAGTCGATCACCTCGTCGCGGCGGTCCATGCAGAAGTCGATGTCGAAGTCGGGCATCGACACGCGCTCAGGATTCAAGAAGCGCTCGAACAGCAGGTTGTACGGCAGCGGGTCCAGATCGGTGATCTGCAGCGCCCACGCCACCAGCGAACCAGCACCGGAGCCGCGGCCCGGGCCGATCGGAATGCCCTGGTTCTTTCCCCACTGGATGAAGTCGGCCACGATCAGGAAGTAGCCGGGGAAGCCCATCTTGATGATGGTGTCCAGCTCGAATTCGAGCCGGTCAACGTAGTCCTGGCGGGTCTTGCCGGGCGCGATCGGATTCTTTTCCAGGCGCGCGGCCAGACCGTCGCGCGACTGGCTGCGGATCCAGCTGTCCAGGGTTTCGTCTTCCGGCACCGGGTAGGCGGGCAGGAAGTAGGTGCCCAGGCGCATCTCGATGTTGCAGCGCTGCGCCAGCGCCAGCGTGTTGTCGATGGCGTCGGGCACATCGGCGAACAGCGCGGTCATCTCCTCGCTGGACTTGAGGTATTGCTGGTCGCTGTAGTCACGCGGGCGCTTGGGGTCGTCCAGCACGCGGCCGGAGGAAATGCACACGCGCGCTTCGTGCGCCGCGAAGTCGCTGGCATACAGAAAGCGCACATCGTTGCTGGCGACCACCGGCAGGCCGCGCACGCCAGCCGCATGCAGCGCGAACTGGTTGAAACGCTCCTCGCCCTCGCGGCCGGTGCGTGTCAGTTCCAGGTGCAGGCCGTCGCCGAACACACGCTGCCAGTCGGCGAGCTGCTGCTCGGCCAGGTCGGCGCGGCCTTCGGCGAACAGGCGCCCGGCCAGGCTGTCGCGGCCGGCCAGGGCGAACAGGTTGGCATGCCCGGCCTGCAGCCATTCGGGGTGGATCGCCACGCCGCCTTCGGGGCGGTGGCCTTCCATCCAGGCGCGGGTGAGCAGCCGGGACAGGCTCAGGTAGCCCTCGCGGTCGCGACACAACAGGGTCATGCGCCAGGGCGTCATGTCCGGCGTGGCGATCATCACGTCGGCGCCGGCGATGGGTTTGATGCCCACGCCTTCGGCGGCCTTGTAGAACTTGACCAGGGCGAACAGGTTGTTCAGGTCGGTGACCGCCAGCGCGGGCAGGTCGAGTTCGACCGCGCGGCTCAGCAGGTTGGCCTGCTTGGCTTTTTTCGGGTCAGCCTGATCCGGTTTCTCGGGCACGCGGATGGTGGAATCCGCCAACGAGAACTCGGTGTGGACGTGCAGATGGACGAAGCGGGAAGTGGACATGCGAGACCGGAATAATGCGCGGTCAGGGTAGCGACGGCGGGCGGGTGGAACAAGGCTTGACAGCATGGTTCACGCGCCGCGCCCAGGCGGGGCAGGGGCTGGGCGGCGTGGGTGGTTCAGGCGGCGGCGGGTTGCGCCGGTGTGCAGGCGGGTGGATGCGCAAGCTGCGTGGCGAGCGCGAGAGCCTCGTAGTGGCTACCGGCTACCGGCTACCGGCGACCTGCAGACGGCAATGGATCGGCTTACTCGGCCAGCAGCAGTCCGTCGGCAGGCGCGCAGGGCACGTCCCAGGCGGTTTGGGCGGTCTCCAGCCCCAGCGCGCGGCGCACCGGGGAAAAGCTGCGCCGGTGTTGCGGGCAGGGCCCGTGGGTCTGCAGGGCCGCCAGGTGGGCCGGAGTGCTATAGCCCTTGTGCAGGTCGAAGCGGTATTCGGGGTGCTGCGTATGCAGCTCGCGCATCAGCCGGTCGCGGGTGACCTTGGCCACGATCGAGGCCGCCATGATGGCGCGGTCCAGCGCATCGCCGCCGATCAATGCCTCGGCCGGGCAGGGCAGCCCTTTGGGCACCCGGTTGCCGTCGATGCGCGCAAACCCGGCCACATGCGCCACGCCTTCCACCGCACGGCGCATGCCCAGCATGGTGGCCTGGTAGATGTTGATGCGGTCGATCTCTTCGCTGTCGATCAGCACCACCGACCAGGCCAGTGCGCGATCGACGATGCGGGCATACAGCTGCTCACGGCGCTCGGCGCTGAGCTGCTTGGAATCGTCCAGCCCGTTGATGCGCGGCTTGGCCGGGTCGAACACCACCGCGGCCACGGCCACCGGCCCGGCCAGCGGACCACGGCCGGCTTCGTCGACGCCGGCAATCAACCGCCGGGATTCGGCATTCGGGATGTGGGATTCGCAGAACAAAGGCGACTGGCGTGCTTCGGTATGGACGTTGTCTGCTTGTGTGCACGGAGCCATGATTTTCATGCCTTTGCTCCTGACGAATCCCCAATGCCGACTCCCGAATCCCTGCCTTCAAGCAGCTCAGCCACTGCCTCGGCCGCGCGCGTCGAGGCGTCCTGGCGCAGCTGCGCATGCAGGGCCAGATAGCGCGACTGCAGGCCGGCGACTTTTTCGGGGTGCTTGAACCAGTCCAGCAGGGCCACGCACAGGCGCTCCGGGGTGCAGTCGTCCTGCATCAGCTCCGGCGCCAGGTCTTCGTTGGCCAGGATGTTGGGCAGGGCATAGCGGTTGACCTTGAGCAGGCCCAGCGTCTTGACGATGCGGTAGGTGAGTGGCGCGACCTTGTAGCCCACCACCATCGGCCGCTTGACCAGCATCGCTTCCAGGGTGGCGGTGCCGGAGGCCAGCAGCACCACGTCGGCGGCCAGCATCGCGGTGCGCGCCTGGCCATCGAGCAGGTGCGAGCGCATCACCGGCAGCGAACTGCGCGACAACTGCTCGGCCAGCAACTGCTTGCAGCCCGGATTGGCGGCCGGCACCAGCACGTGCAGGTTGGGCAAATGCTCGGAGACCAGCCAGGCCGCCTGGAAGAAGGTGTCGCCCAGCCGGCTGATCTCCCCATGTCGGCTGCCTGGCAACACTGCCAGCACGGTGCTGGAGGTCGACAGCCCCAGCTTGGCGCGTGCGGCCTCGCGGTCGGCCTGGTAGGCAATGGCGTCGGCCATCGGGTGGCCGACGAAGCGCGCATCCACGCCGTGCCTGGCGTAGATCGGCGGCTCCATCGGGAACAGGCACAACACCAGGTCGGCGCTGACGCCGATCTTCTCGGCACGCTTCTCGCGCCAGGCCCACACCGAGGGGCTCACGTAATGCACGTTGCGCACGCCGCGCTGCTTGAGCCAGCGTTCCACCGGCAGATTGAAGTCGGGCGCGTCGATGCCGATGAATACATCCGGCTTCCACGCCAGCACGCGCTCGCGAAAGGCGCTGCGCAATTTCAGCAGGCGCGGCAGATGCCGCAGCACTTCGGTCAGGCCCATCACCGCCAGCTCGCTGGCGTCGAACCAGGTCTGGCATCCGGCACTGCGCATCGCATCGCCGCCGATACCGACGAATTCGGCATCGGGATAGCGGCGGCGCAGTGCGTCGATCAAGCCGGCACCGAGGATGTCGCCGGATGCTTCGCCGGCGATCAGGGCGATACGTGGAGCGCGCATGCGCGCGCCGGGAATCGGGAGTGGGGAATGGGGAATCGATGCGGCATCCGGGACGGTGACGGCCGCGCCAACGTGCGCACCTGCAGCGTGTTCCGGTTCTCGATTCCCGATTCCGGTCATCGCAGCAGCGGCCGTTCCGCCGCCTCGATGAACTCGAGCAGCCCTCGCACGTCGTCGCTGTCGCGCGCCTGTTCGGCCAGCTGCAGCTTTGCTTCGGCCAGCGGCAGGCCGGCCACATACAGCGTGCGGTAGGCGCGCTTGATCGCGGAGATACGCTCGGCATCGAAGCCGCGGCGCTTGAGCCCCTCGCTGTTGATGCCGCGCGGGCGGCCCAGCGAGTCGCTGCCCACCATGGTGAAGGGCGGCACGTCGCCATTGGTCAGCGCGCCCATGCCCAGGAAGGCGTGCGCGCCGATCCGGCAGAACTGATGCGCGCCGGCAAACCCGCTGATGATCACGTAGTCGCCCACGGTGACGTGGCCGGCCAGCGTGGTGTTGTTGGAGAACACGCAGTGGTTGCCGACATGGCAGTCGTGCGCCACGTGCGTGTAGGCCAGCATCCAGTTGTCGTCGCCGACCACGGTGATGCCGCCGCCGCCGCCGGTGCCACGGTTGATGGTGACGAACTCGCGGATCACGTTGCCGTTGCCGATCACCAGTTCGGTGCGCTCGCCGGCGTACTTCTTGTCCTGCGGTTCGCCGCCGATCGCGGCGTGGCCGATGAAGCGGTTGTTGCTGCCGATCCGGGTAGGGCCGTGGATCGAACAATGCGGCCCCACCTCGGTGCCGGCGCCGATCTCCACGTCTGCGCCGATCAGCGAAAACGCGCCGACGCGCACATCGCTGGCCAGCCGCGCCGCAGGGTCGATGACAGCGGTGGGATGAATCAAGGGTGCCTGATCACGCATCGTCTCACCTCCAAAAACGGGTTATTCCCTGGCGCCGGCGCACATGACTTCGGCACTGGCCACGATTTCGCCGTTGACCTTGGCTTCGCCGTAATAGCATCCCATGTTGCGGATCAGGCGCTTCATCTGCACCTCCAGGATCAGCACATCGCCCGGCACCACCTGCTTGTTGAAGCGCGCGTTGTCGACCTTGACCATGTAGAACAGCTTGGACAGCGCGTCGCGGCCCAGGCCGAGCTGGGTCATCACGCCGCCGGCCTGTGCCAGCGCTTCGATGATCAGCACACCCGGCATCACCGGACGGGTCGGGAAGTGCCCCTGAAAGAACGGCTCGTTGATGGTGACGTTCTTCTGCCCGACGATGCGCTTGGCTTCCAGGTCCAGCTCGATGACGCGGTCGATCAGCAGGAACGGGTAGCGGTGCGGGATCAGCGTCTGGATCTGATTGACGTCGATCGGCAGCTCGTAAATGGGGTGACTCATTGGTTCTCCTTGCCCACAGCCAGAATGCGCCTTGCCAGCGCATCGAGTTGTTTGAAGCGCGCGGCATTCTTGCGCCACGTGCGATTGTCGGTGAGAGGGGTGCCGGACGAATACTCGCCGGGCTCATGGATGGAATTGCGCACCACCGACTTGCCGGTGATGACCACCTTGTCGCAGATCTCCAGATGGCCAACCACGCCAACGTGGCCGCCCAGCAGGCAATAACGGCCGATCTTGGCGCTGCCGGCGATACCGGTGCAGCCGGCGATCGCACTGTGCGCGCCAATGCGGCAGTTGTGCGCAATCTGCACCAGGTTGTCCACGCGCACGTCTTCTTCCAGCACGGTGTCTTCCAGCGCGCCGCGGTCGATGCAGGTGTTGGCGCCAATTTCGCAATCGTCGCCGATCACCACGCCGCCCAGCTGCGGCACCTTGATCCAGTGGCCGGCATCCATCGCCAGGCCAAAGCCGTCGGCGCCGAGCACCGCGCCGGGATGCACGCGCACGCGCTTGCCCAAGCGAACGCGGGTGACCAGGGTGACGCGGGCAATCAGTTCGCATCCGTCATCGACCACGCAGTCTTCGCCGATGATGCTGCCGGCGCCGATCACGCAACCATCGCCCACGCTGCTGCCCGCGCCAATGCTCACGAACGGGCCGACATGCGCGGTTGGCGACACGGTGGCGGTCGGGTCGATCACCGCGGATGCGTGAATGCCGGGCGCACGCACCGGCGCGACATCGAACAGCGCGGCGATCTTGGCGAATGCGGTGTACGGGTCCTTGGCAACCAGCGCCGTGCCCTGCGCAGACTCGGCATCGTCAGCACGCAGGATCACCACCGACGCCTGCGTTTCGGCCAGTTGCGGGCGATAGCGCGGGTTGGCCAGGAAGCTCAGCTGCCCTGTTCCCGCGTGCGCCAGGGTGGCGACACCGCTGACTTCGGTGGCGCCATCGCCGACAACGGTCAGACCAAATTGCGCGGCAATCTCACTGGCGGTCAAACGCATCAGGTGAACCTCTTTTAAACATGAAGGCGCTGGTTTTACGAAAAGAAAACGCAACCAACAAGTGACTAAAACTCCAGGCGTATCCCTTGCGTGGTCGCAATCGTGCGGCACACCTAGGAAGAAGCATATGAAAACTGTCCTCTCCGTCTTCGGAAGCCTGGTCCTGCTGGGTGCGGTCAGCACCGCCTCCGCGTATGACTTCTCGGAACAGCAAGCCAATGCGCAGAGCCTGTGGGACCAGCAGGTCCAGTGCGTCAACAGCTCCGATTGGAGCGGTACCGCCGACTGCCTGGGCACCGTGTGGAGCAACTACCTCAGCACCTACTGAGTCAGTCCCGCAAACAGACCTGGTGTAAACAAACAATGGCGGCCCGAGTAGTCGGGCCGCCATTGTTTTGCTGCGTCCTACTTAGAACTGGCCGCCGAAGGTGAACTGCAAGCGCTCGACTTCGTCGTTGTCTTCCTTCTTCAGCGGGAACGCATAGCTGATCGAAATGGGGCCGACCGGTGCACGCCACAAGAGCGCCACGCCGGTGGAGGCGCGCAGCTCGTTGGCCTTGAAGTTGTCCACGCCGTTATAGACGTTACCGAAGTCGAAGAACGCCGAGATGCGTGCCGACGGGCTGTCGAACAGCTTGGGGAAATACATTTCCACCGAACCGACGGTCTTGAACGAGCCACCGAGCGGCTGGCCGCGCGAATACGACAAGGTCGGCTCCGAACGCGGTCCCAGTGTGTTGTCCTCGAAACCACGCACCGAGTTGGTACCGCCGGCGTAGAAGTTCTCGTAGAACGGCAGGCCCGAGGCGGTGATCGTGCGGCTGGAACCATCCGGATTGGTGACCACGCGCGAGCTGTCGTTGCCGTAGCTGTCGCCGTAACCCAGCTCGAAGCGCGTGTTCAACACGATCGCCGGAATGATCGGCCAGTAATTGGAGATCTGGTAGTTGAGCTTGTAGTACTCGACCGTAGAGCCGGGCAGGGTGGTTTCCAGACCAACACGCTGGTACATGCCGCGGGTTGGCATGAAGAAGTCATTGCGAGTATCGCGCGCCCAGCCCAACTCGGTGCGCCAGGCGTGGAAGGTGCGCGTGCCGATCGCGTCGATGTAATCGACGATCGCCTGCGGCGTGGAACCGCCAAAGGTGGTGATCTGATTGCTGTCGATACCGATCATCGCCGAGACGGTGTCGTTTTCGGTGATCGGCACGCCGAACACCACCTGCGCCGAGCCGTTGGTGCTGTTGTACTGCGCGGTGTTGAAGTCCGAGTAATCGAGTTCGCGCCACGACAGGTTGTAGCCCAGCGACACGCCGTCATCGGTAAAGAACGGATTGGTGTAAGAGAACGCATAGCGCTGCTGGAAGGTGCTGCGCGAGGCTTCCACTGCAACGCGGTTACCGCCGCCCAGGAAGTTGTTTTGCGACAACTGCACCGAGGTGGTCACACCGAAGCTCTGCGAATAGCCCAGGCCGAACACGAAGCTGCCGGAGGTGGTTTCCTTGACGTTGTACACCACGTCCACCTGGTCGTTGCTGCCCGGCACTGCGGGGGTTTCCACGTCCACGCTCTCGAAGTAGCCCAGGCGCTGCAGACGGATCTTGGAACGGTCGATCGCGGCCTGCGAGTACCAGGTGTTCTCGAACTGGCGCATTTCGCGGCGCAACACCTCGTCGGAGGTGCGGCTGTTGCCCTTGTACAGGATGCGGCGCACCGACACGCGCGGCCCCGGCACGACCTGCAGGTTCACTGCAACGGTGCGGTCTTCGCGGTTCGGCGTGGGGATCGGGTTGACCTTGGCGAAGGCGTAACCGACGTTGCTCAGCGTGTTGGTGATGGCATCGGAGGTGTATTCCAGCAAGGCGCGCGAGAAGATGTCGCCGGCCTTGGGGATCACCAGGCGCTCGATGTCGGCCTGCGGCAATACAGTGTCACCGGTGACCTTGATCTCGGAAATCTTGTACTGCTCACCCTCGGTCACGCCGGCGCTGACGAACATGTCGCGCTTGTCCGGGCTGATCGACACCTGGGTGGAGTCGATGCTGAAGTCGACATAGCCACGGTCCAGGTACCAGGAGTTGAGCTTCTCCAGGTCGCCGGACATCTTTTCCTTGGAGTATTGGTCGTCGCGGCGGTACCACGAGGCCCAGTTGTGCTCCTTGGATTCCCAGTTTTCCAGGATGTCTTCGTTGGCGAACTTTTCCGTACCAATCAGGTTGACGTGGCGGATTTTGGCCGCCTTGCCTTCCTTGATCGCGATGGCCACATCGACACGGTTGCGGTCCAGCGGGCTGACCGTCGGGGTGATCTCGACGTTGTACTTGCCGCGGTTGTTGTACTGGCGGGTCAACTCCTGGGTCACGCGGTCCAGGCTCAGACGGTCGAAGGTGCCGCCTTCGGTCAGGCCGATGTCGCCCAGGCCCTTGAGCAGCTCTTCGGACTTGATGTCCTTGTTGCCGGTCACGGTGAGCTTGTTGATCGCCGGGCGTTCCTTGACCGTGATGACCAGGATGTTGCCCTGGCGATCCAGCTGCACGTCTTCGAAGAAGCCGGTGCGGTATAGCGCGCGGATCGAGTCGGCGACCTTGCCATCGTCCACGGTATCGCCACGGTTCACCGGCAGGTAGGTGAACACGGTGCCGGATGCAATGCGCTGCAGGCCGTCCACGCGGATGTCGCTGGCGACGAACGGCTCGGCGGCCAGGGCTGCGGCGGCTGGCAGGCTGAGGCCGGCGGCAAGAGCGAGGGCAAGCAGGCGGCGAGTGGGAAGACGCGTCATGTCACATCCGGTTGGAGTCGATTGCGGGTGTTGCTGGGTGCCGGCGTATGACGACGACAACAGGCGGAAAGAGTGGAGCAGCTTCATCGTGGAACCAGGCCGAGGATGTCGTTGTAGAACGCCAGACCCATCAAGCCTGCCAGGACCGCGAGGCCGACATATTGCCCGGCGATCATGGCCCGTTCGCTGATCGGGCTGCCCTTGACCAACTCAATAAGGTAATACAGCAGGTGCCCACCGTCCAAGATTGGGATGGGCATCAGGTTGATGATGGCCAGGCTGAGCGAGAGCAGGCCCAGGAAATACAGGAACCAGTCCACGCCACGTTCGGCCGAGGCGTTGGCGGCGCGGGCGATGGTGACCGGTCCGGAAATGTTCTTCACCGAGGCCTGGCCGGTCAGCATGCGCTTCATCATGCCCAGCGAATCGGCGGTCATCTTGCCGGTTTCGCGGATCGCGGCGGGTACCGCGGCAAACATCCCGTATTGCTGGCGGCTGTCGTAGGCCGGCGCCGCGGTGGCCGCAAACCCCACACCCAGCATCCACTGGCCTTCGGGCGACTTGCGCGGGGCAATTTCCAGCGCCAGCCGGTCGTCTTCGCGCGCGACCTCGATCATGCCGATGCCGCCCTGCGTGCCCAGCGCCTGGAGCTGAGCGGGCACTTCGCCGGCCGAGCGGATCGGCTGGCCGTCGATGGCCACGATCCGGTCGCCCGGCTTCAGGACGCCGTCTGCCGCCGAGCCGGCGACCACCTTGTCCACCACCGGCGGCTGCAGCATGAACTGCCAGCCGATGCCGGCCAGCGTGGCCACGCGGCGCTCGTCGAACCCCGCCGGCAGCTGCGACAGGCGCAGCGTGTGCTCGCTGTTGCCGCCTTCCTCCGCTGCGGTCAGCACCTGCACGTCGCGGCGGTCCATGGCCGCGGTGGTCAACTGCATGCTGGCATCGCTCCAGCTGCTGACGCTGCGGCCGTCGATGCGCACGATGCGCTCGCCCGGCACCAGCCCGGCGGCGGCGGCCAGCCCATCGGCGCGGCCGACGGTGGCCGAGTAATCCTGCTTGCCGATCACAAACATCGCCCACAGCATGACCATGCATAGCAGCAGGTTGGCGATCGGTCCGGCGGCCACGATCGCGATGCGCTGCCACACCGTCTTGCGGTTGAAGGCCTGCTCACGCTCGGCGGCGTGCACCTCGCCTTCGCGTTCGTCGAGCATCTTCACGTAGCCGCCCAGTGGGATCGCGGCGATCGCGAACTCGGTGCCGTGGCGGTCGCGGCGCATCCACAGCGGCTTGCCGAAACCGACCGAAAAGCGCAGCACCTTGACGCCGCAGCGGCGTGCGACCCAGAAGTGCCCGAATTCGTGGAAGGTCACCAACACGCCCAGGCTGACGATCATCCACCAGACCGAACCGATGAAATCACCCATGGATGCAACTCGGCAGCGTGGTTCGATCAGGCATGAAGGGAATGATGGGCGAGGGCGCGTTCAGTGGTTCGCCGTGCTTCGGCATCGGCGAAAAGGAGAGTATTCAGGGTATCGGCATTCTGCCGCTGAAGCGTTGTCAGCGTGTGTTCGACCAACGCAGGGATGGCTAGGAAACCCACCTTGCCCTGAAGAAACGCTGAAACAGCCACTTCGTTGGCCGCGTTCAGGATCGCCGGCGCGGTGCCGCCGGCGCGCAAGGCGTCCCAGGCCAGGCGCAGGCACGGGAACGCCTCGGTGTCCGGAGCTTCGAAGTCCAGCCGGCCCTGTTGCAGCAGATCCAGGCCGCCGACGCCGGACTCGACGCGCTCCGGCCAGGCCAGGCCGACCGCCAGGGTGGTGCGCATGTCCGGCAGCCCGAGCTGGGCCAGGGTGGAGCCGTCGACGAATTCCACCAACGAGTGCACCAGGCTCTGCGGGTGCACCAGCACGTCGATCTGCTCGCCGGGCAGGCCGAACAGATGGTGCGCTTCGATCACTTCCAGGCCCTTGTTCATCAGCGTGGCCGAGTCGACCGAGATCTTCGGGCCCATCGACCATTTCGGGTGCGCCACCGCTTGCGCGGGCGTCACTTCGGCCAATTGCGCACGCTGGCGGCCGCGGAACGGCCCGCCGGAGGCGGTCAGGATCACCCGCCGCACCCCGCGGCTGGCGTCGCAGGAGCGCAGGCACTGAAAGATCGCACTATGCTCGCTGTCGATCGGAATGATTTCCGCGCCCGCTGCCGCAGCAGTGCGGGTCAGCAGCTCGCCGGCCAGCACCAGGGATTCCTTGTTGGCCAGCAATAGGCGCTTGCCGGCGGCCGCGGCCGCCAGGGTGGACGACAGGCCGGCGGCGCCGACGATCGCCGCCACCACGGTGTCGCAGGCATCGCTGGCCGCCAGCGCATCCAACGCCTGATCACCGGCATGCGCCTGGGTGGTCAGGCCGGCGGCGCGCAGGCCATCGCGCAATGCCGGATACAAGGTGGCGTCGGCGATCACCGCATGGGCGGGGCGGTGCTGCACGCACAACGCCAGCAGCGCATCGACCTTGCTGCCGGCCGACAGCACGCTGGCACGCAGCCGCTCCGGATGCCGGGCAATCACGTCCAGTGCCGAGGCACCGATGGAGCCGGTCGCGCCAAACACGGCGACCCGACGAAGAGAAGAACCTGACATGCCTAGAATCCGAGAATTTCCTTGCCGAGCGCGAACACCGGCAGCGCGGCGAGCACGCCGTCGATCCGATCCAGCACGCCGCCGTGGCCGGGAATCACCGTGCCCGAATCCTTGGCGCCGGCATGCCGCTTGAGCAGGCTTTCGAACAGATCGCCCAGCACCGAGGCCAGCACCGCGACCGCGGCCACCAGCACCAGCTGCGGCACATGCGCCAGGGTCAGCCCGGCCAGCCAGCCGAAGGCGCAGGCCACGGCAATGCCGGCAACCAGCCCGCCCAGCAGACCTTCGATGGTCTTGTTGGGGCTGATCCGCGGCGCCAGCTTGCGCTTGCCGAACCGTCGCCCAGCGAAATACGCGCCCGAATCAGCCGCCCACACCATGGTCAGGGCGGTCAGCAGCCACAGGTTGCCCTTGTCGGGATTGGCATGCAGCAGCACCAGCGCCGCCCAGGCCGGCAGGACCGCCAGCGTGCCGGCGGCCAGCTTGAGCGCGCGTGCCTGGCCATTGCCGTGATCGGCGCCGAAGTTGAAGAACCGCAACCACAGCAGCGCCACCAGCCACCAGCCAACGCCCACCAGGGCAGCGATCTGGAACAGCACCATCGAGCCGACCGATGCCCAGACCATCAGCACCATCAGCAGCAGGTTGAGCATCAGCAGCACGGTGCGCGGCAGGCTGTCGTCGATGCCGGACAGCTTGAGCCACTCCCACAGCCCGGTCAGGAACAGGATCGCCGCCAGCGCCGCCAGCCACTGGGTGGGCAGCAGCACGATCGCGCAGATGGCGAGCGGCGCCATGATCAGCGCGGCAATCACACGGGTCTGGGTCATGCGGAAGACGTCTCCGTCGCCTTCTCGGCGATCTGGGCGCTGGTCAGGCCGAAGCGGCGTTCGCGCCCGGCATAGTCGTCCAGAGCCTGTTGCAGCACGCCGGCGTCGAACTCCGGCCACAGGGTTTCGGTGAACCACAGCTCGGTGTAGGCGAGCTGCCACAACAGGAAATTGCTGATCCGGGTGTCGCCGCCGGTGCGGATGAACAGGTCGGGCGCAGGCAGGTCGGCCAGCGCGACCCGGCTGGCCAGCAAGGCTTCGTCGATCTGCTCCGGCTGCAACCGGCCTGCCGCGACCTCGACGGCCAGCGCACGCGCGGCCATGGCGATGTCCTGGCGGCCGCCATAGCTGGCAGCGATGCTCAGCACCAGTCGCGTGTTAGCCGCGGTGATGCGCTCGGCACCGGCCATGCGGTCGCGCAGTGGCGCGGCAAAGCGGCTGCGGTCGCCGATGAAACGCACCTGCACGCCACGCCGCTGCAACTCTTCGACCTCACGATCGAGTGCATGCAGGAACAGCTTCATCAGTGCATCGACTTCGTCCTGCGGGCGGCCCCAGTTCTCACTGGAAAACGCAAACAAGGTCAGTGCCGACACGCCCTTGTCGAGACAGAAATCGATGGTGCGGTTGACCGCCCGCGCGCCGGCACGGTGGCCGATCACGCGCGGACGCCGCCGACGCTGCGCCCAGCGCCCGTTGCCATCCATGATGATGGCAATGTGGCGCGGCACCGCGGCAGCGGAGGGCTCCGAATGCATGGCAGTGGACGCCACGGTCAGACCGTCATCAATTCCTGTTCCTTGCCCTTGACGACCTCATCCACGTCCTTGATGGCCTTGTCGGTGAGCTTCTGGATGTCGTCTTCGGCGCCGCGCGCTTCGTCCTCGGTGACCTGCTTGTCCTTGAGCAGATCCTTGACCTGCTGGTTGGCATCGCGCCGGATGTTGCGGATGGCGACCTTGGCGTCTTCGCCTTCGCCATGCACCGACTTGCTCAACTCCTTGCGGCGCTCTTCGGTGAGCGGCGGCAGGTTCAGGCGGATCACGGTGCCGACCACGGTCGGGGTCAGACCCAGGTCGGAGGCATAGATCGCCTTCTCGACGTCCTTGATCATGCCCTTGTCGAACAGGCTGATGACCAGCGAGCGGCCTTCAGAGACGCTGATGCTGGCGACCTGGTTGAGGGGGGTGTCGGTGCCGTAGGCCTTGACCTTGATGTTGTCCAGCAGCGCCGGCGAGGCGCGGCCGGTGCGCACGGTGGTCAGGGAATGGCGCAGAGCATCGATGCTCTTGGTCATGCGCGTCTGCGCGTCTTGTTTGATCTGGTTGAGCATCGCCGAACGTCCTGGTGAATCGTAATTGATCGATTATAGCCGCCAGCGGCGCCGACAGCCGGCGCAGCGCAGCAAAAAGCCCGGCAGGCGCCCGCCGGGATTCATGGGGGCGCACGGCGCGGCCGGGCGGGGCTGACCCAGTTTGCATGGTGAAAATGCAGCACAGCCGCCCGGAGGCGGCTGTGTGGGTCACTGTCTGGCGAGCCGCGGCGTCTCAGCCGGGCCCGACCGTGTCGCTCAGCTGCGGCCCTGTACCAACGTGCCGATCTGCGCGCCGTGCAGGATGCGCAGCAGCACGCCGGGCTCGCTCATGCCGAAGATGCGCAGCGGCAGGTCGCTGTCGCGGGCCAGTGCGAAGGCGGCCGTGTCCATCACTTCCAGGCCCTGCATGATCACTTCGTCGTAGGTCAGGCTGTCGTAACGCACCGCATCGGTGTGCTTCTTCGGGTCCTTGTCGTACACGCCATCGACCTTGGTCGCCTTCAGCAGCAGATCGGCGCCGATCTCGATCGCACGCAGCGCGGCGCCCGAGTCAGTGGTGAAGAACGGGTTGCCGGTGCCGGCGGCAAAGATCGCGATGCGGCCCTTTTCCAGGTGACGGATCGCGCGGCGGCGGATGAAGTCTTCGCAGACGTCGTTGATCTTGATCGCGCTCATCACGCGCACCTTGGCGCCGAGCTTTTCCAGCGCGTCCTGCATGGCCAGCGCGTTGATCACGGTGGCCAGCATGCCCATGTGGTCGCCGGTGACGCGGTCCATGCCGCTGGCAGCCAGGCCGGCACCGCGGAAGATGTTGCCGCCGCCGATCACCAGCGCAACCTGCGCGCCGGCCTGCTGGGCCTCGATCACTTCATGCGCGAGGCGATTGATGACCTTGGGGTCGATGCCGTAATCCCCATCCCCCATCAGCGCCTCCCCGGAAAGTTTGAGAAGGATGCGGCGATAGGAAAGTTCAGACATGGGGCAGGCCTCGGGGGTGGGGGATCGGCAAACGCCGGCAATTCTAGCGGAAGCCTGTCACCGGGCGTGGTAAAAATTCCTTTGTTGCGCGATGCGTGCCGTGTTGCTCAGTGCGCGCGTGGTGTCGGTTGCGCCGGTACCTCGGTCGCATCGTAGGCGGTGACGCGGTTGCGGCCGCGATGCTTGGAGCGATACAGCGTGGTGTCGGCGGCCTGCAACAGATGCTCGATGCTTTCGAACTGGCGGTCGCCGCCACCGTGCGTGGCCAATCCCGCAGAAAACGTGATGTGCAGCGGCCCGCCGGGCAATTGCGCCATCGGTGTGCGTGCGGTTTCGGCCAGGATGCGCTCGATCACCATCAGCGCGGCCTCGGCGGTGGTGTTGGGCAGGATCACCAGGAATTCTTCGCCGCCGTAGCGCGCCACCAGGTCGCTGGTACGCACCATGCGCTGCAGGGTCTGCGCGAAGTTGCGCAGCACCTCGTCGCCAACCAGGTGGCCATGCGCATCGTTGACGCGCTTGAAGTCGTCCAGGTCGATGAAGGCGATCGACAGCGGCCACGCCTGCCGGGTGGCCAGTTCGAACTCATGCGCGAGCGCGGTGCCGAGCTGGTGGCGGTTGAACACGCCGGTCAGTGCATCGCGGCTGGCCTGTTCGGCCAGGTGGCGCATGCGGTTTTCCGATTCGTCGGCATGCCGGCGTGCCTCGGCCACGTCCTGCAGCTCGCGCAGGCTGCGCAGCATAGCCAGCTCGCGTGCCTGTTCGAAGATCAGCTGGATGTGCTCGGGCTGCGGCACACGGATATCGAACAGGGCTTCGAGTTCGGGCAGCGATTCGGCAATGCGCTCGATCACCTTTTCAAAGCGCTCGGCATCGAGCTCCAGCACATCCTGCGCCTGCTGTTGCGCGCGCTCGGTAGCGGTGGCCGCACTGGCCGACAGCCAGATGTCGGCCAGCCGCCCGGACAGCGCCACGCAGGCCATGAAGGGTTCCAGGCTTGCCGGCTCTTCTTCGCTCTGGGCGATGGCGTTCTGCAGGTATGGCGGCAGCTGCCATTGATGCGCCAGCCAGGCGCCGACCTCGGCATGCGTGGCCCCAAGATGCTCGCGTTCGGCGTCCAGCAGTGCGGCGTTATCGGGGGCCTGCTCGAGCAGTGGGGCGTACACCTCCGGCGTGCCCTGCAGTAGCGCCAGCTTGCCGATGTCCTGCAGCAGGCCGGCCAGCATGAGCTCTTCCGGCTTGCGGATGCCATAGGCCTGGCCAAGGATGCGGCTGGCCAGCGCGCACAGGCCGGCGCGGCGCCAGATGCGCTCGTGCAGCGGATGCGTTTTGAACGTGCTGCGCACGCCGTGGACCATCGAAAAGCCCAGCGCCAGGCTCAAGGTCGCATTGAGGCCGAGCATGGTCAGTGCCTGGCCCAGGTTGTCGATGCGGCGCCGGCTGGCGTACAGCGGTGAATTGGCCACGCGCAGCATGCGTGCGCTCAACGCCATGTCCATGCCGATGACATTGGCCGTGGTGGTCATGTCGACGTCGGGGTCTTGCGCCAGCTCGATGATGCGCAGCGCCACGCCCGGCGGCGAGGGCAGGTTGCGGCAGTAGTGCAGGGCGGCCTGGAGGTCTGGTTGCATGGTTCATCGCCGACAGTGATCGCAAGCATACAGCCGCGGTCGTTGAGTTGGGCACGCCACGCAGTGCAGTCGCCGCGCTGCAACGCAGGCGCAATGGGCGCTGGAAAGCCTGGTCGGCATCTCGTTTTTAGCGGCAGCGGCAGGCGCATCTGTAGCGATGTGGCCGGTTGCGTACACCGCGCATGCAGACGGCCTAGCGGCAAACAGCGCTGTGCCAGCGCGTAGTGCGGGCAAAAAAAAGCCGCGGCATGCCGCGGCTTTTTTCGTCATCGAACCCGGTGAATCAGGCCAGTCCGGCCTGCTTCATCACTTCGGCGGCGTAGTCTTCCACCACCTTCTCGATGCCTTCGCCAACGGCCAGGCGCTGGAAACCGATCACTTCGGCACCGGCGGCCTTGACCGCCTGCTCGACGGTCTGGTCGGTGTTCAGCACGTACGGCTGGCCGTACAGGGTGACTTCGTTGACGATCTTGCTGATCTTGCCGCTGATGATCTTTTCCAGGATTTCGGCCGGCTTGGCCTTGTCCTTCTCAGACATTTTGGCCAGCTCGATTTCCTTTTCCTTGGCAACGAACTCGGCCGGGACGTCGGAGGCCTTGACGTGCGGCGGGTTCATGGCAGCGATGTGCATCGCGATGCCACGGGCCAGCTCGGCGTCGCCGCCCTTGAGCTCGACCAGCACGCCGATGCGGCCGCCGTGCACGTAGGCCGCGACGTTGTTGGCGCTGTCGATGCGGACCAGGCGACGTACCTGCAGGTTTTCGCCGACCTTGGCGATGACCGCAGCGCGACGCTCTTCGATGGTCTCGCCACTGTCCAGCTTGACGCTCTTCAGGGCGTCGGCATCGGCCGCGTCGGAGTTCAGCGCAGCGTTGGCGACGACGTCGGTGAAGGCCAGGAAGTTCTCGTCCTTGGCGACGAAGTCGGTCTCGGAGTTGACTTCGACCAGCACGGCCTTGCCGCCAGCCTGTGCGGTGGCGATGCGGCCTTCGGCGGCAACGCGGTCGGCCTTCTTGTCGGCCTTGGCCAGACCCGACTTGCGCAGCCATTCGGCCGCGGCGTCGATGTCGCCTGCGTTTTCGACGAGTGCCTTCTTGCACTCCATCATGCCGGCGCCGGTGCGCTCGCGCAGTTCTTTAACCAGGGAAGCAGTGATTTCCATGGAATTACCTCGTATGGACGAATACGTGCGGCGGAAGTGTTCCGCCAATGAGGAGACGGTGCAGCGTGCTGGCCGCCCCCGTGGGTGTCTTCAATGGCCCGAGCGACGGGACGCGAGGGTCCCGTCGGGGCTGCGGCCGCACAGCATGGTGCGGCCGCATTGCATGCCGATTACTCGGCAGCCGGTGCCGCAGGTGCAGCGGCCGGTGCGTCGGCCTTCTTCTCGGTGGCCTTCTTGGCCGGAGCGCGACGGCCCTTGCCTTCGTCGCCGGCTTCAGCCGAGAACTCTTCTTCGCGAACCGACGCCGAGTTCGGCGCAGCCGCCTTGCCTTCCAGCACGGCATCGGCAGCGGCGCGTGCGTACAGCTGCACGGCGCGGATGGCGTCGTCGTTGCCCGGGATGGCGTAATCGACCAGGGCCGGATCGTAGTTGGTATCGACCACGGCGATCACCGGGATGCCGAGCTTCTTGGCTTCCTTGATGGCGATGTCTTCATGGCCGATATCGATCACGAAGATCGCGTCGGGCAGACGGTTCATTTCCTTGATGCCGCCCAGCGACGCGTCCAGCTTTTCGCGCTCGCGACGCAGGCCCAGCACTTCGTGCTTGACCAGCTTTTCGAAGGTGCCGTCGGTTTCAGCGGCTTCCAGTTCCTTCAGGCGAGCAACCGACTGCTTCACGGTGCGGAAGTTGGTCAGCGTGCCACCCAGCCAGCGCTGGGTCATGAATGGCATGTTGCAACGCTCGGCTTCTTCCTTGATGGACTCGCGCGCGCTGCGCTTGGTGCCCAGGAACAGCACGGTGCCGCGCTTCTGCGCGATCGAGGAGAGGAAGTTCATCGCGTCATTGAAGAGCGGAACGGTCTTCTCGAGGTTGATGATGTGGATCTTGCCGCGCGCGCCGAAGATGTACGGCGCCATCTTGGGGTTCCAGTAGCGGGTCTGGTGGCCGAAATGGACGCCGGCTTCCAGCATCTGACGCATGGTGACCTGAGGCATTGAAAAAACTCCTGATAGCGGAATTGCCGTGCGCGGCTGTGGTTTGAAAGCCTGCGCATGACTGTGCGAGCCCTGGCGGGGACGCACGTAATTCCGGGGTTGGGCTTCCCTGTCGCCTCCGTGACGAACCCCTTGCGGGGCACCCCGGCACGGATGGCGGCGGCAGGTGTGAATTCGTCGATGACGTCCGACGTGGACGGCGCGCTGCGCATGAAACGCAAAACAGCCGGCGGAGTATAGCCGCCGGGGCAGGGCGATGCAATCTGACTCAGGGGCCGCGGTGCGTGCAGCGCCGGATCATGGTTCCAGCACCAGGGTGCTCTCGGTGTCGCCATTGATACGGGCCACGAAGCGGCCCTTGCCGGCGGGCAGGCTGGCCGGCAGCGTCCAGCGTCGGGTCTGCCCGGGCAGGACGTAGCCGGCCAGGTCGCTGCGGATGTTTAGCCGGGTACCGTTGGCATCGATATAGGCCAGGTCGGCCAGGCGGGCATGGCCGATGCCGGCATTGTGCACGCTCAAGGCCCGGCCGGCGCCAGACGGGGCCAGGCTGGCGTGCAACTGCGGGTGCACCTCGCCCGACTGGCTGGGCAGGGCGAACACCGGCGTGGAGTAGCGCAGCAGTTCTGGCTCATCGCCATTGGCGTGCTGGGTCACCACCAGGCGGTAGCTGTCTTCGGTGGTGGCCGGGCTGGGGCCGAGCCGGATCACCCGCAGCAGCTGGCGGCCCTGGCTGGGAATTTCGAACTGGCTGGGGCTGACGGTGGCAGTGATGGCCGGTTCAAGCACCTCGCGCTCGCCGTCCTGACGCCAGCGATACAGCTTTGCCTCTGCACGCCACGGTTTGCTGGCCTGGTTGTACAGCCACACGGTGGCTTGGTCGGCATCGGCGGGGATGCGTGCAGTGGTCGGCGCAATTGTGATCTCGGCGGCAAGGGCCGGGGTGGACGTGACCAGGAGCATGCCAGCGGCCAGAACCGTGGCAAGCCAACGCGTCAGTGGCCAGGCGCCGGCCATTTCAGAAGGCCACCGTGGTGATGCGGGCAGCACCGGTCGGCGCCGGGCCGGCCAAGGCGCTGGCGACCTGGCCGGTTGCGCTGGCGGCGGTGCCAGCGGTGTCGGGCGCGGCACTGGCGGCCGGGGCAATCGCCGCCGGGGTGCCCTTGGAGCAGTTGGCGCGTGCCGGCGAGGTGCGCAGTTCGCAGCCGCTGAGCACGCGCAAGCCGATATGCAGGGTGGAATTTTCCAGGCCTTGGCTAGTGCCGGCCGCCTCGACAGTGGAGGCGGCGCAGGCCAGCGCAAGTAATGCAGAGCACTTCAGAAGGTTGAACGGCGTCATGAAGGCAATCGTTTGCATTGGAGACGTAGCCAATAACGACGCGCCCGGTGCGAACTTAATTAACCATCAGTAAGTGATCGAGACGGTCACCGTATCGGTATAGGCGCCAGCGGCCGGTAGCTGTGGCGACGGCGCACGCCCATAGACGGTGACCGTCTGGGCGACGCCGTTGCCGGTGCCATTCAGGGTGTCGGTGCCGATGGTGGTGCCCCAGCGGTTACTGCGCGCCGCATCGCGGTAGAGCTCGTAGGTGATGTAGTTGCTGCTGCTGGCCTGGCGCATTCGGCGGGTGCTGCCGCTGGCATTCACTCCGTCGCCCAGGCCGATGTTCCAGGCGGTCCGGTTGGTGCACGACAGGCTGACGGTAGAGGTGCGGTCGATGTCGCTGGTAATGCTGCCGGCAATGGTGCCGAAGTCCAGGTCGGTGGTGACGTAGGTATTGCAGCGGGCCGGCACGTTGGCCGAGGCAGTGAACGGGAAGGCGTTGCTGGCGGTCTTGGCGCCGCTGCCGCCGGCCGTGCAACTGCTGGGCGCCGGCGGAACGCCGATAATGCTTTCGGTATAGGCATACCGCAGCACGGTGTCGGCGCCACTGAAGGTGCTGGTGTGGTTGCCCACCGACAGGGTCTGATTGGCTGGAATGCGGCCGTACAGCGTGACCGACGTGGTCTGCGAGCCGCCGGTGATCAGCGGTACCCCGTACGAAAGTGTCAGTACGCGCGGCGAGGGCGTCGTCGAGCCAGTGGCCCCCCAGACCTGGGTACGGGTCGCCTCGGAGTAGATCTGGAAATCCAGGCTGTCGCTGGTGGGGTTGAGCATGCGGCGCGGCGCATACAGTCCGGCACTGGCGCTGCCGGGGCCCAGATCCAGGCACAGGCTCACGTGCGCATAGCCCAGGACGCTGAGCGCGGCAGTTGCACAAGACACGTTGAGCGTTGCCACCGCGTCGGTGGTGCCGTTGGCGGCCACGTTGCCAAACGCCAGCGGCGTGCCGAGCGTGACGGTGCAGTTTGTGTCCGCGTGCGCGCGCTGGCTTGGGGCCAGCCACAGCGTGGCAATCGCCAGCGCGAACAACAAATGGCCAAGGCCTGTCAGGCTCATGGCGCCGGCTCGGCGATGCACGGCAGCGGGCCGACGCGCGGGATGTCGGTGGGATTGACCGGGTAGGTGAACTGCGCGCTGCAGCGGCCGTCGGGCAGGTCGACCAGGATGCGGTTCTCCTGCTGCAGATTGTCCAGATACGTTTCGCCGTCGTACCCGACCACCACGCGTTCGGCATCGCCCTCGCGCCACACCACGCTGCCCACTGGCAACGGCGCACCTTGCGCGTCATGCAGCACGATCATGGCTGCGCGCACGGGCGTAATACCGAAGCGCACCGCCACGCCGGATTGCTGGCGCGGGGTCACCGTGGTGTCCACCCGGTCCACACGCAGGTTGGCAGGCAATGCCAGCGTATCGATCGACAGCTGATTGCGTTGCCACGACTGCAGCGGGGTCACCAGCAACATGCCCTTGGCGTCGGTCACGCCGATCAAGCGGTTTTCCAGGCGCACCGGGATGCCGGGCTGGCCGTCGGTGGAGACCACGGCGAAGGCATCCTGCACGTCACGCGCGGCGAAACCGCGCCCGTTCATCCAGACCAGGCTGCCGCTGGCGCTGGCATAGCCGAAGGTGTCGCCGTCCTGCGTGGCAGCGCCCAGGCTGTAGCGACCGACGCGGTTCAACCAGCCCAGTTCCGCCAGCCCGCCGCTGGCGTCGTCGCCGGCGCGCGCCTGCAGGCGCCAGCCCACGCCGCCCAGGTCGCCGTCACCCGGCAGCGGTTGGCTGACATCGGCCACAAAGCCGGTGCGGTTGCCGTTGCGCTGCATGGAAGCGCTGGCTTGGCGGATTCCGCCGAAGGTGGTGGAGAGCGACAGATACAGGCTGCGGTCGCGCCGCAGATCCAGGTTCTGGTTGCCGGACAGGTTGGCGGCCCAGTTGCGGCCGAAGCTGCGCGACCAGAACACGCTGGCGTAGCGCGAGGTGTCGCCCTGCGGATAGCTCAGCCGGACGTAGCTGGTGCCGAGCGAGCCCAGCGGGTTGACGTTGACGCCGAACACTGCGCGGTCGCTGACGCTGGCCGGCAGGCTGCCCTGCAGGGCGCCCAGGTCGCGATAGTCGCCATGGGTGCGCTGGGTGGCGAAGTTGAGATTGAAGCGGCGGTTGTTCCAGGCGTAGCCCAGCACGTATTGGCCGCCGCGCAAGCCGCCCATCTGGCTGTGCGCGTAAGCCACGTTGAACACGCCGCCCACACCGAGCAGCCAGATGCCGCCGGCGCCGGCATTGACCAGGCTGCCGCCAGCTTCGGCATGCGCCTCGATGGTGAAATCCTCGCGCACGCCCTTGCGCAGGCTGGCACTGGCCACCGGCCGGCTGTCGTAAGAAAACGAGCGCACACCGTAATCGCGACGCAGGTGGCCGATGCCAGCCGACCACTCGGAGATGCCGCGCGCCAGCAACTGCGGGGTGCCGTAGAACGCGAAATCCAGCCGGCGCACGCGGCCGAACGCATCTGTCACCACGATCTGCGCCTGGCCGGTGCCGCTGATGCCGGGCTGTGCGGCGAGCTGGAACGGGCCGGCCGGGACCTGGCCGCTGTATTGGCGTAGGCCATCGACGTACAGCTCCACGGTCGACGGCACTGCGGCTTCGCCAAGAAAGCTGGGCGTCGGGGTCAGTACGCGATACGGCTGCAGGGCGTAGTTGCGGCCGATCTGGATGCCGCCCAGGCGGATCGACCGGCTCCAATCGACGAAACCGCTATAGAAATCGCCCACCCGCAGGCTGGTGGCGGTGTCGGGGAAATCCATCTGCCAGGCGCTGTCCAGGCGTACGGCTTCGCCCCGCCAGCCGCGGTCTTGCGCGCGGCTGTAGGTCTGGAACACGGCCGTGCTTTCGACCATGCCCCGGCCCAGACCGAAGCCGCGCAGTTCGGTGGCCAGCGAGACACTGCTGGCACCCGCGTTGCGGTTGGCATACAGGTCGTAGTTGAGCAGCGCGCCCGGCGAGGCAGTGGCGCTCGGCGGGGCGACTTCCTCGCTCTTCAACACCGTGGTGGACAGCGACAGTTGCGCCAGCGGGACCTGCAAGGCCAGCCGCTGCAGGGCGGCGTCGTAACGCACTTCGACGTCCGGCATGCGGTCCAGGTCGACCAGCGCCTCGGGCGCTTGATCGGCCAGGATGAAGCCGAGTTTGCGCAAGGTCTGCACCGACGCACGCAAATTTCCATCCACCAGCTCGAACGGTGCCAGGCCGCGATCGGCCTGGTTGACGCTGACATCCAGATACAAGGTCTGCGCGGCCAAGACACCGGTCTGCGGTGTAGGATCCGGCAGGGACGCCACATCTGCCAGATCGGCGGCTGCAGAGTTCTGCAGACCGATGGCGGCGGCAAGCAGCGTCATCGTCAGCCGCGCCACATCACGGCGCGGCCAGCAGGGTGCGTTCGTCAGCCTCACCATTGATCCTTGCGGTGATGGCGCCGCGGCCAAACTGTGCCAGCGGCGCGCCGAGCGACCAGCGCATGGTCTGGCCGGGCAGGACGTAGCCCACCAGTCCGTTCAACTCCGTCTTGGCCTTGCCATCGATCAGGTGTCGCAGATCGGCCACCTGTGCATGGCCGTTGCCGGTGTTGCGGATCTGGATCTGCGCGTTGCCGTCGCTGCCGGCTACCAGTTGCGTGTCCAGCCGCGGCGTGGGCGCGGCGATGCCGGGTGGCTGGACAAAAATCGGCACTGAGTAACGCAGCACGAACTGCATGCCGTTGCGGTCTGCGTCGACGCTGGGCAGTTCGTCGACGATGATGCGGTAGCACACCTCTTCACCACGTGGTGGCGGCCCGGCGCGGATCACGCGGATCAACTGACGCTCGCCGGCGGCCAGCGTGCGCATGGGTGGGCTGATCAGCAGTTCCTGGGTGGGATCGAGCTGATCCTGGCCCTCGCGCTGGGTCCAGCGGTAGGCGCGGGTCTGCACCTGCACCGGCGCGCTGCCGCTGTTGCTCAGCCACAATCCATCTGCGCTCTGCTGGGCGGTCAGCGTGAGCGAGGTGGGCGCCAATTGCAGGCTGGCAGCGCGCACCGTGGTCGACTGGGTAGCCAGGCAAAGGCCGGACAGGCCCAGCAACAACAACGGACGCAGTGGCGAAAGCAGCGATAGCGGCATGCGTGGGCTCAATAGATGATCGTGGCGGTGATGGTGTCTTGGTAGGTACCAGTGGCTGGGTTGCCGGCGGACGGGTTGGTCACGCGGCCGTACACCGGGTAGATCTGATTGATGCCGGTGGCGGTGCGGCTCAGCGTATTGGTGCCGCTGGTGCTGCCCCACACTGTGCTGCGGCCCAGGTCCTGGTAGAGCTGATAAGCGACGAAGTTGTTGGTGGTGACCAGTGCATCGGTGTTCTTCATGCGGCGGGTGGTCACATCGTTGGCCGTCCCGGCGTTGCTACCTGCGCTCAGGGCGATGTTGTAAGGCGTCAATGCGGTGCACTGGGCGGTGACGCTGCCGTTCGCATCGGCATTTGCGGTAGAGGTGGAGAGCACCGAGCCGAAGTCGACGTCCGTGGCCGATGCCGCGGTGATGGTGCAGGCCTTGGTGACCGCGATCTTGACGTTGAAGGTGGTGGTGTCTGCTGCTGTCGCGATGCCGACGGTCGAGAGCAGGCCGAGAGAGAGTAAGACAGGGCGGACATTACGCATGGACATTTCCTTGACCGAATAGGTCATTGATGACGCGACCAAGTCGTCGCCCTCCTCGTAATGCATCGCCCGTGCCAAAGATAACCATGAATCGGTTAGCTATCCCGCTGTTTTTTTTGGGTCTTTAGCAAAAAATGGGATGTCCTACGGATGACTCCGTTTCACGCAGTTTTGACGCGTGAAGACCTTCGTCACAGTTCCGGGGCCAGTGCGCCGGATTTCCGCCGGCGAGCGCGAGCGTGCCGTGCAAAGCGCGGAGTCATTCAGATTCGCTCGGAATCGGCGATAATCCGTCGCATGAGCGTCAATCTGAAAACCAAAGAAGAAATCGAACTGATGCGCGTCGCCGGCCGCCTGGCCGCCGAGGTGCTCGACGTAGTGGCCCCGCATGTGAAACCAGGCGTGACCACTGCCGAGCTGGACCGCATCTGCCACGACCACATCGTCAATGTGCAGGGCACCATCCCGGCCAATGTCGGCTACCGCGGCTTTCCCAAGAGCGTGTGCACTTCGGTCAACAACGTGATTTGCCACGGCATCCCGAGCGCGGCCAAGGTCCTGAAGGAAGGCGACATCGTCAATATCGATGTCACCGTCATCAAGGATGGCTGGCATGGCGATACCAGCCGCATGTATTACGTGGGCACGCCGTCGGTGATGGCCAAGCGCCTGGTGGAAACCACCTACGAAGCGATGTGGCGCGGCATCCGCGCGGTCAAGCCGGGCGCGACGCTGGGCGATGTGGGGCATGCCATCCAGAAATTCGCCGAGGCCGAGCGCTTCAGCGTGGTGCGCGATTACTGCGGCCACGGGATCGGCAAGGTCTATCACGACGAACCGCAGGTGATGCATTACGGCCGGCCGGGCGAGGGCCTGGTGCTCAAGCCGGGCATGACCTTCACCATCGAGCCGATGATCAACGAAGGCACTTACCACCATAAGACCCTGCCGGACGGCTGGACCGTGGTGACCAAGGACCGCAAGTTGTCCGCGCAGTGGGAACACATGGTGGCGGTGACCGAAGACGGCGTGGATGTGCTGACGCTGTCGCCCAACGCCTCCGCGCCGGCATGACCGCAACGCCGGCGGACCGACCCGATCCGGGCGTCGCCGGCGACGCCGACTGGGCCGCCGAGGCCCGTCCGCTGCTGGTGCATGCGGACATGCGGCTATGCAAGCGTTTCGACCAGGGCGAGCCGACCGAGCGTCTGCTCGCCTTGCGCGCGCGCGCCGTCGATCAATTGATGCGCAATGCGTGGACGCGCTGTATCCCCGCCGACGCCGGGCTGTCCTTGCATGCAGTGGGTGGCTACGGGCGCGGTGAACTGTTTCCGCGTTCGGATGTGGACCTGCTGGTGCTGGGCGAGACCACTGCGCAACAGCGCCACGAACAGGCGCTGGCGCGCTTGTTTGCGTTGTTGTGGGATGTGGGCCTGCCGATCAGTCATGCGGTGCGCTCGCCGGCGCAATGCACGAGTGCGGCCGCCGACCAGACCGTGCTCACCGCACTGATCGAATCGCGCCCGCTGGTGGCCGATGCGCAGGCACGTGCGGCGCTGGCCGCAGCGATCGCGCCGCAGCAGGTGTGGCCGCCGCGCGCATTCTTCCAGGCCAAGCGCGAGGAACTACACGCGCGGCATCAGCGCTTCGGCGACACCGCCGACAACCTGGAACCGGACATCAAGGACGGCCCCGGCGGCCTGCGCGACCTGCAAACGCTGGGCTGGATGGCCTTGCGCGCGTTTGGGGTCAAGGACCTGGAAGCGCTGGTCGGGCTGGGCCATGTCGGCATGGACGAAGCAGCCGCATTGCGGCGCGAACGCGAAGAACTCGCGCGCTTGCGCTACGGCTTGCACCTGGTCGCCAACCGGCCTGAAGAACGCCTGCGCTTCGATTACCAGAAGACCCTGGCCGAGCGGCTGGGCTTTGCCGACGACCCGGAAAGCCTGGGCGTGGAAAAGATGATGCAGCGCTTTTATCGCAGCGCCGCGTTGATTCGCCGGATCAGCGACCGCCTGCTGCAGCGCTTCGAAGAACAGTTCGATGGCGAGGCGGTGCCGGTGCAACTCGATGCCGGTTTCAGCCTGCGCCGTGGCTATCTCACCGCCGATGCCGACACCTGGCCGGATGGCGATGTGCTACAGGTGTTTGCGTTGTTCGCGCAATGGGCGGCCCACCGCGAGGTGCGTGGGCTGCATTCGTTGACTGCGCGCGCGCTGGCCGAAGTGTTGCGCGATCTCCCTGCGTACGACGTTGCCGACGCCATCGCGCGCGACCGGTTCATGGCGCTGCTGCGCGGCCCGCGTGCGGTGGAAACGCTCAACCGCATGGCGCGGCTGGGCGTGCTTGGCCAGTGGATTCCCGCGTTCGCCAGTGTGTCCGGGCGCATGCAGTTCGACCTGTTCCATGTCTACACGGTGGATCAGCACACCTTGATGGTGCTGCGGAACATCGCGCTGTTTGCCGCCGCCCGCGCCGACGAGCGTTTTTCGATCACCCATGAAGTCTGGCCGCGCCTGCGCAAGCCGGAGCTGTTGTTGCTGGCGGGGTTGTTCCATGACATTGCCAAGGGCCGCGGCGGCGACCATTCCGAACTCGGCGCGGTGGACGCGCGCGCGTTCTGCCTGTCGCATCGGTTGAGCGAAGGCGATACCGAGCTGGTCACCTGGCTGGTGGAGCAGCACCTGCGCATGTCGGTCACCGCGCAGAAGCAGGACATCTCCGACCCGGAGGTGATTCACCGCTTTGCCACGTTGGTGGGCACGCGCGAGCGCCTGGATTACCTGTATCTGCTGACCTGTGCCGACATCGCCGGCACCAGCCCCAAACTGTGGAATGCCTGGAAGGATCGGTTGCTGGCGGATCTGTATTTCGCCGCACGCCGCGCCTTGCGCGAAGGTCTGGAACACCCGCCGCCGCGTGAGGAACGCCTGCGCGAAGCGCGCGAATCCGCGCGCACGCTGATGCAGGCGCAAGGCCATGACGATGCCACCATCGATCGCCAGTTTGCGGGCATGCCGGACGAGAATTTCCTGCGTTTCCGGCCCGAGCAACTGGCCTGGCAAGCGGCCTCGTTGATCGAGGTGCAGATCGGCCAGACGCTGGTCAAGGCGCGCCGCGCGGTGCCCGACAACGACGCGCTGGAAGTGTTCGTGTATTCGCCCGACCGCGATGGGTTGTTTTCGGCGATCGTGGCCACGCTGGACCGCAAGGGCTACGGCATCCACCGCGCCCGCGTGCTGGACGCGCCACACGATGCGATCTTCGACGTGTTCGAAGTGCTGCCGCAGGACAGTTCCGCCGATGGCGACCCGCAGCGCCTGGCCGCCGCCCTGCGCCAGGTACTGGCGGGCGACTTGCTCAAAGTGCGCCCGTCACGGCGCGCGGTGCCGCGCCAGTTGCGGCATTTCCGCTTCGCCCCGCGGGTGGAATTCAGCGAAAGTGCCGGTGGCAGGCGCACCCGCATCAGCCTGGTGGCGCCTGACCGCCCGGGCCTGCTGGCCGACGTGGCGCACGTGTTGCGCATGCAGCACCTGCGCGTGCACGACGCCCGCATCGCCACCTTCGGCGAGCGCGCCGAAGACCAGTTCCAGATCACCGACGAGCACGATCGCCCGTTGCCCGATGCTGCCCGGCAGGCGCTGCGCGATGCGCTGTGCGCCTGTCTCGATCCCACCTGAGTTCCTCCCGGAGAGCCCCCATGAGCACCAAGAAGCCTGCGCGCACGCCGCGCGCGACTCCCGCCAGCGCAGCCGCCAAGCGCGCTTCTTCTGCAACGCCCAAGCGCGCGGCCGCGTCCAAGGCCGCAGCCCCCAAGAAGCCGGCAACCAAGCCGGCCGACAGTACTGCTGCCGTCGCCAAGCAGAGCGCGCGCCGTAACGCCACCGCCGCCCCAGCGCAGCCGAAGCAAACGGCCGCCAAGGTGCCGCGCGTAGCCAAGAAGGCGACCACCGTGGTGGCTGCACCGGCCGCCAAGAAGGCCGCGGCGGCCAAGAAGCTGCCGATCGCCAAGAAGGCCGTGCAGCCCACCGCGCAGGTCAGCAGTGACGAACTGAAGTTCGGTATCGAAAGCGCATTTGAACGCCGTGCGGCATTGACCATCGACGAGATCGAAGGCTCCACGCGGGCAATCGTCAATCGTGTCATCGATGGACTGGAAAGCGGCGAGTTCCGTGTTGCCGAGCCGGACGGGCAGGGCGGCTGGACCGTCAACGAGTGGTTGAAGAAGGCAGTGCTGCTGTACTTCCGCGTCAACGAGATGGCCGTGATCGAGGCGCAGCCGGCGCCGTTCTGGGACAAGGTGGAATCGCGCTTTGCCGGCTTCCACGAGGCCGAGTTCCGCCAGGCTGGTGTGCGCGTGGTGCCCGGTGCGGTTGCACGGCGCGGCAGCTATTTCGGCAAGGACGTGGTGCTGATGCCCAGCTTCACCAATATCGGCGCGTATGTCGGCGAAGGCACCATGGTCGATACCTGGGCCACGGTGGGCTCGTGCGCGCAGATCGGCAAACACTGCCACCTGTCCGGCGGTGCCGGCATCGGTGGCGTGCTGGAGCCGCTGCAGGCCAGCCCGACCATCATCGAAGACCATTGCTTCATCGGTGCGCGTTCGGAAGTGGTGGAAGGCGTGGTGATCGGCCATCACAGCGTGATCGGCATGGGCGTGTTCATCAGCCAGAGCACGCGCATCTACAACCGCGCGACCGGCGAGATTTCCTACGGCTACGTGCCGCCGTACAGCGTGGTGGTGTCCGGCCAGCTGCCGTCCAAGGATGGCTCGCATTCGCTGTATTGCGCGGTGATCGTCAAGCAGGTGGATGCGCGCACGCGCAGCAAGACCAGCGTCAACGAATTGCTGCGCGGTCTGGCCGATTGAGTACCGCACACGCACACGCAGGCACCCTGCTGTCGCGTCCGGCCAGTGGCTGGATCCGGTGGGGCATCCCGGCCCTGTGGCTGGGCTGGGTTGTGGCCTACGTGGCGGGCTCGCTAGTGCGCGACGGCGTCCCGCAGCAATTGGATGTGTTGCGCTGGCTGGCGCCTGTCGCGATGGTGGGGCTGACCGTGCGGTACCTCGTGTTGTGCGGGCGATGGGCGCAGGTGTGCGACGACGGCGATGCGCTGGAGATCGTGCGGCAGGGACAATCGCAGCGTGTGGACCTTGCGCAGTTGCGTGCGGTCGATCTCGCCTGGGTGATGCCGCCGGCGCGGCTGGCATTGAAATTCCACGGTGAGCGCACACCGGTGGTGTTCCTGCCTGCGCACGGGCAAGACCCCGCCGAGTTGGCCACCACCCTGCTGGCGCGTGCAGGCGCGCGCCAAACAGTTGAAGAGAGCACGACATGACCACGCTATATGGATTGAAGAACTGCGATACCTGCAAAAAGGCCACCAAGTGGCTGGATCGCTTTGGTGTTGCCTACACGTTCGTGGATTACCGCGAGCACACGCCCGCACCGGACACCTTGCTGGAATGGGCCGGTAAAGCCGGTGGATTCGATGCCTTGATCAACAAGTCCTCGACCACCTGGCGGCAGTTGCCCGACAACAAGAAAACGCCCGGCTCGGAGGCAGAGTGGAAGCTGCTGCTTCGCGAGTACCCGCAATTGATCCGTCGCCCGGTGGTGCTGACCGACGATGGCACGCTGAGCCAGGGGTTCTCCGACAACGGCTTCAAGGCGCGCTTCGCGGTGGGCTGAACCTGCGCGGCAACATCGCTTCGCCTGGCGGCCCGCGCGGTGGCGCGCGTTGCCGCATGCTGCACCCCTCACGCATGCGCTGCATGCAGTCCCTTGCCAAGAGACCCTGATGACCAGCGACGTCCTGCAACTGACCTGCGACCTCATCGCACGCGCCTCGGTGACGCCCGCCGATGCGGGCTGCCAGGCGCTCATCGCCGACCGCTTGAGCGCTGCCGGCTTTGCGTGCGAACACCTGCGGCTGGGCGCCGTCGATAACCTGTGGGCCACGCACGGCAGTGGCGCGCCCGTGCTGGTGTTGCTGGGGCACACCGACGTGGTGCCGCCTGGGCCGGCGAGCGATTGGACCAGCGACCCATTCGCCCCGCAGGTGCGCGATGGCGTGTTGTACGGCCGCGGTGCGGCCGACATGAAAGGCAGCGTGGCTGCGTTCGTGGTGGCTGCCGAGCAGTTTGTGGCTGCCCATCCGGAGCATCCGGGCACGCTGGCGGTGCTGCTGACCAGCGACGAAGAAGGGGATGCCATCGACGGCGTGCGCCATGTGGCCCAGCTGTTTGCCGAGCGCGGCCAGCAGATCGACTGGTGCATCACCGGTGAGCCATCGTCCACCGAGCGGCTCGGCGATCTGCTGCGGGTGGGCCGCCGTGGCAGCCTGTCCGGCAACCTGATCGTCAAAGGCGTGCAAGGCCACGTGGCGTACCCGCACAAGGCGCGCAATCCGATCCACCTGGCGGCGCCTGCGCTGGCCGAATTGATCGCGCGGCAATGGGACGATGGCTTCGAAAGCTTCCCGCCTACGAGCCTGCAGATTTCCAATATCCACGCCGGCACTGGCGCCAACAACGTGATTCCCGGCGAGCTGCAGGTGGCCTTCAATCTGCGCTACACGCCGCACTGGAATGCCGAGACGCTCGAGCGCGAGATCGTCGCGCTGCTGGAGCGGCATGCGCTGACCTACACGCTGGCCTGGCATCGCAGCGGCGAGCCGTTCTACACGCCCGAAGGCACGCTGCGGCGCGTGGCCCGCGAAGTGCTCGGCGCCTTTGCCGGGGCACCGCCGGAAGAAAGCACCGGCGGCGGCACCTCCGATGCGCGCTTCATCGCACCGCTGGGTGCGCAGTGCATCGAAGTGGGCCCGGTCAATGCATCGATCCATCAGGTGGACGAGCACGTGCGCGTGGCCGATCTGGAAGCGCTGCCGGCGCTGTACCGCACGCTCGTCGAGCGTCTGCTGGTCTGAGGTGTTGCAGACGCTTCCGGCCGACATCCGACGCGCGCCGTGCGACGCTCAGCACTGCCGGCAGCGATGCGTGGCAGGGTGATCCTGATACGCGCGTCCTACCGTGTGCGCTGCGGACTTGTTGCTGCAGCAGCATCTCGGTTACACCGCGCCGCGTCGCCGGGTCGTACGAACACACCAGCGAGAGTGCCTAGTCGAAGGTCCAGAACGGTGGTTTGATCGCCTCGCGCCAATGCGATACGTCGGCGATGTAGAACCGCTGTGCGGACGCCTTGGCAAACCAGATCGCCGCGGTTTCCTCATCGCGCGTGACCCCACTGCTGCCGCGTCCCAGCAGTAGGGCGTAGAAGTATTCTCCATACACATTGCCCTGGTCGGCCGCGCGTCGGTACCAGCGCAGCGCTTCGGCACCATCCCTGTTCACGCCGCCCATTCCCTTTTCGTAGAGCGCGCCAAGATCGACCTGCGCCTCGGCGTCACCGCCACGCGCACGGCGTTGGATGTCGCGCACCAGCGGATGGATGTCGCCGTCGCGTGGCGCGATGGCGGCGGGAAGCCCTGACGGTCCGGAGGCGGCGCGCTCGTAGATCGCGACGCGCAAATCCCAGCGCAACGCGGCGGCCGCTTCGCCGCGGTCACGGTGGAATTTGGCGAGCTCGCGAATGGCATGCGGGCTGCCGTGCATGGCCGCCGCCAGATACCAGCGCTCGCCCTTGCGCGGCGATGCCCGCAACGCCACGCGCTGGTCGATGTAGGGGCTGTCTGCATGCGTAAGCGTGCCGCTTGCCCAGATCCGGCCCAGTGCCAGCTCGGCAAGGGCATTGCGGAAGGTCCACGGCGTGGTCGCGGCGGCACACTCATACCAGCCGATGGCGCGCGGATCGTTGCGGCTCTCCAGTTGGCTGGCGACCTCCCAGATGCTGTCGAAACTACCATCGGCAGCCGTCTGCTCCAGCTGTCGCAGTTTGGCAGGGTCGGTGCGCGGCGCCGTCGTGCTGCACCCTTGCAGCAGCACGAGTGGGATAAGGGCCGCAAACGCCAGGCGTCCGATGCGTGGGGTCATTGCAGAGGCTTCCGACGACGGGGGCGACATTATCCGCGCAACGCGTCCGCGATCGCGCGGCGGCCTTGGAATGCCGGGATTGCCGACCCTGCTTGGTTGCCATCGCAACAGTTGCGTCGCCGCTGAAAGCGGGATACGGTCGGCCCATGACATCGTCTCAGTCCAACGTCGCCAACGCCAATCACCGCAGCAATCTGCGCGCGAATAATCGTGCGCGGCCGATGCGGGTCTGCGACTAGGCGAAGTACCAACACCCACGCCCAGTTTCCAGAAAACCCGCATCGGCCGATGCGGGTTTTTTTTATGGGTGACGTCTTGCACTGCGTTGATCCTTCGGCCGCCCATCACGACTTTTCCAGGAGTGTCTCCATGTGTTCCATCTTCGGTATCTTCGGCTTGCAACCCGGCGACGACCTGCAGGCCCTGCGCCGGCAGGCCCTGGAATGTTCGCAGCGGCAGCGCCATCGCGGGCCGGACTGGAGCGGCGTGTACGTCGATGCCGGTGCCATCCTAGTGCACGAGCGCCTGGCCATCGTCGACCCGGCGGGCGGTTCGCAGCCGCTGTTGTCGGAGGACGGCAGCCTGGCGTTGGCAGTCAACGGCGAGATCTATAACCATCGCGAACTCAAGTCCGAGCTATTGCAGCCGTACGCTTTTCAGACCGGCTCGGACTGCGAAGTGATCAACGCGCTGTACCGCGAAGATGCGCCGGCCTCCTATCTCAACCGCCTCAATGGCATCTTCGCCTTCGCGTTGTGGGATAAGACCGCGGGGCGGGTGATCATCGCGCGCGACCCGATTGGCGTGGTGCCGTTGTACTGGGGCCACGACCGCGAAGGCCGCCTGCGCGTGGCGTCCGAACTCAAGTCGCTGGTGGACGATTGCGCCGATGCCGCGCAGTTTCCGCCTGGTCATTGGTACGACAGCGCCACTGGCGCATTGAGCCGCTACTACGAGCGCTCGTGGCGCGAATACAGCGAAGTGGAAAATGTGCAGGTGCCGCTGCAGGAACTGCGCGAGGCGTTCGAGCGCGCGGTGCATCGCCAGCTGATGACCGACGTGCCCTACGGTGTGCTGCTGTCCGGTGGCCTGGATTCGTCGTTGGTGGCGGCGGTGGCCGCGCGCTACGCGCGGCATCGCATCGAAGAGAACGACACCACCGAAGCCTGGTGGCCGCGTCTGCATTCCTTCGCAATCGGCCTGACCGGCTCGCCGGATCTGGCCGCCGCCGAGGTGGCCGCCGCCGCGCTCGGTACCGTGCACCACGGCTTCGAATACAGCTTTGAAGAAGGCCTGGATGCGTTGCCGGAAGTGATCCGCCACATCGAGACCTATGACGTGACCACGATTCGTGCGTCTACGCCGATGTTCCTGCTGGCGCGGCGCATCAAGGCGATGGGCGTCAAGATGGTGCTGTCCGGCGAAGGCAGCGACGAGATCTTCGGCGGCTACCTGTACTTCCACAAGGCGCCCAATGCGCGGGAATTCCACGAAGAACTGGTGCGCAAGCTCGATGCGCTCAACAACTACGATTGCCTGCGCGCCAACAAGTCGATGATGGCCTGGGGCGTGGAGCCGCGCGTGCCGTTCCTGGATCGCGAATTCCTGGACGTGGCGATGCGCATGGACGCGCGCTTCAAGATGATCGACAAGACCAGCACCGGTGCCACCCGCATCGAGAAGGGCATCTTGCGCGAGGCATTTGCCGGCTATCTGCCGGAATCGATCCTGTGGCGGCAGAAGGAGCAATTCAGCGATGGTGTCGGCTATGGCTGGATCGACGGCCTAAAGGCACATGCCGCCGCGCACGTGAGCGATCGCGAACTTGCGGCGGCCGACCGGCGCTTCCCGGTGAACCCGCCGCAGACCAAGGAAGCGTATTTCTACCGCAGTCTGTTCGAGCAGTTCTTCCCCAGCCAGGCCGCTGCGGAGACGGTGCCGGGCGGTAAATCCATCGCGTGTTCGTCGCCGACGGCCATTGCCTGGGACGCGAGCTTTGCGGCGATGGCCGATCCGTCGGGCCGTGCGATTGCCGGCGTGCACGCGCAGGCGTTGGCGTCCTGATCAAACGACTGCGCTACGGCATGGCCGGCAGCCCAAGGGCGCCGGCCATGCCAGTGCGTTGCTTCTGGCCGATCAGAAAACGTAGTCAGCAATCGCCAAGTAGGTGCGGACGGCGCGGGGAACCAGAGCGTACGTGTACATGCAGGTTCCGAGCACCGGCCGCGCCCGCCTGGTGGCTGCGCAGCGGTTTTGATCGCTGCGCTTACTCGTGGCGCACGCAGTAGCCGTAGCGCTGCGGCTCGATATCCACGCCGGCCACATCGGCCTGGTTGTTGCGCCACACGTTGGGCTTGAAGTCGGCCGCGCTGCAGTTGGCCGCACGGTCCACGCCGATGGTGTAGGTAAACGGGTTGCTGGCGAAGCGGTTGTTCTCGAACAGGTTGTCCTGGCTCATGCTGTTGTCCCAGCACAGGATTTCCGGCGTGCGATAGCGGATGGCGCAGGCCAGGAAGATGCCCGCCACCTTGTTGCCATCGAACTGATTGTTGGTGAAGCGGTTGCGCCGCGCATCCGACAGATAGATGCCCTGGCTGCCATTGCGCTCGAAGCGGTTGTCGCGAATCTCGCTGTCTTCCAGATGCTCGGTGGTGAGGCCGGCAGCCACGTTGTCGTGGATGTAGTTATTCATCATCGTCACCTTGGCGGTGCGATTGAACGACACACCGTCCCAGATGGCGCCGGAGACATCATTGCGTTCGATGGTGATCTCGCGCGTGTCGTATTCGCTGAGCAGGCACGCGCTACGGCACTTGTTGACCTGCAGACCGGCCAGGCGAATGCCTTGGCCCGAACGCACCACCACCGCGCTGTTGCTCAGGTACGGGCGCTCCGGCATGAATTCCTTGTCGCCGGTGCTGGCCACGATCTGCATGTCTTCAATGCTGACGTTGCGGATCACGCCGGTGGGCTGCTGGTTCTCGTAATCGCCAACCACCAGCACCGGCTGTTGCACGCCATCGGCCATGCGCAGCACGGTGGCCGGGCCTTTACCGCGCACGGTGAGGTTGCCGCGGTGGATCGATACCAGCCCGTTGAGCGGGAACTCGCCTTTTTCCAGGCACAGCACGGCAGGCGTATCGCTTTGCGGCAGCTTGTCGATGGCTTTTTGCAGGTCTTGGCCCGGCCGCACCTTGGCGGTGCAGCTGGCGACAGGCGCCGCAGGTGGGCCGGCAGGCGCTGGCGGTGCAGCCGAGCAGGCGGTCGCAAAGACCAGGGGCAACAGGGCGGAAACGGAGCGGGCAAGCAGAGGCATGCGGATTCCGGTCAGTGAGGGGAGGGGGGCGATGGGTGCGATGCAGCGTCCAATCGCGACGGCCTCTAGTGTGTCGCACCAGGCGTTAAGTTCCAGCCGACATCGGCCCGCATGGTCGGCGCAGGTTCATGGCGGTCAACGTGGCGGTGCCAACTGTGCGCGGATGCGCACTCTAGTGCTGCACTGTTGGCGCTGTGATGTGGCAGGGTCGCGATTGATCATCACGCAGCGCAGCGCAGCGATGCGCTTGCAGCGCTGTGCGATGCAGCGCATCTGCGATGTTGATCCTAGCGCGCTGCTGCGCGGCGCCGTGGCCGCGCAGCAGCGCTGTGCAGCATGCTCAGAAGCTGTAGGCCAGCTGCGCATAGATGCGGCGTGGCTCGCCGGGGAAGTGGCCGGTGCGTTCGGTGAAACCGCTGGCCGCATACACCTTGTCGAACAGGTTCTTGACGTTGACCTGCAGTTTCCACGCATCCCACTGGGTCTGCCAACTGATGTCGAAGATGGCATACGGTTTGACGCGTTGGCCTTCCAGGCTCAGACGCTCGCCGACGTAATCGGCGCCGAACGCAACGGCCGAGTTCCACGCCGGTAGCTCATAGCGCGTCCACAGCCCGAAGGTATTGCGCGGTGCATTGGCAAAGCGATCGCCGGAGGCATTGGTGATGCCGTTGGTGCCGGCATCCAGCACGCGCGCGTCGTTGTAGGCGTAGGTGAGGTTGAGTACCCAGCGCTCGGTGAGATCGGCCAGCAGATCCACTTCCAGGCCTTCGCTGCGGACCAGGCCCAGCGCCGAGAGCTGGTTGACGCCATCGGTGATGCTGCCGTTGGCCTGCACGATGTTGCTGCGCTCGATGCGATACAGCGCGGTGTTGAGCGTGAGCCCGCCGTCGTTGAGCGCGGTCTTCAGGCCCACTTCCCACTGCGTGCTGCGCTCGGGATCGAACGGGCCGCCGACGCTGCTGTCCTGGTTGGCCGCATCCTGCGGCAGGAAGCCGCTGGCGTAACTGGCGTAGGCGTTGATGCCCTCGCGCAATACCACGGTGCTGCCGACGCGCCAGCTGAGGTCATTGCCGGTGATGCGCGAGCCATCCAGGCGGTTGTCGTCCTTGAAGCCATCCCAGCGCAGCCCGGCCATCGCGAACCAGCGCTCGGTGAGCGTGAGTTCGTCCTGCAGGTAGGCGCCATAGCGTTGGCTGCGGGTGCTGGTGGCGCGCCAGGGCAGCGTGTCCAGGCCGTAGTCGTAAAAGCCGCTGCGGCCGTAGACCGGATTGAACAGATCGATGCCGGGCACCGGCCCGCGCATGCGCCCGGTGTCGGCGGTGTTGGCGGTTTGCGCGCGGAAATCCGCATCCAGGCGGTAGTAGTCCGCGCCCATCAGCAGCTTATGGCCGATCGCACCGGTGCTGGTGCGGAACACCGCGTTGACGTTGCCGGAAAGCGCGTCGTTGTCGCGATACTGGTTGCGCAACTGGCGGGTCATCCACTCGGCGGTGCCGTCGCCATCCCGGTCGATCAAGCCCATGGGCTCGTGGTAGATCTGGTGCTCGTCGTTCTTGAACCAACGCAGTGCCATGTCCACGTCCCACGCACTGGAGGGGGCGAATTTGTATTGCGCGAAGGCGACCTTGGCGCGCATGTCCAGGAAGTCGGTGGATTCGTTGTGATTCCAGCGCCGGTTGGTCAGGAAGTTGCCGTCATCGTCCACCGGCACGCCACGCAAGCGGTTGCCGCCCAGGTTCTGGGTGATGTCGGTGTATTGCAACGTGAGCTCGCCGGTCTCGCCGATATCGAATGCCACCGACGCATCGCCGATCTGGCTTTCGCTGTCGGTGTTCCAGCGGAACCCGTCCTCGCCGTCGGCATAGGCGCCGATGCGGTAACGGATGCGGCCATCCTCGCGTGCCGGGCCGGTGGCTTCGAACGATGCCGCGCCAAACGATTGGTTGCCCAGTTGCAGCTCCACCCGCCGCAACGCCTGATGGCCGGGTTTGCGCGTCACGTAGTTGATGACGCCGCCCGGCTCACCGCCGCCATATAGCGCGCCGGCCGGGCCCTTGAGCACTTCCACGCGTTCGATGTTGAACAGCTGCGGCACCGAAAACCCGGCGTACGGGTCGCCACGCAGCCCGTCATACAGCACGTTTTCCTGGCGGAAGCCACGCAAGGTGACGCCGGCATAGCTGAAGAAACTGATGCCGCTGATGCTGCGATACAGATCGGTGATCTGGCGTGCGGCCTGGTCGTCGATCAACTCACGCGGCAGCACCTGCACCGACTGCGGCACCAATGCCAGCGGCGTATCGGTACGCGTGCCCACCGCGGCGTCGTCGGACTTGTACAACGTCTGCGCACGGCCGATGACATCCACGCCATCTAGTTCGGTGGGTGCGGGCGTGGTGTGCTGGGCAAGCGCGGACGGCGGGGGCAGCAGGAGTGCGGCGGCAAGCGCAGTGACAAGAAGCGTGGGGCGCATTGGTTACCAATGGGAATGGTTATCAAATGCATCTTAGCATGGCGGATTGCGCGGTTGGGTTCGTCTCGGGCGCAGCGTCTGGAACGGCGCTGCGACTAGTCCGTGGATGATGCCCACGCGTTGCGCGTGGGCATGCGGCAATCCGCTGGCGCCGCGCAGCCGTACGCCCAGCAGAGCGGCCTGTCCACGTGAGAAAACGGAACCCGCTACTCCGGCCGCAACTGCAGCGTGTATTGGGTGGCGGTGGGCAGGAACGGCGTGGGGCGCCCGTGGACCCAGTCGTCGTGGCCGGCGCCCCAGAACGGCGACAGCGGGTGGCCGCTTTGCCCGCCGGGCATGTGCACGATGCCGTCGCGCTCGTGTCCCGGGGAGACCACCATGCGCTCCGAAGCGCCAAAGGCCGGGCCCTGCACACGCGGCATGTCGCGATCGCCTGGGAGTTGGTCCGGCGGCATGCACAGCACATGTTTCGCCAACGCCGGCAGTGCACGCGCGATCGGGTGGCAGATGGCGGCGGTATTGCGTTCGCCCCAGGTGCGTTCGCCCAGCGTGTCGCCCTGTGAGGCCAGATCGGCATGCAGTGCGCGCGCGGTCTCGTCCAGCAGTTGCTCCCAGCTGCGATAAGGCGGCGGCAGCAGGTTGGCCGGGCGCTGCTGCAACAGCGGCCAGACAATGCCTTCCAGCTGTGCGCGGCGCGGCGGCAGGAAGCTCTCGCCCAGTGCGTCTTTGGCGGGGGCGAGCAGGCCGGCCTGAAGCGTATCGAGCAGCATGCCGCGGAAGCCACGCACGATGCGGTAACTGGCCGAATCGGTGGCCGCATGGGCGCTCCACTGCCGTGTCGCCACTTCGATCCGTTGCAGCGCCGGGTCCTTGCTGTGTTCGACCACACTGCGCAGCAGCTGCCACCACCGCGTGAGCAGCACGGCACGATCATCGAGCTGGATGGCCAGCAGATCGCGTTCGGTGAAGCGCTGCTTGGCGAACAGGTCGTCGCGGATCTGCTGCGCACGCGCACCGAGGTCGTAACCGGCATTGCCCAGGATGGCGAGCTGTTGCGCATCGACGATGCGGCTATTGGCGGTCCACAGGCGGTGCGTGGGTGGGTCGATCAGCGACGGCGCGGCATCGCTGCGTAGCGGCCAGGGCACGCAGCCGCCAGGCGAATTGCCCGGCGCGACGGTGCCATTCGAAGCGGGCGTGGTGGGCGCAAGCTCGGCAATCCCGCTGGGCCAGCAGCCCGGGTTGCGCGCTGGCCGCGCGCCGATGAGCCGCCAGCCGATGCGCCCGCTCCGGTCGGCAATCAGCAGGTTCTGTGCCGGGATGCCGGAGCGGTCTGCCACGGCGAAGGCGGCCTCCAGATCGCCGGCGTTGACCATCTCGGTGAAATCCAGGCGGATTGCCCCGGGCAGTTGCGCCGCCCAGCGCAGGGCGAGCAGATCGCCGTTGGCCTCGGTGTGCAGGATCGGGCCCCATTCCGCCTCGCGGACAGTGAACGTCACCGGCGCGGCGCCGGCCACGCGAATGGTTTCGGTGTAATCGCGCAGCGGGATGGTGCGGTCTGCCTGGTCAGCCGGAATGCGGGCGAAATCGGCGGTGTCGATGTAGCTGTTGGTGAACGCCCATGCCACATGCCCATTGCTGCCGACCACCACTGCGGGCAGGCCGGGAAGGGTGAAGCCGGTGGCGTCCACCTTGCCGTCGGGCGCGCGTGTATCCGGATAGCGCAGGCGCGCGCGGAACCAGATATTGGGTGCGCGCAGGCCCAGGTGCATGTCATCGGCGACGATGGCGCGGCCATCGGCGGTGAGGCTGCCATCCACGGCAAAGTTGTTGCTGCCGGGCGTGGGGGCCTCGGCGCCGGGCGGGGTGGACGGGTGCGGGAGGCGGCGCAGGTCGACAGCGGCAGCATCCGGCAACACCGCATCGCCGAGCGCCGGGCCGAACAGCGGTGCATCCCAGCTGGAGCCCTGATGATCGAGCAGGGCGGCCAGTGCCGGCGGTACCACCGCGCGGATGCGCGCAGCGGCCAGTTCGGTCTGATTGTCGTTGTCCTGCAGGTCGGCGTACATCGCCATGCCGGTCAGGATGGAATCGTCCAGCGTCCAGGCGCGCGGGGTCTGCCGCAGCAACAGATACGGCCATGGCCGCACGCGCAATGCCGCCAGCCCCGCGTTTACGCCCTCGGTATAGGCCTGCAGTGCCGCATGCTCGCTGCCGGCGGCCACATCCAGGCTGGCGTGCACACGGGCGCGCAGGCGGTGCACGCGGTTGCGTTTGTCCAGGTCCAGCGCAGCAGGGCCGAACAGTTCGGACAGTTCGCCAGCCGATGCGCGGCGCATCAGGTCCATTTCGAAATAGCGCTCCTGCGCGTGCACATACCCGAGCGCACGCAGCGCATCGCGTTGGCTGGTGGCGTCGATGGTGACCACGCCGCCCGCGTCGCGGAGCACGCTGACCGGTGCGCCCAGGCCACGTAGCGCAGTCTCGCCGTCCAGCCGTGGCAGGCTGCCACGCACCGCCAGGTAGAGCCCCAGCGTGACCAGCAGGGTGAGCACCACCAGGGCCAGCAACAGCCGGCGCAGCCATTTGCGCATCATCGATTCCTTGAGCGATTCATCTGTGACCAGTGTCGCGCCGGTGCGTGACCGTTGCCGGTCCGCCTGCAAGCGCAACTGAAAGTGATTCCGATTAGATCATTGCCCGCCCGCTTCGGGCACCATGCGCGCATTGCGTTGCTGGAGCACACCATGAAAGGCCATCCCGAAGTCGTCGATTACCTCAAGCAGCTGCTGCGCGGCGAATTGGCGGCGCGCGATCAATATTTCCTGCATTCGCGCCGTTACGAGGACCAGGGCCTGATGGCGCTGTACGAGCGCATCAATCACGAGATGGAAGAGGAAACCGAGCATGCCGACGCGCTGCTGCGTCGCATCCTGTTCCTGGAAGGCGACCCGGACATGCGGCCTGCCGAGTTTGCGCCGGGCAAAACCGTAGTGGAGATGCTGGAGCGCGATCTGGTCGTGGAATACGAAGTGCGCGCTGCGCTGGCCGCCGGCATGAAGCTGTGTGAAGACCACGGCGACTACGTCAGCCGCGACATGCTGCTCAAGCAGTTGCAGGACACCGAGGAAGATCATGCCTGGTGGCTGGAGCAGCAGCTCGGCCTGATCAAGCGCATCGGCCTGGAGCTGTACCAGACCTCGAAGATCGACAAGAGTCACGTGGCCGGGTAAATCCGGTCTCGACGCGGCGCAGCGGTCGGTCTGCGTGGCGGAGTGGAAGCGGGGTACGTGTTCGAGGCGTGCTGCCTGCGTGTCGTGGGGTGGCAGCTGCCGGGTGTGCAGGGCAGTTTCTTGCGTCGGGTCGGTGCAGTTCTCGTGAGTCACCGCATCAGTAGTGCCGTGTGGTGTTGTCGATGTGTGCGGGCGACTCGCACGCTCGCCGTTGCGATCACCGCGCGGCACAGCCGTTCCCGTCTATGTCGATCCGTTGCGTTGCAGACGGTACACGCCGGTTGCCAGCGCGGTCACGCCATCGGCGCGGAAGCGCGGCTCCTGGTCGAGGATGTCGCGCTGCTCCAGTAGTTGCACCTGCCAGTGGGCATCGAATAAACCATGCACCTCGGCTGCGTCCACCGAAAACGGTGGGCCGGCTTTTTCGGCTTGCGGATACTCCAGGGTGATCAGCAGACCACAGCACTGCGCAGGCAGGCGCGCATAGACGGTGCGTAGATACTGCTGGCGCAGGTCAGCTGGAAGTGCCACCAGCGCCGCGCGATCGTAGACGGCGCTGCAATCAGCCAGCACCTGCGCATCCAGCGCAAATGCGTCACCGCAGATGATCTCGATCGGGCCGGCGACGTAGTGCTCGCCCATGTTGCTGGTGTGGCGCTTTGGCTCAATCCCGGCAGTTGCAAAGAACTGCGTGACTGCCAGCGGCGACAGCTCCACGCCAAGCACGCGGTGGCCTTGCGCGGCCAGCCAGTGCATATCCAGGCTCTTGCCACACAACGGGACCAGCACGCGACCAGCAGGCGGCGCCTGTACGGCGGGCCAGTGCTTCTGCAGCAGCGGCATCACCTCGTCCTGATGAAAGCCGGTCTGGCCGGCCTGCCAGCGTTGTATCCAGAACTCCGTGTCCATCGTGTTTCTCTAGCTGCGCTTTGGCGCGGTGATCATTGGCCCGCTTTGAACACAGCGTTGGCTTATGCGATGGCGATTAACTGCCGGCACAGAGCTACGCATGCTTGCGTGGACGCAGGCTTGGTCAGCAATGCGCATGAGCGCGCAGTGCTCGGCATTCGTTGATGGGAAAACGCGCCGCCGCGCGTGTGGCTGGTGAACACCCATTACTGCACGTCCAACCCATCCACCTTCTGCCGCGCCTCAGTCACCCATAAGCACGGCAGTGCCAAACGCGCCGCCGCGCGCTCGGCTGGTGAAAATCCTTACTGCACGTCTAGCCCATCCACCTTCTGCCACCCACGCGGCAACAACGCGCCACGGCTTGCACGCGCGCCCACATAGGTGTCCAGATCCTTGAACGACAGGCTCATCACGCGTGCGCCACTGCGCACCAGCAAGGTGTTGCCCGGGGCGACCGCGGCCACGGCGACCACGCGTTCGGTGCCGAGCTTGGCCTTGGGGATCTCGATGAGCTTGTTGCCCTTGCCCTTGTCCAGCTCGGGCAGGTCGGAGGCGGTGATCGCCAGCAGGTTGCCGGCGCTGGTCACCGCCACGATGCGGTCGGTCTGCGGGTTGAGCACCTGCGCTGGCGTCAGCACATGCGCGCCGGTGGTCAGGTTGAGCATCGCCTTGCCGGCCTTGTTGCGGCCGGTGAGGTTTTCGAAACGGGTCACGAAGCCGTAGCCGTGCGAGGACGCCAGCACGAAGCGGGCATTGTTCTCGCCGCTGGCCAGCACCTGGAACGAGGCGCCGGAGGCCGGTGAAAAACGCCCAGTCAATGGTTCGCCGTTGCCGCGCGCCGAGGGCAGGGTGTGCACCAGCGTGGAGTACGCGCGGCCGTCCGAATCCAGGAACGCCACGTGGTAGGTGCTGCGGCTGCGCACGGCGGCCAGCAGGCCGTCGCCGTCGCGGTACGACATGCCAGCCGGATCCACCTCGTGGCCCTTCGCTGCACGCACCCAGCCCTTCTCCGACAGCACCACCGTCATCGGTTCGCTGGCGACCATCTCGGTTTCGTCGATCGCCTGTGCGGCGCCACGCTGCACCAGCGGCGAGCGACGCGCATCGCCGAACTTCTTGGCGTCGGCGGTGAGCTCGTCCTTGATCAGCTTCTTCAGCTTGGTCTTGCTGCCGAGGATGGACAGGATCTGCTCGCGCTCCTTGGCGAGGGCTTCCTGCTCGCCGCGGATCTTCATTTCTTCGAGGCGCGCCAGCTGGCGCAACTTGGTTTCCAGGATGTATTCGGCCTGTTCTTCGCTGAGCGCAAAGCGGGCGATCAGCACCGGCTTGGGTTCGTCCTCGCTGCGGACGATGCGGATGACTTCATCCAGGTTGAGGAAGGCGATCAGCAAGCCTTCCAACAGGTGCAGGCGGCGCTCGACCTTCTGCAGGCGATGGTTGAGGCGGCGGGTGACGGTGTCGCTGCGGAAGGTCAGCCATTCGCTCAGCAGGTGCTTGAGGTTCTTGACCTGCGGGCGGCCATCCAGGCCGATCACATTGAGATTGACGCGGTAGCTGCGTTCCAGATCGGTGGTGACGAACAGGTGGCCCATCAACTGCTCGGCATCGACGCGGTTGGAGCGCGGCACCAGTACCACCCGTACCGGGCTGGTGTGGTCGGATTCGTCGCGGATGTCTTCCAGCCACGGCAGCTTTTTTGCGCGCATCTGCTGGGCGATCTGCTCGATCACCTTGGACGGCGAGACCTGGTAGGGCAACGCGTCGATGACGATGTTGGCGTGTTCTTTCTTGTAGGTGGCGCGGGCGCGCACGCTGCCGTGGCCGGTCTCGTAGATGGCACGTAGATCGGCAACGGGGGTGATGATTTCCGCGCTGGTCGGGTAGTCCGGGCCCAGCACGTGTTCGCACAGCTGCGCCACCGTGGCGTCCGGGTCGTCGAGCAGGTGCAGCAGCGCGCTGACGATCTCGTTGAGGTTATGCGGCGGCACGTCGGTGGCCATGCCCACTGCGATGCCGGTGGTGCCGTTGAGCAACAGGTGCGGCAGGCGCGCCGGCAGCCAGGTGGGTTCTTCCAGGGTGCCGTCGAAGTTGGCCGCCCAGTCGGTGGTGCCCTGGCTGATTTCGCCCAGCAGCACTTCGGCGATCGGGGTGAGCTTGGATTCGGTGTAGCGCATCGCCGCGAACGACTTGGGGTCGTCGGTGGAGCCGAAGTTGCCCTGGCCTTCGATCAACGGATAGCGGTAGGAGAACGGCTGCGCCATCAACACCAGCGCTTCGTAGCAGGCGCTATCGCCGTGCGGGTGGTACTTACCGATCACATCGCCCACGGTACGCGCGGACTTCTTGGGCTTGGCAGCCGCGTTCAACCCCAGCTCGCTCATCGCGAAGATGATGCGGCGCTGCACCGGCTTCAGGCCGTCGCCCAGGAACGGCAGGGCGCGGTCGAGCACCACGTACATCGAATAATCGAGATAGGCGCGTTCGGCGTACTCGCGCAGCGGCAGCTGCTCGAAGCCATGGAAGGTGGGGCGGGTCAGATCGGTCATGCGAAGCCAGGTCCTACGAAAGAAGAACCCGCGCCAGCGCGCGGGCTCGAAGAGCGCCGATTATCCGGATGCGGCGGGGGATGCCAAGCCGCGCGCGTGGCCGCCGGCCAGATAACGGGCCGGCGGGGCACCGAAATGCCGGTGGAAGACGCTGACGAAGGCGCTGGGGCTGCTGTAGCCAAGCTGGTCGGCGACCTGCGCCACCGCGGTGCCCTGGCTGAGCCGGCGCAGGCCCTCGGCCAGGCGCGCCTGCTGCCGCCATTGCGCAAAACTGAGCCCGGTCTCGTCGCGGAAGTGCCGACTCAGGCTGCGCGGCGACAGCCCGCCCCAGGTGGCCCAGGCCTCGAGTGGGCGCGGGTCGGCGGGGGTGTCGAGCAGCTGCCGGGTAATGCGCAGCAGCCGCCGGTCCGCCGGCATCGGCAGGTGCAGGTGCTCGATCGGCGCCTGGCACAGCTCGTCCAGCAGGACCGCCGCCAGGCGTTGCCGGGCCGGATCCACGGGTTCGGCCAGCATCTCGCTCAGCGGCCAGCTGGCCGCCCGCATGATCACCTCGCGGGCCAGCCCGCTCAGGCGGATCACCCCGCTGCGCGCCGGCAGGCCGGTGCAGGCATCCGGCCGCACCACCACGCCCCAGCCGCGCAGCGGCCCGGCCAACTCCACGGTGTGCTGCTGGCCGGGCGGCATCCAGCCGGCACAGCCGGGCGGCAGCGAGGAGGTGCCGTGTTCGGTGTGCACGGTCAGCACGCCCTGTTCGACATACATCAGCTGGCCGCGCATATGCGCATGCCAGGCGGTCTCCGGCGCCCACACCGCACGCAGGTCGGCGCGGAAGGCGACCACCACCGGGCCATCCGCCCATTCGAAGCTGGCCCGCGCGCCAGGTGGCAGCGCATCGATCTCGGTTGGCCGGTTTTCGTTATTCATTGGCCAGATTGTATTACCGGGCCAGCTGGCGGGGCGCGTATCGTCTCGATCCTTGCAATCGGTTTTATCCCGGATGACATATTTGCGTTGACAAATATATTTTACGGAACAAAATAACGCCCCATGATCGACTCCACAGCCACCACGCCGCCGACCTTCGGCTTGCTGTTGCGCCAGGTGCGCGACGCGTTGATGCGCCAGCTCGATGCCGAGATGAAGGGCGAGCTGCCCGACTTCGGCTTCAGCCATTACGTGGGCCTGAAGGTGCTGGCAGTGCGCTCGCCGTGTACCGCCAACGAGCTGGCCCAGGCGCTGGACCAGACCCCGAGCGCGGTCACGCGCCTGCTCGACAAGCTCGAGGCGCTGGGCGCAGTGCGGCGCGAGCCACATGCGCAGGATCGCCGCGCGCTGCAGATCGTCATGACCGAACAGGGCGTAGCGCTGTGGGAGCGCCTGCGGCTGCGCGGCGAACGCGCCATGGAGCATGGCCTGCGCGACCTGTCGGCGCCCGAGCGCGAGCAACTCACTTCTCTTCTCATCCGTGTCCGCGATGCACTCAACTCATGAACGCTGCTAGTTCCTTCCTTCAGAGGCGGCACCCGCGCGCAGTGCGCAGGCTGCGGCCGATCCTCGTGACCACGCTGGCCCTGGCGCTGGCCGCCTGTGCCAGCAGCCGCGGCCTGGCGCCGCAAGGCACCGTGCTGGAGCCCGGCGCCGTGCATGCCGAGCGCACCTTCGGGCAGGCGCAGCTCAGCCCGGCCGCCTGGCCGGCCAGTGACTGGTGGCGTGCCTTGGGCGACCCGCAGTTGGACGCGCTGATCGCCGAAGGCCTGCAGCACAGCCCCAGCCTGGCCGCTGCCGATGCACGGCTGCGCCAGGCGCAGGCGCGCACCGGCACTGCCCAGGCCGACCGCGGCCCCAGCCTGTCGGTCTCCGGCGGCTACACCGGCCTGCAATTGCCCGAATCGATGGTGGGCGAGGAGCGCGGCGGCAGCTATGCCGGCAGCGCGCAGGTGGTGCTGGACTTCCGTTATGGCGTGGACCTGTGGGGCGGCAAGCGCGCCGCGTGGGAAGCAGCCGTGGACCAGGCGCATGCCGCCGAGGTGGACGCGCAGGCGGCACGCCTCAACCTGTCGGCGGCCATCGCCGAAGGCTACGCACAGCTCGCCTACGCCTGGGATCTGCAGGACGTGGCCAACGATGAGCTGGCACGTGCGCAGAAAACCCTGGAGCTGACCCAGCGCCGCCGCGGCGCCGGCATCGACAGCGAATTGCAGGTGCGTCAGGCGCAGGCCCGCGTGCCCGCCGCGCAGCAGCAGGTGCAATCGGCGCAGCAGCAGATCGACGAAGCACGCAATGCCCTGGCCGCGCTGGTTGGGCAGGGCCCGGACCGCGGGCTGGACATCGCGCGCCCGGTGCTGAGCCAGAGCGTGCCGCCGCAACTGCCCAGCGCCTTGCCGGCCGACCTGCTCGGCCGTCGCCCCGATGTGGTGGCGGCGCGCTGGCGCGTGGAAGCGGCCGACAAGGACATCGCCGTCGCCAAGGCGCGCTTCTATCCCAGCCTCAACCTCACCGCGCTGGGCGGGGTGATCAACTCCGATGTCGGCAAGCTGCTGGAAAGCGGCTCGGTCCTCGGTGTGGTGGCCCCGGCCTTGAGCCTGCCCATCTTCGATGGCGGCCGGCTGCGCGCCGGCTTGGCTGGCAGCGATGCGCAGTACGACCTGGCGGTGGCCGACTACAACCAGAAGGTGCTCGACGCCCTGCGTGAAGTGGCCGACCAGGTCAACGCGGTGCGCTCGCTGGAGCAGCGCGCACGCGCGCAGAACGACGCCGTGCAGACCGCCAGCGCCGCCTTCGACCTGGCCCAGCAGCGCTACCGCGCCGGCATCGGCAGCTATCTGGAAGTGCTGAGCGTGCAGGAGCAATTGCTCACCGCGCGCCAGCGCATGGCCGGGCTGCATTCCCAACAAGTCATGGCCTCGGTGAAGTTGCGCCGTGCGCTGGGCGGCGGCTTTACGCCGGAGCCTGCGCACGACACCGCACACGCCGCGACCTCTTCCGCACAACCGCATTCCTGAGACATCGACGATGAGCCAGACGACTCCTACCTCTTCGCATCCCGCGCCGGCCGCACCGAGCAAGCGCCGCAAACTGCTGCGCATCGTCGCCATCCTGGTGATCCTTGCGGTCATCGGCCTGGTGGTGTGGTACTTCCTGATCGGGCGCTGGGCTGAAGACACCGACGACGCCTACGTGCAGGGCAACCAGGTGCAGATCACCCCGATGGTGGGTGGCACCGTGGTGAGCATCGGCGCCGAAGACGGCATGCGCGTGGAGCGCGGCCAGCTGCTGGTGCAGCTGGACCCGTCCGACACCGCGGTCGCCTTGCAGCAGGCCGAAGCCAACCTCGCCAAGACCGTGCGCCAGGTGCGTGGTCTGTACCGCAGTGTGGAAGGCGCGCAGGCCGAACTTTCTGCACGCGAAGTGACACTGCGCAGTGCACGTGCCGACTTCGCACGCCGCAAGGACCTTGCTGCAAGCGGTGCGATTTCCAACGAAGAACTGGCCCATGCCCGCGATGAACTCGCTGCCGCCGAAGCGGCGGTGAGCGGCTCGCGCGAAAGCTTCGAGCGCAATCGCGCGTTGGTCGACGACACCGAAGTGGCCACCCAGCCCGACGTGCAGGCCGCCGCGGCGCAGCTGCGCCAGGCCTTCCTCAACCATGCGCGTACCGGCGTGGTAGCACCGGTGTCCGGATATGTCGCGCGGCGTTCGGCGCAGGTAGGCCAGCGGGTGCAGCCCGGCACCGTGCTGATGGCGGTGGTGCCGCCGGAGCAGATGTGGGTGGAAGCCAATTTCAAGGAAACCCAGCTCAAGCACATGCGTCTGGGCCAGACCGTGGAACTGCATTCGGATCTGTACGGCGGTGGCGTGGATTACACCGGCCGCATCGAAAGCCTGGGCCTGGGCACCGGCAGCGCGTTCTCGCTGTTGCCGGCGCAGAACGCCAGCGGCAACTGGATCAAGATCGTGCAGCGCGTGCCGGTGCGCATCGCCATCGAGCCCAAGCAACTGGCGGCCAACCCGCTGCGTCTGGGGTTGTCGATGAAGGTCGACGTCAACCTGCACGACCAGCAGGGCAGTGTGCTGCCGACCAAGCTTGCCAGCGGCGCGGTGTTCTCCACCGATGTCTACGCGCAGCAGCTCAAGGCCGCCGACGCCGACATCCATCGCATCATCCAGGACAACCTGCCGACGCAGGCTGCCACCAAGGCGGGCTAAGCCACCATGTCTTCGCAAGCTCCCACCGCGCCCGGCGGCCCTTCGGCACCGGCGCCCGCCGCGGGCTTTCGCCCGGCGAGCGTGGCGCTGTGCACAGTAGGCCTGGCGATGGCCTCGTTCATGCAGGTGCTGGACACCACCATCGCCAACGTCTCGTTGCCCACCATCGCCGGTAATCTCGGCGCCAGTTCGCAGCAGGCCACCTGGGTCATCACCTCGTTCGCGGTGAGCACCGCGATCGCGTTGCCGCTGACCGGCTGGCTGAGCCGTCGCTTCGGCGAAACCAAGCTGTTCGTGTGGTCCACGCTGGCCTTCACCATCGCCTCGCTGCTGTGCGGCCTCGCCCAGAGCATGGGCATGCTGGTGGTGGCGCGTGCGCTGCAGGGTTTCGTGGCCGGGCCGATGTACCCGATTACGCAGAGTCTGCTGGTGTCGATCTATCCGCGCGAAAAACGCGGGCAGGCGCTGGCCTTGCTGGCCATGATCACGGTGGTGGCGCCGATCGCCGGCCCGATCCTGGGCGGCTGGATCACCGACAACTACAGCTGGGAATGGATCTTCCTGATCAACGTGCCGCTGGGCATCATCGCCAGCAGCATCGTCGGTTCGCAGTTGCGGCATCGCCCGGAACAGCTGGAACGGCCGCGCATGGATTACATCGGCCTGATCCTGCTGGTGGTCGGCGTGGGCGCGCTGCAGCTGGTGCTGGACCTGGGTAACGACGAAGACTGGTTTTCTTCCGACAAGATCGTGGTGCTGGCCTGCGTCGCAGCCGTGGCGCTGGTGGTGTTCGTGATCTGGGAACTCACCGACAAGGATCCCATCGTCGATCTGAAGCTATTCCGGCACCGCAACTTCCGCGCCGGCACGCTCGCCATGGTGGTGGCCTACGCGGCTTTCTTCAGCGTCAGCCTGCTGATCCCGCAGTGGTTGCAACGCGACATGGGCTACACCGCGATCTGGGCGGGCCTGGCCACCGCGCCGATCGGCATCCTGCCGGTGTTGATGACGCCGTTCGTGGGCAAGTACGCGTTGCGTTTCGATCTGCGCATGCTCGCCACCATTGCCTTCATCTTCATGTCGTTCACCAGCTTCTTCCGTTCCAACTTCAACCTGCAGGTGGACTTCGCCCACGTGGCGACCATCCAGCTGGTGATGGGCGTGGGCGTGGCCTTGTTCTTCATGCCGGTGCTGCAGATCCTGCTCTCGGATCTGGACGGGCGCGAGATCGCGGCCGGCTCCGGCCTGGCCACGTTCTTGCGCACGCTAGGCGGCAGTTTTGCCGCATCGCTGACCACGTATCTGTGGGCGCGCCGTACGCAGGTGCACCATGCGCACATCACCGAACACATCTCGGTGTACACGCCCGGCATGCAGGAGCAGGTCACCGCAATGGGGCAGGGCGACCTGCAACGCGGCGCGGCCTCGCTCAACAACATGATCAATCACCAGGCCTCGCAGATGGGCTTCAACGACATCTTCTATCTGCTCGGCTGGACCTTCTTGGGCATCATCTTCTTCCTGTGGCTGGCCAAGCCACCGTTCGGCGCCGGTGCCGGCGGCGCCGCGGCAGCCGGGGGGCACTGAGCGCAGCTGATAGCGCGCATCAGTTGTGGTGTGCCTGCTGCACTTCGATCGCGGTGCCGGCAGGTGCATCCGCGGTGTGAGGTGTCGTTGTGGCCGTTTCGGCGGCCTTGGCTGAGGTGTCCTCATGCAACGGCGTCAGCATCTGCAGCGGCTTGCCTTGATAGCGGTACTGCAGCGCGTCTTGTAGACGACGTAGTGATTGCACCTGAGTGCAGAGTGCATTGGCCTTGACGTCGATCGTGGCCGCTCGCGCGTCGAGCTTGGCATCCAGCGGGCCATCCATCGCTTGGGCACGTTGGTCGATCCCATCCGCACGCCCGGTCATGATCTGCCACATCAGATGCCGCCCGATGCTGCCTTTGAATGCCTCGGCTTCCTGCTCGACGTAGCGCTCAAAGTTGCCATCGAAGGCCTGTTGGTCCCAGCGTCCCTTGCCGAGCGTGTCATCGACGTACACGCTAGCGCGCTTGCGCAGGCGTTCGATTTTGCGGGCGTTGAGCCAACTACCGGTCATGACCTCGACCACACCCCCGAGCGCGTCGTAGCTAAGGTCGATCACGTCACGCGCAATCCCTGCGACCTGTGGCATCAACTGGCGTGCTTGCGTTTCCATCGCCTGCAACCGCTGCGCATCGTCCGCGCTGATCTGCTGCAACTGGTGGTCGACACTCAGTTCGCCTGCATGGAAGAAGATCTCGCGCGGCAGTCCGTCTGCGCGATACAGCCAGATGCCGCCGCTGTCGGCGAGCACATTGAATGGCGTACTGAGGCTGCAGTGCGAAGACGAGAGCTGCACGCGATGGCCGTGCCCACCCGCGGTAGCGTCGTCGTCCTGGCCGCGAGCGTGGACGCTGGAAGCAACAAGCAAGAGAACGAGCGCAAAGGAGCTTCGCATCGACGGGGCCATGCGCAGTGGTGTCATACCGAATGGTCCGCTTCGTTGCCATGCACGGTCGCGTGTCGAAAGTCACTGCGCAGGATCTGCAGTCGCTCCGAGATGCGCGGTCATGTGTGAGGACATCCATGAAGCTTGGTTGCCTCTCGATCGTCGTGTTGACGCCTTTTAGTGAATTACCAGCAAGGTCAGTGCGCCAGGCATTGCCGATCGTGCAATCGCGTGCAGTAGCATGCGGCGCAGCGACGCGTGCTGAGGTGTTCGAACGATGCAGTGCGTGGCGCATGGCATGGGCATGCTGCCCGTGTTCTCACTCAAACAAGGAAGCTTTCATGATGTTTGGATCTCAGTTGCGCCGCCTGTCTGCGGCCGCCGTACTCGTTCCCCTGCTGTCGCTGGCCGCCATCACCCAGACGCAGGCTGCTGGCGCACGCCCGGAGGTTGCCAAGCAGGCCAAGGCCTACAGCTCCAGGGATGGCATCAAGGTATCGACCTTGCGCTATGGCCCGCGCGAGAAGAACCAGGCGCTGGTCCAGGTGACCGGTGCCGATAGCGAGATCGACGACAAGATCCTGTTGGCCAGCACCGCCGCGACCCAGAAGGACACCCGCTACACGGTGCAACTGCGCGGGCAGCCGTACGTGCTGCTGATCCTCAATGCCGGAACTGGCGAGTTGTACCTGCCTAGCGCACAGAAGGCTGCACAGGTGGGATACGACGCCGCTGCCTCCGAGCAGATCAACGCCGAGCATTACCTGACCGATTATCAGGAACAGGCTGCCGCCAAGTAGGGCGCGTGGTGTCGCGACAGGCACTGGCGACAATGCCTGTCGCGATGTGGCTCATCTGACGCTAGCCACCGTGGAGACGTCTGCGCGGTCTGCGGTCACGTGCAAGCTCCAACGTCGCGGACCAAGTCATCTGCATCGACGCCAGGCCATCGCTTGGCGGTGCACAGCCGAACACACCGCTAGCGACTCCGGCTGCACGGCGTGCCATTCGCATCGCCTGTGACGCATCGCGACGACCGTGATTGCCCAAAAGCACAGCGCCCCGCGTGGTCAGCCACGGACAGCGACAACGCGCGACGCCAAGCAGCGTCAGCCACAGACAGTGGGCACCATCGGCACCGCACACTGCGATCGCCCAAACGCAAAAAACCCCGCCGAAGCGAGGTTTTTTACGATCTACCGTGAGTCGTGGTGCCCAGGAGAGGACTCGAACCTCCACGAAGTTGCCCCCGCTAGCACCTGAAGCTAGTGCGTCTACCAATTCCGCCACCTGGGCGACTCAGGGGGCGAATTGTGCAAGCTGGCGGCGCGGCTGTCAACGCAGTTGCACAAAAAAAGTTGGGCGCGCACGCGGGTAGATGCGCATGCCGAAACACGCAGTGGCGGACGCCGCAGGTACGTGCGTCCGCCATGCCGCGTTACGGCAACTGCATCGCCGGCAGCGCGACCTCCACGCTCTCCACCGGGTCAGTGGCCGAGCGTGCCAACTGCACGCGGTAGGTGCCAGCGGCAATCGTCCAGTGACGTGCCTTGGCGTCGAAGTCGGCCAGCGTCTTGGGCTCGGCCACGACCTGCACCATGCGCTTCTCGCCGGGCTTGAGCGCGACCTTCTGCCAGCCGATCAGGCGCAACGGTGTGGCGTGGCCATTGGGCAGCGTGACGTAGAGCTGCGGCACGGCGGCACCGTCGCGCTTGCCGGTATTTTCCACCTCGAAATTGGCGGTCAGCTGGCCGTTGGCAGCCTCCACACGCAGGCCGCCCATGCGGAACTGCGTGTACGACAGACCATGGCCAAATGGATAGCGCGGGGTCAGGTTGCGCGCGGCAAACCACTTGTAGCCGACGTTGGCGCCTTCAATGGCGTAATCGATGGTGTCTTCGCCCGGCTTGGCCGGCTTGAAGCCCAGGCCCGGAATCGACGGACGCGGCAATTGCGACTCATCCACCGGCCAGGTCACCGGCAGATGGCCGGAGGGATTCACCGCACCGGTCAGCAGGTTGGCGATGGCCTCGCCACCGCCGATGCCCGGGTACCACGTCTGCAACACCGCCGGCACGCGCTCGGCCCACGGCATGCGCACCGGGCCGTTGGTTTCCAGCACCACGGTGGTCTTGGGGTTGGCCTTGGCCACTGCCTCGATCAAGGCGTCCTGGCCATCGGGCAGCTGCATGTCCGGCAGATCCACCGACTCGGCGGCCCACTGGGTGGCGAACACGATCGCCACGTCGGCAGCCTTGGCCGCGCGTGCGGCCGCCGCGCGGTCCTTGCCGTCCACGTAATCGATCTGCACGTTTGGCAACGCTGCGCGCAGCGCCTGCAACGGCGATGAGGGATGAATGATCACCGGGCCCGGCCAGGTGGTCGGGGTGAGACCGGGCACCGCATTGCCGCCGTTGATGGTGTAGTCCACCCGCGAAGAACCACCGCCGGACATCACGCCCTTGTCGGCATAACCGCCGATCACCGCGATGCGGCGCACGTCCTTTGACAGCGGCAAGGTGGCCTGTTCGTTACGCAGCAGCACGCTGCCTTCTTCGGCCACGCGCTGCGCGGCGCGTTGGCCGGCCTTGCCGTCGATGGGCTGGCGCTGGGTGGGGTGGTCGAATGCTCCATGCGCGAACAGGCTGCGCAGGATGCGCGTGACCATGTCGTCGAAGCGCGCGCGCGGCACTACGCCGGCACCGACCGCCATGCGCAGCGGTGCATCGAAGAACACCGCCGCATCGAAGACTTCGCCGGCCGACTGTTGATCCAGCCCGGCCAGCGCGGCCTTGGAGCCGCTGTGCACGCCGCCCCAATCGGACATCACATAGCCGGGGTACTTCCATTCCTGCTTGAGCACCTGGTTGAGCAGGTAGTCGTGCTCGCAGCCGTAGATGCCGTTGATCTTGTTGTACGAGCACATCACCGATGCCGGGTCGCCGATCTTCAGCGCGATCTCGAAGGCCAGCAGGTCCGATTCGTGCATCGCCTGCTCGCCGATCTGCGCGCTATGGAAGTTGCGCCGGGTTTCCATGTCGTTGAGCGCGAAGTGCTTCATCGTCGACAGCACGTGCTCGCTCTGCACGCCGCGGATCGATTCGCCCACCATCACGCCGGCCAGCAGCGGGTCTTCGCCGGCATATTCGAAGTTGCGGCCGTTGCGCGGGTCGCGCTGCAGGTTGACGCTGCCGGCCAGCAGCACGTTGAAGCCCTGCTGCCAGGATTCGCGGCCCATGGTCTTGCCGCCGGCATAGGCCAGTTGCGGGTTCCAGCTCGACGCCGTGGACGGGCCGGACGGCATCGCGGTGGCGAAGTCGCCCTTGCGGATGCCACCGGGGTTGGTGACGCCCACGCCGGCATCGGCTAGCTGCTGCGCCGGGATACCCAGGCGAGTAATGCCCGGCACATACCCGGCCGAGCCCAGCGCGCCTTCGGGCTTGGGAATCTTGTCGGTGCCCAGGCCGAAGTAGCTGCGCAGCATCTGGAATTTTTCGTCTTCGGTCATCTGCGTCAGCAGCAGCGCGGCGCGCTGGTCCGGGCTCAGCGCGGTGTCCATCCACGGCTGTGCGGCGTTGGCCTGCTGCGCGGCCAGCGGCGCGCTGAGGGCGACGCCCAGGCCCAGCGCGAGGGCCAGCGCCAGTCGGCGCGGTCGCGGAGCGGCGGGTGTAAACGTTTTCATATCGAGGTGTGGCACGTCGTGGTCCTTGTGGTGCGGTAACGGATCGGGGGAGGGCACCGTGGTGCCCGAATGGGTGGCGCCGGCTGCGCCGTGAATCAGCGCGCCTGCGTCGGCGCGCTCAAAATGCGCTCTGGTCGGTACGCAGCACCGGGTAGAGCCGGTAGCGCTCGTCCCAGGACGGATGCAGCCGGTAGAAAAACTCCAGGCGCGCCTGCGGGTCGGCAGCAAATGCCGGGTCGCTGGCCAGGCGTTGTTCGAACTGCGCCTTCAGGGCCGGGTCGCTGGCGAGCATCTCGCGCGCCACGTCTTCGGCCACGTAGTCTTCCATGTACTCCTTGCGCTCGAAGGCCAGATTGAACAGGCCCCACTGCAGCAACGAATCCGATGCCTGTGGCTCCAGGATCGCCATCACCAGCCGCGACTTGGGTTGGGCAATCGGTACGAACAACGTGCCTGCCGGCACCGCGCGCGTCTCAGCACGCCATTGGCCACTAACGGTGAGTCCCTGGTGGCCCTCGTTGGAGCGCGTCGCAAAGGTAGCAGTGTCGGCGCGGAAGCTCTGCACCGCGCGGTTGCCTGCTTGCGTGAGGATCTGGAAGGTGATGCCGTGCAGGCGCAGTGTGTCGGCGACCAGGGCGGCCTGCGCCGCCGGCACCAGGTAGCCACCGCGCGGCGCCTCCACCGTGACATCCGGAGCGATCTGGTCGCGCAGCGGCACCTTCCAGATCTGCGGTGTGCGCTCGTCGTAGCGGGTCATCAACGCACCGGACACCGGCGAGGGCGTGCGTGTGTAGGCATAGCCGCGGAACGCGACGGTGCGCGTGCCCGGGCCGGCCGCGTAGCTCAACGGCTCGAGATGACCGGCCAATGCGCTGGCGCGCTGGTCGGCGGCATGCGCGTCGGCCAGCCATTGCGTGCCGTGCCGTGCGGCCTGCTGCAACACCGAGACGATGGCGTTGCGGGTCACCCGCACGCGCACCGGGTACTGCTTCCACGAGTGGGTTTCCACCAGCATGCCGAAGCGGTTACGCAGCAGGAAATAGCCGTGCGAGAACCGCGGCGGCGACACGTCATCAGCGAAGCCCGAGCTGGGGTCGTCCTCGCGCACCAGCGACGGGTAGTACGGCAGTGGCAACGAACCCTGCCTGGCCAGATCGGCGATCACCGCATCACGCCAGCGGGTGCCGTCCTTGCGCAACGCCGCGTCGCCCGCGTGCACCGGTTCCACCTGCACCGACACATCGTGTTCGAACTGCGCGCCATCGGTGGCGTGCAGGTCCACGTACATCAATGGGTCCCACTGCTGCACCAGCCGCAGCATCGCCTGCATCTCCGGCGCGTCGGCCTTGACGTAATCGCGGTTGAGGTTGAGGTTCTGCGCGGTAGTGCGCCAACCCATCTGTTCGGGGCCGCGCTGGTTGGGGCGGTTCCAGGCACCAAAGCGCTCATGGCCGTCCACATTGAACACCGGCACGAAGATCCACACCACCTTGTCGAGCACCCCTTTGCCGGCGGTGCCATCAAGCAACTCGCGCAGGGCCAGGAAGCCCGCGTCCTTGCCATCGATCTCGCCGGCATGGATGCCGCCTTGCACCAGCACCACCGGCAATGCGCGCTGCGCCGCGCTTGCCGCATCCAGCGCGCCGCTGGTGGACACCACCAACGCCTTCATCGGCCGCCCTTCAGGCGTGGTGCCGAAGCTGATGCAGCGCACCGCCTGCGGGTAGCGCTGCGCGAATGCATCGCACAAGGCGATGACCTCATCAAAGCGGCCGGTCTGCACAAAACCGCTGCGCTCGGCCACGGTGGTCAGCGGCTCGGCAGTCAGGGCGGCGGGGGCAGAGGTGAGCAGCAGCAGGCTCAGGGCGAGGCGGGTGAAGCGGGGCATCCAGCGGTCCGGTGTTCCAGGAAAACGTTTGCAATGTAGCCGAGCCAGCGTGGCAGGCCAATCTGCACTGCGTCAAAGGCGTCAGCTGCGACGCGGCGGCGTGGTCGCGTTCGCTCGGGCTTTTTGGCCTGTTATTCGGCTCAATCAGCAGTGGATATCTGGCATGTGGTCTGCGGCCACGGGTTGCGGTTGCCAAGCGCGCAATGGCTGGCCGACACGCTTGCAGGCCGTCGACCACATGCTCGTGTGTCGCGATCAGCGCGCAGCGCTGCGCGGCCAACTGCGGCGGATGCATCACCCAGCACGCCACTCCTGCCGCTGCATCGGTTGCATCGCGGCCACAGCCACGCAAGTGCTGCGGCCTGTGGCCCGTTCCGGACCAGCAACCCAGTGCCGCGCGATGGCGGGCAACAGGCCGCCGCCGGTACGATAGGGCTCGTTTTCTGCTCGACCGGACTGCCTTTGACGACCTCCACCTTGCCGGCGCCCGCCGCCGATGCGCGGCTGCCGCGCCAGATCCCCTTCATCATCGGCAACGAGGCGTGCGAGCGTTTCAGTTTCTACGGGATGCGCAACATCCTGGTGCAGTTCCTGATCACCTCGCTGCTACTGCAGGAGGTCGGCGCGCCGGAACGCGACGCCGAAGCCAAGCACATCCTGCACAGTTTCATGATCGGGGTGTTCTTCTTCCCGCTGCTGGGCGGCTGGCTGGCCGATCGCTTCTTCGGCAAGTACACCACCATCATCTGGTTCAGCCTGATCTACTGCGCCGGCCACGCCTGCCTGGCGTTGTTCGAAGACAGCCGCAGCGGGTTTTTTGTCGGCCTGGGCTTGATCGCGTTCGGTGCCGGCGGCATCAAACCCTTGGTGGCCTCGTTCATGGGCGACCAGTTCGACCAGTCCAACAAGCATCGGGCCAAGGTGGTGTTCGACGCCTTCTACTGGATCATCAACTTCGGTTCCCTGTTTGCCTCGTTGCTGATCCCGTTGGCGCTCAAGCACCTGGGCCCGTCGTGGGCATTCGGCATTCCCGGCATCTTGATGTTCATCGCCACGGCGGTGTTCTGGCTGGGCCGCAAGCGCTACGTTCGGGTGCCGTTGCCACCCAAGGACCCGCATGGGTTTGGCGCCGTGGTGCGCAGTGCGTTGCTGGCACGTGCGCCGGGCCAGGGGCGCCCGGGCCTGGCACTGGCGGCGATCAGCGTCTTGCTGGCGCTGGCCTGTTTGGGATTGACCGAGCAGCTAGGCCTGGTGATCTGCCTGTGCATGGCGCTGGTGCTGTTGCTGGCCGGCATCGGCGGCGGCACGTGGTGGCAGCTGGACCGTGCCCGCGGCACGCATCCGGATGCGGCGGTCGATGGCGTGCGCGCGTTGCTGCGGGTGCTGGTGATCTTCGCGCTGGTGACGCCGTTCTTTTCGCTGTTCGACCAGAAAGCTTCCACCTGGGTGCTGCAGGGCCGCGAGATGACGATGCCGGCGTGGTTCACCGCCTCGCAGATGCAGGCGCTGAATCCGTTGCTGGTGATGCTGCTGATTCCCTTCAACAACCTGGTGCTGTATCCGTTGCTGCGTCGCCTGGGCTGGGAGCCCACTTCGCTACGGCGCATGACCAGCGGCATCGCCTTCAGCGGCGTGGCGTGGATTGCGGTCGGTGCGATCCAGGTGGCGATGGATGGCGGTGAGCCGATGCATATCGCCTGGCAGATCCTGCCCTACGCCTTGCTCACCTTCGGCGAAGTGCTGGTGTCGGCCACCGGGATCGAGTTTGCCTACAGCCAGGCGCCGCCGTCGATGAAGGGCGTGGTGATGAGTTTCTGGTACCTGACCACCACGGTCGGCAACCTGTGGGTGCTGCTCTCGAATGTGGCGGTTCGCAACGATACGGTGACCTCGCATATCGCCGATACTGGGCTCAGCGAAGCGGCATTTTTGATGTTTTTCTTCGCGGCCTTCGCGTTCCTGGCAGCACTGGCCTTCGGCCTGTACGCGCGCCGGTATCGCATGGTCGACAACTACCGTCCTGCCTGAGGTCTGCATGATTACCCTGATCCTGATCGCCATCACCGGCATCGTCTCGTGGATGGCGTTCAACAACCGCAAGCTGGCCGACCGGCTGGTGTTGTGGCCGCCCGCCCTGGACAAGCACAAGCAGTACGACCGCCTGATCACCTACGGCTTCATCCATGCCGATCTCGGGCACCTGGTCTTCAACATGATCACGCTGTTCTTTTTCGGCCGGTACATCGAAGACGTGATGACGCGGCTGACCGGTAGCGTGCTGACCTATCCGCTGTTCTATCTGGGCGCGTTGATCGTCTCGATCCTGCCCAGCTATCTGAAGAACCAGAAGAACCCGAACTACCTCAGCCTGGGGGCATCGGGCGCGGTGTCGGCGGTGTTGTTCGCCTTCATCCTGCTCAAGCCATGGACGATCATCCTGGTGCTGTTCATTCCGGCGCCGGCGATCATCTATGCGGTGTTCTACGTGGGTTACAGCCTGTGGATGGACCGTCGCGGCGGCGACCGCATCAACCACAGCGCGCACCTGGCGGGCGCGGCGTTCGGCGTGATGTTCATGCTGATCATGGAACCGCGCGTGCTGCAGGTGTTCCTGGAGCAATTGTCGAACCCGCGCTTCGGTTGAGCAGGCGGGTCTCGCCGCAAGGTGCTTGCGGGGCGTGACATGGGCTGGCGTGATGAGCGCGCTGGCCGATGTGCCTGGCCTGCGTCACGCCGAAAGTGCAGGTGTTGAATGATGTGCCTGCCCGGCGTTCGCTGCGGCTCGGTCGCCGCAGCGTGGTCGGGTTGGGCAGGGCGCGGCCCTGCAGTGTTGCGATCAGCGCAAAGGCCTCAGGCCGCGTTGCGCTCGTGGTCGATCAGGCTGCCGCTGCCGGACACGGTGCCGTAGGCCTGCTGCAGGCGCTCGTAGACGGTGTCGTTGAGCTGGGCGAATTCCTGGCCCTGGGTGTTGCCGTTGATGGCGAACTGGAACAGGCCTTCCAGCAACGAGCTATCACTCTCTGCGCCGTGTCCTGACGAATCGTTGTTCATGCTGTCGCTCCTGGCGGGTAGGGCGAAGGCGCCGGTGCGTCGCTGCCGAGCAGCTGTTGCGAGCGCCTTCGCGTTGGCTATCGGCGTCGGCGCGGCGAACTTTAGCCCCGCCGCAGCAGGCTGGGCAGCAGGTCACGGTGTGGCTTGTCTTTCACGCAGACACGGCGCGTCGCTGGTCAGAATTGGTACAGGAAATAACGCCGGATCAAGACCAGATGGATGCCTCAACGCTGTGCGTGACGCACGACGCCGCCCACCAGCGGTTCACGGTCGAGCTCGATGGCAACACCGCCGAGTTGGCCTATCAGCAGCAGGATGCGGTGCTGACCATCACGCACACGCGGGTGCCGGACGCGATCGGTGGCCGCGGCGTGGCTGCCGCCTTGGTGGAGGCGGCATTGGGTTTCGCAGGTGAGGCGGGGTTGAAGGTCATCCCCGCCTGCAGTTATGCCGACGCCTATATGCGCCGGCATCCGCAATTTCAAGCGCTGCTGGCCTGATCGTCAGCAGCTGGGTGTCGTCAGGGGAGTAGGTGGGAATGCGGTGGTCGAACGTGGGTGGTGGGGTGCAGGGCTTGCTGGTGCTGGCGCTGTTGGCAGGTTGCAATCAACAAACGCCGGAGGCCGCGCAACCTTCGGCTGAGCAGGCACCGGCCGCGGTCGCCGAGCCGGCAGTGCAACCGGTGGCAGAAGGGCCGCTGCAGGATGTGATCGAACACGCGCCCGCCTACATGGTTGGTATCAGCTACCCACCCGGGCTGGAGGCGCATCCCGAATTGCAGGCGTTGATTCGAGGCTATGCGCAGGACGCACGCAGCGAGCTCATGCAGGCGGTGTCGGGGCTGGGCAACGACAAGCCCGCCGCACCGTACGAGCTATCGCTGGCATTTGAGAAGGTGCTGCAGAGCGCCGATCTCATCGTGGTGTCGGCCGATGGCAGCCGCTATACCGGCGGTGCGCATGGCGAACCGCTGGTGGCGCGCTTTGTCTGGCTGATCAAGGAGCGCAAGCAGCTCACCGCGCAAGCCCTGATTCCGGATCCGGCCGGCTGGGAGCAGATCGGGCAGGCGGTGGCGCAGCGCCTGCATGCGGCCGCCGAGCAACGCGTGGAAGCGGACCGCGTGCCAGTGGAAGAGCAAGCCGAACAGGTGGCCTCGGCCGATCGCATGATTGCCGAGGGCACTGCTGCACAGGCGGATAACTTTGCGCAGTTCGTGCCGGTGTTGAATTCCGCCGGCAAGATCAGCGCACTGCGCTTCGTGTTTCCACCGTACCAGGTGGGCCCGTATTCGGACGGCACACAAACAGCCGAGATTCCCGCCGCCACATTGCTGGAATGGGTAGCGCCGGAATATGCACATCTCTTCGCACGCTGATGCGTGCACGCGCCGACGATGTGTTTGAATGGTTTAGCCATTCAGTAATGTAATCAACGGTGCCATGAGTAGCTTTGATCCAACCGCTAAACGCGTCGACCACACTTGCGAGCGTTACCCGCCTTTTCCCCGGGAGCCGGCCGTCCTGGTGCGGCTGATCAAGCACCTCTACAAGCGGCTGCACACCCAGGCCTGCGTGCGGCTCAAGCCGCATGGCATCAGCCCGCCTGAGTACGAAATCCTGATGATGTTGTATGGGACGCCGGGGCAGGCAATCACGCCGACCGAAGTGGCAGAGGCGGCCAGTGAGAAGCCGGCCAACATCACCCGGCTGACCGATCAATTGCACGAAAAAGGGCTGATTGCGCGCGCCAGCAGCCCGGACGACCGCCGCAAGATTACCTTGACGCTCGCGCCGGCTGGCCTGGCATTGATCGATCGGCTGCTGCCAGATGCCTGCACCTTGCTGGAGGCGGAGACCGCGCAGATCAGCGAGGCCGAGCAGGTGCGCCTTGAGAAACTGCTGAAGAAATTGCTCGCTGGCGTGGACGCAGTCGAACAGTAATCGCTGCTTGCGGGCTTCAAACGACAATGCCGCCTGGCAGTACCAGGCGGCATTGTTTTTAGAGCGGCTAACAAAAACATAGCGAGCAGCCGTCAGGTGGGGTGCGGACGGCGCGGAGGAACCGGAGTGTACGGGGGTACATGCCGATTCCGAGCACCGGCCGCGCCCGCCTGGCGGCTGCGCAGTCGTTTTGATAGTTGCTCTTAACCGAATCTCAAGCCGTTACGGCTTGGACTGCGGCGCTTCCGGCGTGGCGCCGTCGCCACCCTGTGCGCTGAGGCCGCGCTTCTCCAGCAAGGGCTCGATCTGCGGCGCATGCCCGGCGAAGTTCTGGAACAACTCCATCGCATCCACGCTACCGCCGCGCGAAAGCAGGGTCTGACGGAAGCGGTCGCCGTTGGCGCGGCTCAATCCGCCGTGCTGCTTGAACCACTGCTGCGTGTTGGCATCCAGCACTTCGGACCAGATATAGGCGTAGTAGCCGGCCGCATAGCCGCCCATGATGTGGCTGAAATACGGGGTCTTGTAGCGCGGCGGCACCGGCGGATAGGCGATGCCGTCATCGGCCAGCGCCTTGGCTTCGAACGCCATTACGCCTGCGGCGTCCGGCACCTGGTTGGCGCTGATCTGGTGCCAGTTCTGGTCGAGCATGGCCGCACCCAGATACTCGGTGGTGGCAAAGCCCTGGTTGAACTTGGACGCGGCAATCACCTTGTCAAGCAATGCCTGCGGCATCGGCGTGCCGTTCTGATAATGCTTGGCGTAGTTCTTCAGGATCGACGGCTCGTCGGCCCACATCTCGTTGACCTGCGAGGGGAACTCGACGAAGTCGCGCGGCACGCTGGTGCCGGAGAAATACGGGTATTTCACGTCCGAGAACATGCCGTGCAAGGCATGGCCGAACTCATGGAACATGGTGGTCACTTCATCCCAGGTCAGCAGCGTCGGCTGGCCGGCCGGCGGCTTGGGGATGTTGAGGTGGTTGGCCACCACCGGCTTGAAACCGGTCAGCTCCGACTGCGAGACGTAGGAATTCATCCAGGCGCCACCGCGCTTGGATTCGCGCGCGTACATGTCGGCAATGAAGATCGCCAGCTGCTTGCCGTCGGCGTCGAACACGTCATAGACGGTGATGTCGTCGCGGTAGGTCGGCAGATCGGTGCGCTGCTTGAAGGTCAGGCCGTATTCCTGGTTGGCCGCATAGAACACGCCGTTTTCCAGCACGTTCTTCAGCTCGAAATACGGCTTGAGCTGCGACTCGTCGAAGTTGTACTTGGCCTGGCGCACTTTCTCGCTGTAGTAGGCCCAATCCCAGGCTTCCAGCTTGAAGGTCGGCTTGCGTGCTGCCTTTTGTTCCTTGTCGATCATCGCCTGCAGGTCGGCGGCCTCGCGCTTGGCGTTGGCCACCGCGGCCGGTGCCAGCTTGCCGAGCATCGCGTTGACCGCTTCAGGCGTCTTGGCGGTCTGGTTTTCCAGCGAATACGCAGCGTACGTGGGGAATCCCAGCAGCTTGGCCTTGTTGGCACGCAGGGTCATGATGCGCGAGACCAGAGCGGTGTTGTCGTACTGGCCGCCATGGCTGCCGCGCGACACCGAGGCGTCGTAGATCTTCTTGCGCAGCTCGCGGTTCTTGAGCTGGGTGAGCGGCGGCTGGCCGGTGGTGTTGAGCAGGGCGATTACGTACTTGCCGTCGAGCTTGCGCGCCTTCGCCGCTTCGGCAGCGGCGGCGATCTGCTCGTCAGACAGGCCATCGAGTTGCTTGACGTCATCCACCACCACGGCCGCGGCGTTGACCTCGGCCAGCACGTTCTGGCTGAAGGTGGTGCCCAGGTTGGCCAGCTCGGCGTTCATGGCCTTGAGCGTGGTTTTGTCGGCATCGGACAGCTTGGCGCCATCGCGCACGAAATCGCTGTAGTACTTCTCGACCAGGCGCACGCCTTGCGCATCCAGGCCGAGCTTGCTGCGCTGGTCGTACAGGGACTGGATGCGCGCGAACAGCTTGCCGTTGAGCGAAATCGCATCGCGGTGCGCGGCAAACTTGGCCGAGTAGTCGGCCTGCAGTTTCTTGCGCGCATCGTTGGTGTCGGCGCCTACCAGGTTGAAGAACACCGTGGTGGCGCGATCCAGCGTGGCGCCGCTCTTTTCCAGCGCAATGATGGTGTTGTCGAAGGTCGGCTTGGCCTTCTGGTTGGCGATCGCGTCCACTTCCTTCAACTGCGCGGCCATGCCGGCGTCGAAGGCAGGCGCGAAGTCGCTGTCCTTGATCTTGTCGAACTGCGGGTAGTGCAGCGGCAGCGTGCTGTCGGCAAAGAACGGGTTGGCGGTCGCGGTGGCCTGGGTGGCGGCGGGTGCGGCGATGCTGTAGGACGGCATGGCAAGTCCCAGGGAAGCGGCCAGGGCAAAGGCAAGACGGGTGGTCAAGAGCGTTACTCCAAAGTGCGAACCGCCGAGGCTAGCGCAGGCGGCCGGGACAGGCGTGTGACAAAAGGCATGGCCGCCAGGCAAACGCGAGCGTGGCGCGACATCAAGGCGGGACATTTCCTGGCTGTGGGCGGCGCTGCGTTAGGCTTGCGGTTTCCGTTGCGGACCTGCCGATGACCACGCTCTCCACCTACCAGTTCACCGACCTGGACGGTCAACCCCAGTCGCTGGCCGAGTACGCCGGCAAGGTGGTGCTCGTGGTCAACGTCGCCTCCAAATGTGGTTTTACGCCGCAGTACGCCGGCCTGCAGGCGCTGTGGCAGCGCTACCGCGATCGCGGGCTGGTGGTGATCGGGTTTCCCTGCGATCAGTTCGGTCATCAGGAGCCTGGAGATGCGGCGGACATCCGCCAGTTCTGCTTGCTGGACTACGCGGTGGATTTTCCGCTAGCGGCCAAGGTCGAGGTCAATGGCAGCGGTGCCCACCCGCTGTGGCAATGGCTCAAGCACGAAAAACGCGGCGTGCTCGGCTCGGAAGCGATCAAGTGGAATTTCACCAAGTTCCTGATCGGCCGCGATGGCCGCGTGCTGGAGCGCTATGCGCCGACCACCAAGCCGGAGGCGCTGGCGGCGGATATCGAACGCGCGCTGGGCGTTTGAGTTGGCAGGCTGCTGCCAAACCGTAGGAGCGCCCTCGGGCGCGATGAAGCGTTACAGGGAACGCCCCGTCGCGCCCGGGTGCGCTCCTACGACGACGCGACGTGCTCGCGCAGCAGCCAGATAAAACTCCGCACCGCGCGGGGTCTTCGCGTGGTTGCCTTACTTCTCGACGAACGCGCGCTCGAACACGTAATGCCCGGGGGTGCCGATGCGCGGCGAGGTTTCAAACCCACGTGCGTCGAGCAGGGTGCGCAGGTCGGCCAGCATCTGCGGGCTGCCGCAGATCATGAAGCGATCGTTGGCCGGATCCAGCGGCGGCAGCCCCAGCGTCTGCTGCATGCGGCCGTCGGCCATCAGCTCGGTCAGGCGGCCCTGGTTGGCGAACGCCTCACGCGTGACTGCCGGGTAATAGAGCAGCTTGTCGTGCAGGAGCTCGCCCAAAAATTCATGCTGCGGCAGTTCGCGCTCGAAATAATCGCGGTAGGCCAGGTCTTTTTCAAAGCGCACGCCGTGGGTGAGGATCACCTTGTCGAAGCGTTCGTAGGTTTCCGGGTCCTTGATGATCGACAGCCACGGCGCCAGGCCGGTGCCGGTGCCCAACAGGTACAGGTTGCGGCCCGGATGCAGGTCGCTGATCAGCAGCGTGCCGGTGGGCTTCTTGCCCACCAGGACCTTGTCGCCCGGCTGGATGTGCTGCAGGCGCGAGGTGAGCGGGCCGTCCTGCACCTTGATGCTGAAGAACTCCAGGTGTTCTTCCCAGTTGGCGCTGGCAATGGAGTAGGCGCGCAGCAGCGGCCGTGTCTCGGTCTCCAGGCCGATCATCACGAACTGACCATTCTCGAACCGGAAGCCGGCATCGCGGGTGGTGGTGAAGCTGAAGTAGGCGTCGGTCCAGTGGCGGACCTCAAGCACCGTTTCGGCGCCGAAAGCGGAAGACATGCCGTTTAGTGTCGTAGTGAAGAGTGCCCGCCAATTCTACCTCAAGCCGGCCAAATGAGATGAACTCTCATTTGACTATCCGGGATTCGGGAGTTGGGATTCGGGATTCGCAAAAGCGGATCCCTGGGGACCTGGAAGGGATGGGGCTCGCGAAAGGGCTAGCAGCTTGAGCCAATCCCCAATTCCCAATCCCGAATGCCCAATCCCCAAAATCACCGATACCCCGCCGCCTGCAGCTCGAACAGCTCCGCATAGCGCCCGCCTTGTGCCATCAGTTCGGCGTGGGTCCCGCTTGCTTCGATGCGTCCATCGGCCAGTACCAGGATGCGGTCGGCCATGCGCACGCTGGAAAAACGGTGCGAGATCAGCACCGCGGTGCGGTTGTCGGACAATTCCTTGAAGCGCTGGAACACCTCGAACTCGCTGCGCGCATCCAGTGCGGCGGTGGGCTCGTCCAGGATCATCAGCTGCGCATCGCGCATGTAGGCGCGTGCGATGGCGATCTTCTGCCACTGCCCGCCCGACAGGTCCACGCTGTTCTTGAAACGCCGCCCCACCAGCTGGTTGTAGCCATCGGGCAGGCTGTCGATCAGCTCGGTGGCCATCGCGCGTTGCGCGGCGGTGCGGATGCGATCGGTGTCGTCCATCGCATCCACCTGGCCCACGCCGATGTTCTCGCCGATGCTCAGGTGGTAGCGCACGAAGTCCTGGAAGATCACGCCCAGATTGGCGCGCACATCGTCCAGGTCGTAATCGCGCAGGTCGCGGCCGTCGAGCAGGATGCGGCCTTCGTCCGGGTCGTACAGCCGCGCCAGCAGTTTCACCAAGGTGGTTTTGCCAGCGCCGTTTTCGCCGACCAGCGCCAGCACTTCGCCGGCGCGCAGCTCGAAATTCAGATGCCGCATCGTCCAGTGTTCGGCCTCTGGGTACCGGAAGCCCACGTCCTCGAACACGAAGCCCTGGCGAATTGGCCGCGGCACCGGCAGCGCGTTCGGGCGCGAGCGGATCTCCGGCACGATGTTGAAGAACGAATACAGATCGTCCAGATACAAGGCTTGCCCGGCGACCTGCGAAAACCCGATCAACAGGCCCTCCAGTAACTGGCGCAGGCGCAGGAAGCTGCCGGCGAGAAAGGTCAGATCGCCGATGCTGAAATCGCCGCGCACCGTGCGCCAGGCGATGTAGCCATAGGCCGCGTAATAGCCCAGCGTGCCCAGCGCCGCCAGCAGTGCGCCCCACAGCGCGCGCTTGCGTGCCAGCGCGCGATTGGCCTGGAAGAACTTGTCGGCCAGCCGGCGGTAGCGCGTAATCAGAAACCGGTGCAGGTTGAGGATCTTCACTTCCTTGGCGGTTTCGACGCTGGCACCGACCTGGCGCAGGTAGTCGAGCTGGCGGCGCTCCGGGGTCCACTGGAAGTTGAGCGAATAGCCCAGCGCATTGAAATGCGCCTCGCCGATGAAGGCCGGAATCAACGCAATGGCCAGCAGCACGATCAACCAGGGTGCATACACCAGCAGGCCAACCGCCAGGCTGGCCACGGTGATCGCATCCTGCACCTGGCCGAACAACTGGCTCATCAGGTTCATGCGGTTCATAGTCTGGCGGCGTGCGCGATCCAGCTTGTCCTGCCGGTCGGGGTCTTCGAAATCCTCCAGATCCAGCTGCGCGGCGTGTTCCATCAGCCGCACGCTGGCCGCGTTGTTGAACAACTCCGACAGCAACGCATCGGCGTAACCGACCAGGCGGCCGAGCAGGTCCGAGCCGATCGCCAGCGCCAGTTCCAGCGCCAGCAACTCCAGCAGCCGGTTGAGCCGGCCGCTGGCCAATGCCTGGGTCAACGAATCGAATGCCGGCGGTTGGCCCACCAGGTGGATCGCCTCGTCGATGATCAGCTTGCCGATGTACAACGTGGCGATCGGCATCAACGCGCGTAGCACGCGCAAGCCGATGCTGCTGGCGCTCAACCAACGGCTGGTCTGCCAGATCTGGCGCAGGAAGGGCGGCAGGTTGCGCAGCGCATCGAAGCGCTCGCGCAGGGTGGGGCCGGTACGGGGGGCGGGCGCGCTGGCGCCGGGTCGGGATGCTGACATGCGCATAGTGTGCCGGGGGCCGCGTGCGCTGCGGGTGTTGGGGCGCCACAGCGGAGCAGGGCGGGCCGTACGTTGCCCGCCCGCGCCCGCGATCAGGTGCGGCGCCGCGAGCGCCCACACGTCCATGCGCGGCGCGATCGCCGCGTGCAACGCTGCCTTCTCCTGGCTGCGCCGGCCTGGCCGGCGGTTTGGACTAAAATGCCCGGATTGCCCCCGCCAGCCGTAGAGCCAGCCGTGACCTCGATCAAGCAGGAAGACCTCATCCAGTCCGTCGCCGATGCGCTGCAGTACATCAGCTACTACCACCCGGTCGACTACATCAAGAATCTGTCCGCCGCCTACGAGCGCGAAGAGTCGCCGGCCGCCAAGGACGCGATTGCGCAGATCCTGATCAACTCGCGCATGTGCGCCGAAGGCCACCGCCCGATCTGCCAGGACACCGGCATCGTCACCGTGTTCCTGGAAATCGGCATGAACGTGCGCTGGGACGACGCCACGATGGGCGTGGAAGACATGGTCAACGAGGGCGTGCGCCGCGCCTACAACCACCCGGACAACAAGCTGCGCGCCAGCGTGCTGGCCGACCCGGCCGGCAAGCGCGCCAACACGAAGGACAACACCCCGGCGGTGGTCAACACCAAAATCGTGCCGGGCGACCATCTTGAGGTGATCGTGGCGGCCAAGGGCGGCGGCTCGGAGGCCAAGAGCAAGTTCGCCATGCTCAATCCTTCCGATTCCATCGTCGATTGGGTGCTCAAGACCGTGCCGACCATGGGCGCCGGCTGGTGCCCGCCGGGCATGCTCGGCATCGGCATTGGCGGTACCGCCGAAAAGGCCATGCTGCTGGCCAAGGAAGCGCTGATGGAGCCGATCGACATCGTCGACCTGCAGGCCCGTGGCGCCTCCAATCGCGCCGAAGAATTGCGCCTGGAGCTGTACGAAAAGGTCAACGCGCTGGGCATCGGTGCCCAGGGTCTGGGCGGCCTGACCACGGTGCTCGATATCAAGGTCAAGGACTACCCGACCCATGCCGCCAACCTGCCGGTGGCGCTGATTCCCAACTGCGCGGCCACCCGCCATGCGCACTTCACCCTGGATGGCAGCGGCCCGGTGATGCTGGACCCGCCTTCGCTGGAAGACTGGCCCAAGCTCACCTACAACCCGACCAACGCGCGCCGGGTCAACCTGGACACCATCACCCGCGAAGAAGTGGCCAGCTTCAAGCCGGGCGAAGTGGTGCTGCTCAACGGCAAGCTGCTCACCGGCCGCGATGCGGCGCACAAGCGCATGATCGACATGCTCAACCGCGGCGAGACCCTGCCGGTCGACTTCACCAACCGCTTCATCTATTACGTTGGCCCGGTCGACCCGGTGCGCGACGAAGTCGTGGGCCCGGCCGGCCCGACCACCGCCACGCGCATGGACAAGTTCACCCGCCAGATGCTCGAACAAACCGGGCTGCTGGGCATGGTCGGCAAGTCCGAGCGTGGCGATGCGGCGATCGACGCCATCCGCGACAACAAGGCCGTGTACCTGATGGCGGTCGGCGGCTCGGCGTACCTGGTGTCCAAGGCGATCAAGGCCGCACGCGTGCTGGCCTTCGAAGACCTCGGCATGGAGGCGATCTACGAATTCGAGGTCAAGGACATGCCGGTGACGGTTGCGGTGGATTCCACCGGCGAATCGGTGCACAAGACCGGCCCGCGGCTGTGGCAGTCGCGCATCGGCAAGATTCCGGTAGTGGTGGAATAAGCAAACCTGGAACGGCGACGCACACACACTGCGTCGCCGTTTTCAGTTTAGGCACCGCGTATATCTGTCATTCGCACGCGGTGTTTGTGCGCTGGAAAAGATGCCTGCATGCGTGTCTCACGTGGCAGAACGGCCCAACAGGAACGGGCTATGCTCGGGGTGCACATGCCAACACCCTCAGGAGAACAGGAATGCTCCGCCTCATCTGCCTTGCCGTCTTGGTGTGCGCCAGCCTGCCGCTGGCAGCGCAGCAAAAGACCCAGCCCACCGTGCTGTTTCCTTCCGGCAACTACGCGCCGCAGCCCACCGCACCGGTGCCGTTTGCCGAGAAAAAGCCGCTCAAGCCCAGCGACACCGCGACGCGCTTCGACGGCCCCTCGGTGATGGAGCGCTGCATCGCGCATTGCAACCGCAGCGCCGCGCAGTGCAACGCCGACCGGCCAAGCGAAAGCAGTTGCCGCATGGCGGTTGCACCGCGCGGAAAGAGCTGCGACGCAACCCAGAATCCAGCGCAGCGGGCCAATTGCATGGCGCAGGTGTTCGATTGCACCCAGCAAAGCGATGTCAATCGCTGTGAACCGCACAAGCTTGCCTGTTTGCGTTCCTGTACCAACTAGTCCTGTCCCACCTAACGAGCGAGCCTGCATGACCACGACGCTGTACCACGCCCCCAGCACCGCTGCCCTGGTCGTGCATTGGATGTTGATCGAACTGCAGGTGCCGCATGTGCTGCATCCACTGGACTTCGACCGGCGCGAGCAGAAATCCCCCGCGTATCTCGCGCTCAACCCGGCCGGCGTGGTGCCGACCCTGGTGCTGGAGGGGCAGGTGCTGACCGAAGCGGCGGCCATCGTGCTGCACCTGGCCGACCTGTACCCGCAGGCGGGCTTGGCACCGCCGCCGGGAACGCCGGCACGTGCGGCGTACTACCAGTGGATGTTCTTCTGCGCCAACACCTTGCAGCCGGCGTATCGCGCCTGGTTCTACCCGGACGAGCCGGCCGGCGCTGAGCAGCTCGACGCTGCGCAAGCGCAGGCCCGGCAGAAACTGGAGGCGGCCTGGGCGCAGGTGGACGCGCACCTGCAGGCGCATGGCCCGTATCTGCTGGGCGACACGCTGTCGGCAGCCGATTTCCTGCTGACCATGCTGATGCGCTGGTCGCGCAATATGCCCAAACCCACGGATACCTGGCCCGCCTTGCACGCGCATGCCCAGCGGATGAAGGCGCGGCCTGCCTTCCGGGAGACCTACCGGCGCGAGGGCCTGACCGACTGGACCTGAACCGCGAACGCGCAGGCGAAGCGGTGTGTCGATAGTTGCAGTTGAGTCCGCTGGGTTATGCCTGCCCAGGTGTACGATCGCGAGACACACAGAGAACAGGGGCTCTACCATGTTGCAGTCCGTATCGCGTCGCAAACTGTTGCAATGCGCATGTTGCGCACCGGTGGCGGCTGCCGCTGCCTCGTTGCCGTTCTCGCTGCGCGCCGCGCCCAGCAAGAAGACCGACCTCACCGCCGAACAGGCGCTGCAGGTGCTGCGTGACGGCAACAAGGCGTTCGTCGAGAACCGCCCCAAGAAGGTGATCTCCGACGGCAAGCGCCGCCTGGAGCTTGCGCTTGGGCAGACCCCGTTCGTGATCCTGGTGTCGTGCTCGGATTCGCGCGTGCCGCCGGAGCTGCTGTTCGGCCGCGGCCTGGGCGAAATGTTCATCGTGCGCAATGCCGGCAACACGGTAGACACCACCGCCCTGGGCTCGATCGAATACGCAGTGAGCCAGCTCGGCGTGCCGTTGGTGGTGGTGATGGGGCATGAAAGCTGCGGTGCGGTGGCGGCGGCGGTGTCGGTGGTCGAGCAGAACGCGTTCTTCCCGGGCGCGATCGGCGCGATGATCGAACCCATCGTCCCGGCCGTGCTGACGGCAAAGAGCAAGGGCGGTGAAGACCTGCTGGCGGCATCGGTGAAGGCAAACGTCAAGCGCACCGTGGACCGCCTGCGTGGTGCGTCCGAGCCGGCACTTCTTGAACCGCTGCGTGGCGGTAGCTGCCGTGTGGTCGGCGCCTACTACACGCTCAAGGACGGCAAGGTCGATTTCTTCGACGTCTGAGGCGTTGGCAACGCGCGCGCCTGCGGCCTTTTCCGCTCCTGCTGCGCTGAAACATCGGAATTGAAAAAGCCGGCAGCGATGCCGGCTTTTTTCATGGCAACTGATTGTGCCGTCGCTGCTGCGACAACATCGGCCTTCAGGATCTACCGCCGGTGTTGACTGGCCCGCGTGCACCCATGCGGCCGACGCATCAGAACCATTCCAGCAATGACACGCCCACGCCCACATAGGTGGCCTTGTGGTTGTAGTCGATCAGGCTCTCGCCGTAGCCATCGAACACCTGCACGTGGCCGCGCAACAGGTTGGTGATCGGGAAGCCGTAATCCAGTTGCACCGAGCCGTGCGAGCGGTCGCCGCCACGCAGCGAATGCCGGGCAATCAAGGCGAATTCGTGACCATCCTTGTTATAGACCAGGGTGGCGTCGCCGCGGCCCATGTAATCCTCGATGTCCGGATTATTGTCGTCAGCACGGTCTTCCTTGATACGGAACCACGGGCGCAAGGTCAGCGCCCAGTTCTCGCGATCCAGGCCGATGTTGAGGATCACCCGGTTCCAGGAACGCGACAGCGGGTCTTCGCGGCCGTTGGACATGTGATTGATGCTGATGCCGCTCATGCGGCCTTTCCAGCCGAAGATGCTGTAGTTATTGCGAAACACCAGCATCGCTTCCGGCTCGTAATTGGTCTCGCGGAACGGGCGCGAGGCATCGGAGTTATAGGCCTGCCAGCGCGAGCTCTGGGTATAGCCCATCCAGATGTCGCCGTTGTCGCCGAACAGATCTTCAACCACCTTGGTCTTGAAGCTCAGCTGGAACTTCAACTCGGCGCTGTCCAGTTGCTGCGGCGTGCTGACCGAGTTGGCCGGGTTCGGCGATTGCGGCGTGCGGTTGGTGTCGCTGGTCCAGAATGCCGGCAACAGGTAGACCGGCTTGTAGCCGCGCAGCTGGAAGGTGCCCAGCTTGGAATCCTTGGCCAGCTCCCAGCGGCGGTCCAGCAGCGAGCCGCGGCCGGCATTGGCGACCGCTTCTTCCTTCGGCTGGTCCTGGCCGTCGGCGCGGAAGAAATCGCCCACGCGGCTGATCTTGCGGGTGTCTTCCGATTTGGCGGCCTGCTTGGCCAACTGCGCGGCGGCATCTGCCTCCTGCACGGCCTGCGGGGTGTATCCCAGCGCCTGGTCGTAGCACGCCAGACGCGCGGCATCCGAAGTCACGGAGGTACAGGCCTGCGGCGATGCCGGCTGCGGAGCGATTTCCTGCCCATGCGCCAACGGCGCAGCGGCCAGGGCGATCAGCATTAGGGGACGGGTACGGTGCTTGGACATGGGTGCTGGCCGAGGTGGAGGCGCCACACAGGCGCAGAAGGACGCAGGATAACGGTCGCGTCTGCATAAGCCATGTGTACACGGCGGCATAACAAGTCGGACGCGACCGCGGCCGCGGAGCTGCCGATGAAGCGCGTGCCGTTGCCGGCCCGCGGTTGTTGTCGCCTCAGAAAAACCAGGCGATCGCGAACACGCCCAGCATGCACATGCCCAGCGCCAGCTTGGTGGCAGTGCCGAAGACGATGCCCAGCCAGGTGCCGATCCCTACCTTGGTGGCTTGGCCGGTCTTGCGGGTCTGCCAGTACTCGCCGATCCAGGCGCCGGCGAAGGGACCCACGAACAGCCCGATCGGCATGAAGAAAATTCCGGCAATGGCGCCGATCACCGAGCCCCACAGCGCCAGCTTGCTGGCGCCGACCCGCTGCGCGCCGTACACCGTGGCCAGGAAGTCGATCAGGAAGGACAGCGCCGTCATGACGCCCAGCACCACCAGCGCGACCCATCCCACATGCGCGAAGCCATCCGCCCAGGCCGCCAGCAACAGGCCGGCAAACACCAGTGGCAACCCGGGCAACGCCGGCAGGATCACCCCGGCAAGCCCGACCAGGACCAGCACGCCGGCCAGAATGTAGTAGACGACGGTGGTGTCCATGATGGTCTAGAAATGTCCTATTTCAGGGTTGACAAAAATGCGCAAGGGGTGCTTGAAATTTCGTTTTGTGCAGGTTAAGTTGCAGCCGCAGCTGTTTGCCGGGGTCACAGTGAATCGTGGCCTGATGCGGTAGATCGACCGATCCGCTACATCCTTGTACCTCGCTTCCTCCTTGCAACCAGCCACCGCCGCCAATTCCATACACAGTGTCGTAGGGAGTCAGTCGAGATGTCCAACATCGAACGCGAAAATGGTGTCGTGAAGTGGTTCAACGATGCCAAGGGCTTCGGCTTCATCAGCCGCGAAAATGGCGAGGATGTGTTCGTGCATTTCCGCGCGATCCAGATCCAGGGCTTCAAGAGCCTCAAGGAAGGCCAGAAGGTCAGCTTCACCGTCGTGCAAGGCCAGAAGGGCCTGCAGGCCGACGCGGTGCAGGTGGTCTGAGCACACGCATTGCGCAGACGGCAGAAAGGCCCGTTGCCGGGCCTTTCTGATCACTCCGGTTTGAAGCGGCGTGCGCTTAGCGCAGCACGACCTTGCCGTTGACCACGCGCACATAGGCGTTTTCGCGCACGCCGGCCAGGTCGCGCTGGTTGACCATGATCACGCGGCCATCGTCCATGCGCACCTGCACGTCGTAGCTCTCGCTGGTGACGTTGTTCTGGATCGCGTTGCCCGCCAGGGCGCCGGCAGCGGCACCGGCAACGGCAGACACGTTCTTGTTGCCCTTGCTGCCACCGGTCTCCTTGGAGATCTGACGGCCAGCGACCGCGCCGACAATGCCGCCGAGTACCGCGCCGGTGCCGGTCGGAGCGCTGCGGGTGGGGCCAACCTCATCGATGCGGGTGACGATGCCGCAATCCACGCAGCGGTTCTGCTGCGAGTAGCCGCCCTGGTCGTAGCCGCGGTCGCCGCGATAGCTGCCGTACTGGGGCTGGGAGGTGGCACAGCCGACCAGGGTTGCGGTGGCGGCCAGGCCAATGACGAGCAGTCGGGTCTTCATGAGGTCTCTCCAGGGATTCAGTAGGCGGTCGGGGCCGCGGCGACGTCATCCTGTGATGGTCCAGGTGAACGGCCTGCCAACTGGATCACTCCAGGCTTAACGAAACCCGAGCGAGGCCTTCATCGAAAGTCACGGTGGCAGGCCTCACAGGCCTCGGAAATCTGGGTCCGCGCCTGTGCCAGCGCAGCGCAATCAAGGTTCGGTACGTGCAGTGGCGCAGCGATCGCAGTACGCAGTGCCTGCGCGTGTTCTTCAAAGCGCCGGTCTTCGCCCAGGTCGCCGAACACCGGCTCCAGGTCAGTGACCAGCAGCTGCAGCGTCTGTAGCCGCGCGTGTTGTCTGGCTGGTTCACAGCTGCCGCTGGATGGGCCGGGCAGGGCGCGCAGTTGATGGTCCATGACCTGCATCAGGCTGTCCGGCACCGGGTCGCGCCGTGCCTGTAGCGTGCGCGCCACCATTACCGTGCAGACCAGACCGATCAGCACGCCCAGCACGAGAACGAACACATAGCGTGCCGCATGGGATTGCGCGGGAGGCGGTGCGGACATGGCTGCTCCAGGTGAGCGCGCCGTGGATGGGGCGCGTAAAATAGGCCGATGAAAGCACAATGGCGTGAACGCTTTGCCGGTATCGACCGGCTGTACGGAGTTGGTACGGTGGAGCGGCTGGCCGAGTGCCGGGTCGCGGTAGTGGGCATGGGCGGGGTGGGCTCGTGGGTGGTGGAGGCGCTGGCCCGCACCGGCGTGGGCCATCTGCGGCTGATCGATGCCGACGATCTATGTGTGTCGAACACCAACCGGCAGCTCCCGGCGCTGGCCGGCCAGTACGGGCGCAACAAGGCGCGCGCAATGGCGGAGCGCTGCGTGGCAATCAATCCGGAGATCGATGCCGATGCGGTGGAGTCATTTCTCACCGCCGGCAATATCGAGAGCCTGCTGGGCGAGGGCTTCGATCTGGTGATCGATGCCTGCGACAGTTTTCGCGTGAAAGTCGAAACCATCGCCTGGTGCCGGCGTCGCAAGCTGCCGCTGCTGACCGTGGGCGCGGCGGGCGGGCGCACCGATCCGACCCTGGTGCGTGTACGCGATGTCTCGCGCACCGAGCACGACGCGATGCTGGCACTGATCCGCAAGAAGTTGCGCAGCGACTTCAACTTTCCGAAAAGCGCCAAGCGCTACTTCGGCGTGCCGGCGGTGTATTCGCTGGAGAACGTGAAATACCCGCAAGCCGATGGCAGCGTTTGCGGCATTCGTCCGCAACTGGGCGCCGATGCCGCGCTCAAGTTGGACTGTGGTGCCGGGCTGGGCGCGGCCACCCACATCACCGGCACGTTCGCGTTCGTCGCGGTCGGCAAGGCGCTGGAGATGTTGCTCAAGCCCAAGAGCGCGGCAGCGTTGCCTGCCACGGCGGATGCGGCGGCGTCGTAGCGTCTGGCCGCTGGTCTGCCAGTGATGGCCTGCTAGCGCACGCCGTCAGGCCGGCAAGCCGAACAGCCGCCGGGCGTTGGCGCTGGTTTGCGCCGCGATCGCTTCGGCCGGCTCGCCGCGCAGCTGCGCGATGCAGTCCAGCACGGTGCGCAGGCGCGCCGGTTCGTTGCGTTGCCCGCGAATCTCGGCGTCCGGTTGGTCGGGCGCATCTGTTTCCAGCAGCAGATGCTGCAGCGGCATCTGCGCGGCCAAGCCGCGCAGGCGATTGGCACGCGGATAGGTGACCGGCCCGCCAAGGCCGATCATGAAATCCAGCTTCCACAATTGCTGCGCCTGTTCCGGGCTACCGGCAAAGCTGTGCACCACGCCGCGGATGCCGCCTACCGCCTTGATGCGCGCAATGACCTCCTCGACGGCGCGGCGCGCATGCACGATCAGCGGGAGATCGAAGCGCTTGGCGAGCTGTAGCTGGCCATCGAAGTAGTGCCGCTGGGTCTGCGCATCCAGGCCCTCGAGGAAGAAATCCAGGCCGCATTCGCCGATGGCGCACGGGCGCTCGCGCGCAATCCACTCGGCCAGCACTTCCAGATGTTCGGGGCGATGCTGGTCCAGAAAGATCGGGTGCAGCCCGTACGCGGGATGCAGGCCCGGCGCCAGCGCGCAGGCTTCACGCAGGCCCGGCCAGCTGGCAGCGGTGATCGCCGGCACCACCTGCTGCGTGACACCGGCGGCCTGTGCCCGCGCAATCACCGCGGCACGGTCGGCGTCGAACTCGCCTGCGTCCAGATGGCAGTGGCTGTCGATCAAGTGCATCAGTCGCGCCGCACCGGTGCAGGCAGTGGCGCCTTGCGCGTCTTCCAGTTGGCCAGCAGCAAGGTGCTTAGGCCGAACAGCAGCTCGTCCAGGAACGGAATGGGATCAGGCACCACCAAGTCCACCAGGAACAGGGCGGCCGCCAGCTTGAACAAGGTGGGATATCGCAGTTTGCTGGCCCAGTCCAGAGCGCGTGAAATGAGTGGATTACGCATGCGCAGGCTCCTGCTGTTAGCGATGCATGAAGTAACCGCTAGCTGAACTTAACTGCGGCATTCATGAGCGAGGGCGTTTTTGTTCAGGGTTCCCGTGCTGGAATCACGCCGTCAACAACGCGGCGTGTCCGCACGGAGCTGGTCATGAAGAGCAATACGACAACTATACTGGTCGCTGCTGGAGCGTTGCTGGTCGGAGGCGTGGCCACGGCTGCCTTCATGAATAACCGCCCGTCCTCGGGTGATTTCGTCGCCAACGGCGAGCCCGCACCGCGCGGCCTGGAATATGCCGATGTGGTGAAGGTTGCGCCGATCACCGAGCGCGAGCCGCAGTACGCGCAGGTCATCAACAGCAACGCCATTCGCGAAACCACCACCAGCTCCTCGCCGCGCGAAGTCTGCCGCGACGTGGTGGTGCAGGAGCGCCTGCCCGAGCGTGACGGTAACGTCGGCGGCACGGTGGCCGGTGCCGTGATCGGCGGTCTGCTGGGTAACCAGGTGGGCGGCGGCAACGGCCGCAAGCTTGCCACCGTGGCCGGTGCAGTGGGTGGCGGCATGGTCGGCAACCGCGTCGATCGCAATCACGTCGGTGGCCGTGTGGTCGACCGCACCGAGCGCCAGTGCCATACCGAAAATGCCAACTCGCAGTCCTCGCGCGTGGTCGGCTATGACGTGACCTACCGCAATCAGGATGGCACCACCGCCACCATGCGCATGGACAGCAAGCCGGGCGAGCGCATTTCGCTGGGCGATGCCGACAACGTGGTGGGCTACGACGTGACCTACCGCTATGACGGTTTCGAGAAGACCGTGCGCATGAACGACAAGCCGGCCAGCGAGCGCCTGCCGGTGGTGGATGGTCAGCTGGTGACGCAGACCGCGTCGGCCGTAGACCGCCCGAGCAGCAGCACCCGCCAGTAAGCGCCAACGCGCACTAGCAGTTGGGTGCGCAGTAGAGAGAAGAGCCGGCATTGCCGGCTCTTCTCGTTTGTGCGGACGCCGCGGCGCTGCCCGCACACAGCGCTCGCCTGTGAATGGCCGCCTGTGGACGGCGCAACTGGCAGATAATCGCCGCATCACACCTGGAGGCGCGCAATGCCGGTACGGCCTGATGACCTATTCGACGTGCGTGCGCAGCTGAGCGATGACGAACGCGCGGTGCAGGATGCGGTGGCACGTTTCACCGATGCGCGGGTGCTGCCCGGCATCGGCGAGGCATTCGATGCCGCGCGCTTCCCGCGTGAGCTGGTGCCCGAGTTGGCGTCGCTGGGCTTGCTGGGCGCCAGCCTGCCGGTGAGCGAGGGCGGCGCCGGCCTGGGCGCGGTGGCGTACGGGCTGATCTGCCAGGAGCTGGAGCGTGGCGACAGCGGCCTGCGCAGCTTTGTCAGCGTGCAATCGTCGCTGTGCATGTATCCCATCCATGCCTATGGCAGCGAGGCCCAACGGCGCCAATGGCTGCCGGAGATGGCCGCCGGCCGGGTGATCGGCTGTTTCGGCCTGAGCGAGGCGCAAGGTGGTTCGGACCCGGCGGCGATGACCACGCGCGCGGTGCGCGACGGTGACGGTTGGCGGCTGCGTGGCGCCAAGATGTGGATCACCAACGGCAGCATTGCGGATCTGGCAATCATCTGGGCGCATACCGACGACGGCGTGCGTGGCTTTCTGGTGGACACACGCAGCGAGGGTTTCCGTGCGCAGGACATCGGTCACAAGATGAGCCTGCGCGCCTCGGTCACCTCGGCGGTGTTCCTGGACGATGTCTTCGTGCCCGAGCAGCAACGCTTGCCGGATGCACTGGGATTGAAGGCGCCGCTGGGCTGCCTGAGCCAGGCGCGCTTTGGCATCGCCTGGGGCGCGATCGGGGCGGCGGTCGCCTGCCTACGCGAGGCGCTGGCTTACAGCGGCGAACGCATTCTGTTCGGTCGGCCCCTGGCGGCCACGCAAAGCGCGCAGATCAAGCTGGCCGACATGGCGCGCCGGATCGCCACCGCGCAGCTGCTGGCGCTGCAACTGGGGCGGCTGAAGGAGGCCGGCACGCTGCGCCCGGAACAGATCTCGCTGGCGAAGTGGAATAATTGCCGCATGGCACTGGATGTGGCGCGCGAGTGCCGCGACCTGCTTGGGGCGGCGGGGATCACCACCGAGCACGTGGCGATCCGGCATGCGCTGAATCTGGAATCGGTAATCACCTACGAGGGCACCGAAACCGTGCATCAACTGGTGGTAGGACGGGCCCTGACCGGGCTCAATGCGTTCTGACGAGGAGTGGGTGCTTGATCGGCAAGGATGTGATGCAGCGCCTGCGTGGCGTGTGGTGGGGAGTGTGGGTGTGCCTGGCCGTCGTTGCGGTGCTGGCGGTGCCGGCCGCGCGGGCCAGTGATGCGCCGCGTATGGCGCCCGCGCCGGCGTGGGTGGTGGCCGACGCCGTGCCGGACAAGGTGGCCGGTACCAGCGGCTTGCGCTATGAACTGGTCTCTGACCAAGTCGATCTAACCGGCCGCGCGCCGCAGGCGTACCGGCGGCTGAGCTACAGCGTGCGGCGCGAAAAAGACCTGGAAGAGGCCGGGCAGATCTCCATCGACTACCAGCCGCAGTACCAGCAGCTGGTGCTAAACAGCCTGGAGGTCTGGCGTGACGGTCGCCGGATCGACATGCGCACGCAGGCGCATTACGCGCGGCTGCGCCGCGAGAGCGGCTTGGAGGAAGGGCTGATCGATGGCGCAGTGACGCTGTCGATCACCGTGCCGGACCTGCGCGTGGGTGACCGGGTCGACTACGGCGTGACCCTCACCGGCAGTAACCCGGTGTTTGGCCAGGGCTATTACGACGTCTTCGATGCGCGCTACGGCGTGCCCTTGGGCGAGCGCCGGGTGCGGGTGCGCTATCCCTCCACGCTGTCCTTGCAATGGAAGATCGCCGCGCCGGGCTTCAGCCGGCATGTCAGCAGTGCCGACGGGGTGACCACGCTGGAGATTGCCGCGAGCAACATTGCCGCGGTGCAGCCGGAGAAAGATGCCCCCGACGATGTCGACCCCTATGGCGTGATCGAAGTGTCGACCGCCGGCAGCTGGGGCGCGGTGGCGGCATGGGCGCTGCAGCTCTACCCGCACGCGTTCAAGGATGCGCAGGTGGCCGCCGGCATGGTGCAGAGCCTGCAGTTGCGCAACACCGATCCTCAGGGCGCGCTGCTGCGCGCAGTGGCCTTCGTGCAGGGCGAGATCCGCTATGTAGGCCTGGACATGGGCGAGAACTCGCACGCCCCGCATGCGCCGGAGGTGACGCTGCGTAACCGCTACGGCGACTGCAAGGACAAGGCCACGCTGCTGATCGCGCTGCTGCAGCTGGCCGGCATCCGCGCCGAGCCGGTGCTGGTGCACAGCGAGCGCGGCCATGGTCTGGAAAACCGCCTGCCAAGCCCGTATGCCTTCGATCATGTGGTGGTGCGCGCGCATCTGCCGCAGGGCGAGGTATGGGTGGATGCCACGCGCGACCGCGAGCAAGGGCCACTGGCGCAGCGCCGCCCACTGCCGTTCGTACGCGGCTTGCCGGTGCTGGCCGGGCAGACCGAGCTGGTGGCGGTGCCCGCGCCGCGGCCGACGGTGCCGCAGGTCGAGGTGGAAGAAGACATCCATGTCGCTATGGAAGATTCGCCGCGCGTGGCGACCTTCAGCGTGGCCACGGTGTATCGCCAGGGCTACGGCGATCCGGTCGCGGCGCGGTTCGACGCCGACGGTGCCGAGGCGGTGGGCGAACGCTATCTGGAGTACATGCAGCAGTACTACACCGCGCTGACCCAGCAGGAGGAGCCGACGCTCACCCAGCCGGACGATCGCTCGCAGGCGCGCACCCACGAGTCCTACCGGCTTGAATGGGCCAAGGACGAAGGCGACGAGGTCGGCTTCCCGCTGTTCCAGCTCAGCGACTGGATGGACACGCTGCCAAGCGCCGCGCGAAAAAGCCCGCTGGCCCTGGAAGGCCCGCGGCTGGCGCGCCAGACCGTGCGCGTGCACGTGACGCCTGCAATCTCGGTAAAGGCGCAGCGCGATGAGGTGGCCAACCCGTGGTTCCGCTTCTCGCGCACCGTGGCCATGCGCGATGGCCGCTTGGAGATCGTCGGCGAGTGGCAGCGGTTGTCCGACCGCATTCCGCCGAACGGCATCAAACGTGCGGCGGCCGACATGGAGCGTGCGCGCGACCTGCTGTATTTCAACCACGATCTGGCAACGCCGGCGCCGCGCGCGCCGACCAACTGGCGCGCGCTGCTGCAGCCGATGGCAGCGCTTGGGGCGTTGATCGTGCTGCTGTTGGGGTGTGTGGTGTGGTGGCGTCTCGGCGGGCTGGGCGGAATGTTGTTCGACCCGTATGCCGTTGCGCAACGCATGCCGCAGCAGCCGGGCCTGCGCTGGGGCGCGTGGAGCACCGCAGCGGTCTCTGCGGCATTGATGGCCTGGATGCTGTTGCAGAGCTGGCCACTGTGGGCGCGGCTGGCAGGCGGCATCGGCGTCTATGCGCTGGCCGTGCTCGGCGGCGTGTTGCTGAAGCCGGTGTTGCGCTGGATGGGCAGCACCGCGTCGCTGGGCCGCGTGCTGCCGGCCGCCTTGGGCAGCGCCTTGCCGTGGCTGGTCTGCCTGCTGGCCGGGCTGGTGGCGCTCGCTGGCGATGTCACGTTGCTGCGGACCGGCGCGCGCAACGGGGCGGAACTGGCGCAACTGGCGATGTACGTGTTCGTGCTGCTGCTGGGTGCGCTGTGGTGGGCGATTGCCGCGCTGCAGGCCGTGGCCGGCGCGGCGCACTGCGGGCGCGCCCGTGCGTTCGGGGCGCTGGCCTTGACTGCGTCGCTGCTGGGCATGCTGGTCGCGGTGATTGGTGTGCCGCTCGCGTTATGGGTGATGCGCTGATCGGCGTGCGGTCTGCAAGGCGTTGATGGATCCAGCCGATACAACGCCGCAATGACGGCAGGGCGCCCGCTGCAGGCCATCTACTTCGCTGCGGGCGGCAGTAGGCAGGTGGATGACCGGCAGATGTGCCCTGCCGCGTGCGCCCGCGGCAGGGCTTTGCAAAGCCGCGAAGGGCTGTGACACTGCCAGCCCCTCGTTGCTGCCGCGGAGTCAGCGTGACCTCGACCGTGCGTCCCCCCCTGACCGTGCATGGCATGTCCAGCTCGGGCAACTGCTACAAGGTGCGTCTGCTGCTGGAGCAGCTCGGCAGCCGCTACCACTGGGTCGAGGTCGATAGCGCTTCCGGCGAGACCCGCACGCCCGAATATCTGGCCAAAAATCCCAACGGCAAGGTGCCGATGGTGGAACGCGACGACGGCCGCGTGCTGACCGAATCCAACGCCATCCTGTTCTGGCTGGCCGAAGGCACCCCGTACCTGCCCACCGACACCTGGCAACGCGCGCAGGCGCTGAGCTGGATGTTCTTCGAGCAGTACAGCCACGAGCCCTACGTGGCGGTGGCGCGCTTCATCAGCCTGTGGACGCCGCGCGATGCCGCACGCCGTACCGAGCTGCCGCAGCTGCGCGCGCGCGGCGAGCAGGCGCTGGCGGTGATGGAACAGCACCTGCGCCAGCACGCCTGGTTCACCGGCGCCGACTACGGCATCGCCGACATCGCGTTGTTCGCCTATACCCATTGCGCCGAAGACGGCGGCTTCGATCTGGAGCGCTGGCCCGCAATTGGCGGCTGGTTGCAGCGGGTGCGCGCGCTGCCGGGCTTCGTGGCGATGCCTGCGCCTGCGCCGGTGAGCGCATGAGCGGCTGGCAGGAGCACTGACGATGTGTGGATTGGCAGGACTGTTGCTGGCAACACCGCGCATGCACGGCGAGCAGCTGGAGGCATTGGTGCGGCCGATGGGCGGCGCCTTGCGCCACCGTGGCCCTGACGATGCCGGCACCTGGTGCGATGCGCAGGCCGGCGTTGCGCTCGCACATCAGCGCCTGAGCATTCTGGATCTCTCTCCGCTCGGCCATCAGCCGATGCGCTCGGCCGACAGCCGCTACGTGCTGGCCTACAACGGCGAGATCTACAACTTCGCGCAACTGCGCGCGGCGCTGGCGGCGCTCGGGCACCGCTTCCGCGGGCATTCGGACACCGAAGTGCTGCTGGCCGCGGTGGTGGAGTGGGGCCTGGACGACACCCTGGCGCGCTGCAACGGCATGTTCGCGCTGGCGCTGTGGGACGAACGCGACCATTGCCTGTCGCTGGCCCGTGACCGCGTCGGCAAGAAGCCGCTGTATTACGGCTGGGCCGGCGAAACGCTGGTATTCGGCTCCGAGCTCAAGGCGCTGTGGCAGCACCCGGATTTCGACAACGGCGTGGACCGCGATGCACTCACCTTGCTGTTGCGGCTGGGCTATATCCCGGCGCCGGCCTGCATCCACGAACGTACCTTCAAGCTGATGCCCGGGCGGGTACTGCGACTGGACGCCCAAGCGGTGGCCGCCGGCGCCGCCGCACACCGGCCCGACCAGGCCCAGCAACCGTTCTGGAATGCACGCGAGGCCATGCAGCGTGCGCTGGCCGCGCCATTCACCGGCACTGATGCCCAGGCCGAAGAGCAACTCGATAGCGTACTGCGTGATGCGGTGGCGCTGCGCATGGTGGCCGACGTGCCGGTGGGCGTGTTCCTGTCCGGCGGCACCGATTCGTCGATCGTCACCGCGATGATGCAGGCGCAGAGCGACCAGCCGGTGCACACCTTCAGCATCGGCTTCGAAGGCTCGCACCACGACGAAGCGCCGCTGGCGCGCGAAGTGGCCACGCACCTGCACACCGATCACACCGAGCTGTATGTCAGCGGCGCCGACGCGCTGGCGGTGGTGCCGAGCTTGCCGGACATGTTCGACGAACCGTTCGCCGACGCCTCGCAGGTCCCCACCGCGCTGGTGGCGCGGCTGGCGCGCGGTGGCGTCACCGTGGCGCTTTCCGGCGATGGCGGCGACGAGCTGTTCTTCGGTTATGGGCGCTACCAGCGCGCGCTGCGTAACTGGCGCATGCACGGGCTGGTGCCGGCGCCGCTGCGGCGGCTGATGGCGGTGGCAGCGCGCAAGAGCGGCGAAGCCTCCCGCACCGGCGGGCTGGCGGCACTGGTGGCCGAGGCGGGCGCACGCGGCATCGGCGACATCTACCGCAACCGCATCTCGCGCTGGCGTGACCCGGCCGCGGTGGTGCTGGGCGCGACCGAGCCAGACAGTTTCTACAGCCTGGCCGATCCGCTGCATGGCTCAGGCACGCCGGCCGACGCAATGATGCTGGCCGACTTCGCTGCGTATCTGCCGGACGATCTGCTGTGCAAGGTGGACCGCACCACCATGGCGGTGGGGCTGGAAGCGCGTGCGCCGTTGCTGGACTGGCGCGTGGCCGAGTTCGCCTGGTCGCTGCCGCTGTCGCTCAAGTACCGCGACGGGGTCAGCAAGTACCTGCTCAAGCGCGTGCTGTGCCGCTATCTGCCCGAGCCGATGGTCTACCGCGGCAAGCGTGGCTTCGGTGCGCCGGTGAGTGCGTGGCTGCGCGGTGACCTGCACGGCTGGGCCGACGATCTGCTGGCGCACGGCACGCTGCAGCGCGAAGGCGTGTTCGCTGCCGATACCGTGGCCGGGCTGTGGCGCGACTTCAATGGCGGCGAGCGCAAGTGGCACACCCACCTGTGGACGGTGCTGATGTTCCAGGCCTGGCAGGACCACTGGCGCGCGCAGCGGGCCGCCATCGTCCGGTCGTAGCGCGGGCGGCGCTTCACCGGGTGTGCGCGCCACGCTGCCTACAGTGGGGCGCTGGTTCCCACGGAGCGTTCCCCATGAGCAAGTACACCATTGCGGTATTGGTCGGCAGCCTGCGCGCGCAGTCCTACAACCGTCAGCTGGCCCAGGCGCTGGCGCAGCTGGCCGGCGACAAGGCCACGTTCGAGTTCCTTGAGATCGGCGACCTGCCGCTGTACAACCAGGACCGCGACATCGATTACCCGGCCGAAGGCACCCGCCTCAAGCAGCAACTACGCGCCGCCGATGCGGTGCTGTTCGTGACCCCGGAATACAACCGCTCGATCCCCGGCGTGCTCAAGAACGCCATCGACACCGCCTCGCGGCCCTATGGCGACAGCGCCTTCGCCGGCAAGCCGGCCGCCATCGCGGGGATCTCGGTCGGCGCGATCGGCACCGCGCTGGCGCAGCAGCATCTGCGTGGCGTGCTGGCCTACCTGGACATGCACGTGCTCGGCCAGCCTGAGATCTATCTGCAGTACAAGGATGGCCTGTTCGGCGCCGACGGCCAGATTGCCGATGCCGACAGCCGCAAGTTCCTGCAGGGATTTGTCGACAGCTTCCTGGCCTGGATCGCACACCACACACGCTGAGCGCTCGGGCCAGGTCGGCATGCCCGCAGGCTAGACGGGCAGGGCATCGCGAGCAGTGAGACCGCACCGGCGTAGGCTGTGGTGCACTGGCTATGCACCAGTTATCCACAGAGTTGTGCATGGTCCTCGCCGCCGGCGATGACTATGCTTCCTGCCCCCGTCTCCCTCGCGTCAGGCTGTCCGTCCATGTCCGCTCGTCCCGGCTTCCGTTCCAACCGCAATCGCGACCGCGATCGTGATGACTACGATCGTCCCGAGCCGCGCTTGGACCAGTTGCGGGTTCCACCCCATTCGGTGGAAGCCGAGCAGGCGGTGCTGGGCGGCCTGATGCTGGCGCCGGATGCGTTCGACAAGGTCAACGACCAGCTCACCGAGAACGACTTCTACCGGCGCGACCATCGGCTGATCTACCGCGCCATCCGCGAGCTCTCCGAGAAGGATCGCCCGTTCGATGCGGTCACGCTGGGCGAGTGGTTCGAGTCGCAGGGCAAGCTGGAGCAGGTGGGCGATGGCGCCTATCTGATCGAGCTGGCCAGCACCACGCCGTCGGCGGCCAACATCGCCGCCTACGCGGAAATCGTGCGCGACAAGGCGGTGTTGCGGCAGCTGATCGAAGTGGGCACCAACATCGTCAACGATGGCTTCCAGCCGGAAGGCCGCGAGAGCGTGGAGCTGCTGGCGTCGGCGGAAAAAGCGGTGTTCAAGATCGCCGAAGCCGGCGCGCGTGGGCGGACCGACTTCGTGGCGATGCCGGGCGCCTTGAAGGACGCGTTCGAAGAGCTGCGCAACCGCTTCGAAAACGGCGGCAACATCACCGGCCTGCCGACCGGGTACACCGATTTCGATGCGATGACCGCCGGCCTGCAGCCGACCGATCTGATCATCCTGGCCGCACGTCCGGCGATGGGCAAGACCACGCTGGCGTTGAACATTGCCGAATACGCCGCGATCAAGTCCAAGAAGGGCGTGGCTGTGTTTTCGATGGAAATGTCGGCGTCGCAGCTGGCGATGCGCCTGATTTCTTCCAACGGCCGCATCAATGCGCAACGCCTGCGCACCGGTGCGCTGGAAGACGAGGATTGGGCGCGCGTCACCGGCGCGATCAAGATGCTGAAGGAAACCAAGATCTTCATCGACGACACGCCCGGCGTGTCGCCGGAAGTGCTGCGTTCCAAGTGCCGCCGGCTCAAGCGCGAACACGACCTGGGCCTGATCGTCATCGACTACCTGCAGCTGATGTCGGTGCCGGGCAACAGCGAAAACCGCGCGACCGAAATTTCGGAAATTTCGCGTGGGCTCAAGGGCCTGGCCAAGGAACTCAACGTGCCGGTGATTGCGTTGTCGCAGCTCAATCGCTCGCTGGAAACCCGTACCGACAAGCGCCCGGTGATGGCCGATTTGCGCGAATCCGGCGCAATCGAGCAGGACGCGGACATGATCGTGTTCATCTACCGCGACGACTACTACAACAAGGAAAACTCGCCCGACAAGGGCCTGGCCGAGATCATCATCGGCAAGCACCGTGGCGGCCCAACCGGCTCGTGCAAGCTCAAGTTCTTCGGCGAATACACGCGCTTTGACAATCTGGCGCACGATTCGGTGGGTAGCTTCGAGTAAGCCGCTGGCAACCCGTGGCGTCTTGACCTCAGGGATGGCGGTCGATGAGGAATGCGGGGGCCGGTGCCCGGCACCGCATGTGTCAGCAGCGATGCCTGGGCGCCATGCGCGCGTAGCTGCACCAGCGCGCGTAAGGCGGGTAGGACGTGACGCGCAGCGATTGCTGCCGCACATCGCGGCACGGCCGGTGCGCCAGCGAACGCTTCGCACAGACTCCGCGGCTGGCATCGCGCCATCGTTGCGGCTGCTGGCTTATGCTGCGCGGCCTCACCTGCCGCTGCCGAGTCTGCATGTCTTACGCCATCGTCTGGTTCCGTCGCGATCTGCGTCTGGAGGACAACCCCGCCTTGCGCGCCGCGCTCGATGCCGGGCACGACCCGATTCCGCTCTACATCGATGCCCCGCACGAAGAAGGCCAATGGGCGCCGGGCGCAGCGTCGCGTGCGTGGCGGCATCGCAGTCTCGCCGCACTGGATGCCTCCTTGCGCGCGCGCGGCAGCGCGTTGCTGATTCGCCAGGGCGACAGCGCGCAGGTGCTCGACGCGGTGATCGCGCAGACCGGGGCGGTGGCGGTGTACTGGAACCGCAAATACGAGCCGGCCACCCAGCCACGCGATGCGCAGATCAAGCGCAGCCTGCGTGAGCGTGGGCTGGAGGTGCAAAGCTGCAACGCCGCGCTGTTGTTCGAACCATGGACCCTGGCCACCCAGCAGGGCGGGCCGTACAAGGTGTTTACGCCGTTCTGGCGAAATGCACTCACTCAGCTGCGCTTGCCCGATGCCATGCCCGCGCCGCGCAGCCTGCCGCCGTTGCCCGCGTCGCTCGACGGTGTGCACGTCGATGCGCTGAACCTGGTGCCCACGCCGGCATGGGATCAGGGCTTCTGGGAACACTGGCAGCCGGGCGAAGCCGGTGCGCACGAGATGCTGGAGATCTTTGTCGATGGCGCGCTGTCGGGTTACCGCGAAAACCGCGACCGTCCCGACCGCGTTGGCACCTCGCAGTTGTCGCCGCATCTGCATTTCGGCGAGATCGCGCCCTGGCGCATTGCCAGCACACTGGAGGCGCAGCGCACCGCACGCAATGGCGCGGAAATCGACGGCTATATTCGCCAGTTGGGATGGCGCGATTTTGCGTACCACCTGCTGCATCATTTCCCGGACACCACCACGCAAAACCTCAACCCGCGCTTCGCCGGCTTCGACTGGGCCACGGTGGATCCGGTCACGCTGGACGCATGGCAGCGCGGGCGCACCGGCATCCCGATCGTCGATGCGGGGCTGCGGCAGCTGTGGCATACCGGCTGGATGCACAACCGCGTGCGCATGATCGTGGCGAGCCTGTTGTGCAAGCATCTGCGCGTGCATTGGCTGGAGGGCGCGCGCTGGTTCTGGGACACCTTGGTGGATGCGGACCTGGCCAACAACACGATGGGCTGGCAGTGGGTGGCCGGCACTGGCGCCGATGCGGCGCCGTATTTCCGCGTGTTCAATCCGGTGACGCAGGCCGAGAAATTCGACCCGCAAGCCACCTACATCACGCGCTGGATTCCCGAGCTGGCGGCATTGCCGGTGAAAGAGCGCTTTGCACCGTGGCTGTATCCGTTATCGCTGGCGCGGCTGGCACCGACCTATCCGCGCGCGCCAATCATCGGCCTGGCCGAAGGGCGCGATGCCGCGTTGGCGGCCTACGCAGGCACGCGCGGCTAAGCGAAAACGTTTTCCTGAATGAACCGCTAGCCGAGCGCTGGCGGCGGGCCATTTCATCATGTGCCAGTCGCGTTGCGCTGTTTATCCTCGCGGCACGATTCAGCGCCGGATGGTCCGGCCAAAGGAGAACACCATGTCCCCAGCAGCCAGCAAGAGCCTTGCCGTGGCCTTGGCCAGCGCCATCGCGCTGTCCGCCTGCGCCACCGGCGGCTCGTACGTGCAGCGCGACCAGTACGGCGACCAGACCCAACAGCAGAACCGCACTGGCCGCAATGCGCTGATCGGTACTGCGATCGGCGTCGCCGCCGGCCTGCTCACCGGCGACAGCGCCACCGAACGCCGCCAGCACGCGATGATCGGTGCCGGTATCGGCGCATTGAGCGGTGCGGCCGTGGGCCAGTATCAGGACCGTCAGGAACGCGCGTTGCGCGAGCGTACCGCCAACACCGGCATCGACGTGCAGCGCCAGGGCGACAACATCACCTTGAACCTGCCCGACGGCATCACCTTCGACTTCGGCAAGTCTGCGTTGAAGCCGCAGTTCTACACCGCGCTCAACGGCGTGGCCTCGACACTGCGTGAGTACAACCAGACCATGGTGGAAGTGGTGGGGCACACCGATAGCGTCGGTAGCGATGCGGTGAACCAGCGCCTGTCCGAAGAGCGCGCCAATGCGGTGGCCCAGTACCTGACCGCCCAGGGCGTGCAGCGCGAACGCATGGAAACCATGGGCGCCGGCAAGCGCTACCCGATCGCCGACAACAGCACCGACGCCGGCCGTGCACAGAACCGCCGCGTCGAAATCCGCCTGATCCCGCTACGCCAGGAAGGCGCCGCCAGCAATACCGGCATGCGCTGAGTTTCATGGCGTCATGTGACGTGTAACTTGCGTCACCGGATGCATAAGAAAGGCCGCGAAAGCGGCCTTTTTTTTGAGTTACAGACGGCCTGAAGCAAGACCAAGATCCAGATCACTGGTTACGCAAACGCCAACATAAACAAAAAAATAAGAGCAAAAAACGTCCAACAAAGCGGCTGCATTCCTCATCATTGAACTCGCTGTCGCTGTCGCTGTCGCTGTATTTGCTTTGTTTGCGATCAGTACGTTGATCGCCCGACGCGACCTAGATTTGCTCGGGCCGTGCTGTTCCGCTCTTGCTCCCGCTTCACCCAGTCGCCTTAAAGCAAGCCGAGCACCGCAGCCGCGCGTGGCCGAAGAGGCGCCCTTGTCTGAGCGCAGCGAGTTTGGGCGCCGTGCCGCGCGTGGCGAGGAGCGCAGGGCACCGGTGCAGCTTCACCGCACCGGATTGCGTCGGTGACAGCGGTTTTGGTTCCTTTTGCCAAGACAAAAGGAACTCGCGCCGCAGGCGCGAAAGCTCTGCGTTGAAGCCGGGATTGGAATGTCGGCATTAGGGATTCGCTTGAAGCGTCGCGTCAGCTTCGCTGCGAACTAGATGCAAAAAGCCCAATCCGACTATCGGTACAACAAAATAGATAGGTCGGGCCGGGCCATTCCGCTCTTGCTCCTGCTTCACCCAGTCGCCTTAAAGCAAGCCGAGCACCGCAGCCACGCGCGGCCGAAGAGGCGCCCTTGTCTGAGCGCAGCGAGTTTCGGCGCCGTGCCGCGCGTGGCGAGGAGCGCAGGGCACCGGTGCGGCTTCACCGCACCGGATTGCGTCGGCGACAGCGGTTTTGGTTCCTTTTGCCAAGACAAAAGGAACTCGCGCCGCAGGCGCGAAAGCTCTGCGTTGAAGCCGGAATTGGAGCGTCGGGATCAGGGATTCGCTTAAAGCGTCGCATCAACTTTCTTGCGCGAGCTAGACGCAAATCCGATTACGAATATCAGAACAACCAACGCGCCTCACCCTCATCAGTCCCGCAGGCACCTCCTCCCACTGGGAGAAGGAACACCTGCTTGCTACGTGCCGAGACCGCACAAAACGCCCGTCACGCCGTAGCTTTCTCCAAAATGCGCTTACCCTCGGCGCGCAACTCGGCCTCCACTTCAACCTCCACCTCCGCATCCCCATTGGCGCGCTGTGCGGCCAGCCGTGCAGGGCACTGCGCCATCATGTAATCGGCGTCGAAGTTCAGGCGTGTCACCAGGAAATCCACGAACGCACGCACCTTCGGCGACACCAACCGGCCACCGGCGAAGACCGCGTTGAAGTCCACTTCCGGCCCGGTCCAACCGGCCAGCACACGCCGCACCATGCCCGATTGCACGAACGGCTTGGCCATCACATCGCCGGTCAGCAACAAGCCTTCGCCGCACAGCACCGCACCATTGAGCGCGGCGGGGTCGTTGGCCACCATCAACGGATTGACCGGGAATTCGCGCACATCGCTGCCGTCGCTGAGCGACCAGAAGAAGCGGTTGTTGTGCACGTTGCGGTTCTTGCGCAGGGCGAGCGTGCGATGGAACTGCAACTCGTCAGGATGCAGCGGTTCGCCATAGCGTTCGATGTAAGACGGGCTGGCAAACACCTGCGTGCGCAGGCTGCCCAGCTTGCGCGCAACCAGGTTGGAATCGGGCAGGGCACCCACGCGCAGGGCCAGATCGGCTTCGCCGCCGATCAGGTCCAGCTTCTCGTTGCCCAGGTGCATGTCCAGCTGGATTTCCGGGTATTGCGCGTGGAATTCGCCCAGCAACGGCGCGATCCAGGTGATGCCCAGCGAGTACGGCACGGTGAAGCGCAACCAACCGCGCGGGCCCGATTGCAATTGGCCGACAGCGCTTTCGGCTTCTTCCAGTTCACGGGCAATGCGCTGGCAATGCTCGTGATAGACCGCGCCGGCTTCGGTCAGGCCGATGCGACGCGTGGTCCGGTGCAGCAGGCGGGCACCCAGCCGGGTTTCCAGTTCCTGCACCTTGCGGCTGACCGTGGTCTTGGGCAGGCCGAGCGAGTTGGCGGCAGCGATGAAACTGCCTTGTTCGACCACCTTGACGAAGATCAGGGTGTCGTTGAGATCGTGGGTCATGAGGGGTGCCTTCCGGAGTCTGGAGGGATTGGACCGCTTGCGGGACGATTATTCCCCTAAATCCGGACTAATCAAGTGCTGCTTTGAGGCCTAGCTTATGCGGCATCCCCTCCACGCAGGAGCGCCGCCATGTGGTTGCGCCAACTTCTCGGCTTGTCCCCCAGTCCCCGCGACGCCCTTGAGAGCGCGTTCGATCCGGTGCAGATGCCGGCAAAACGCCCGCATTCCAGCGTTTCGCGCGCCTTTGCTGCCTCGCCAAAGCGGCAGGCCGGCGGTGCGCCGGTGCGCCGCAGCGGGCTGTCTGCACGTTGGGCCATGTGTGGGATTGTCCCGATTTCGGGAGTGAAAGTCCCGTGACTGGGATGGTCCAATCCGAGACGGTCGTCCTGGGTGGCGCGGGCAACGTCGGTGCCGGCATCGTTGCCGCGCTGCTCGAGGCGCAGCTGCCGGTGCTGGTGGTCGGTCGCGATGCCGCCAAGCTGGCTGCGTTGCGCGCCCGCCATGGCGACAGCCCCTTGCTGGAGACGGTGCAGGGCTCGGTGGCCGATGACGCCGCCGCGCAGGCACTGGCCGCCGAGCTGGCGCAGCGTCCACGCCCGCTGGCGGCGGTGGTTGCGAGCCTGGGCAGCCCGCTCAAGGCTGGCCGCCTGCTGGACCGCCCGGTCAACGCCTTGCGCCGCCGGCTGGACCGCGACCTGCTTCCGCACCTGGCGGCCGCCCGGCATCTGATGCCGCTGCTGGCCGAGGCCGATGGCGGCGGCCGTTACCTGTTGCTCGGCAGCCCGTGTGCACTGCGTGCGTGGTCGGCGCACGGCGATATCTCCATCGCCGCGGCGGCCACCCGCATGCTGGCGCAGGTGCTGCACGAAGAAGCCAAGCCGTTGGGCGTGCGCGTACACCTGCTGTCGGTCGAGCAGCCGGTGTGCACGCCCAGCCGTGCCAAGGAGGCCTGCCCGGAATGGATCCGGGCCGTGGACGTCGGCCGCGCCGCCGTCTCGTTGATCGCCGGGCCTGGCCAGCCCGGACACGCCATCGTGACCGTCAGCCGTCGCCCGCAGACCGCACCGTCGGCTGGCCGCCTGGCCGGTCTGCAGTTTCCCCTTCCCACCCGAGAGATTTCCCCATGACCCCGAACGCCACCCCGTTCCGTTTTCCCTTGCGTACTGTATTGACGGGCGCTGTCCTCGCGGTCGTGTTGGCCGGTTGCGGCAGCAAGGCCGCCGAGACCGGTGCGCCGCCACCGCCCAGCGTCAGTGTCGCCCCGGTGCTGCTGAAAGAGATCAGCCAGTGGGATGAATTCAGCGGCCGCATCGAGCCGGTGGAAAGCGTGGAACTACGCCCGCGCGTGTCCGGCTATATCGACAAGGTCAATTACGCCGAAGGCGCCGAAGTGAAGAAGGGCGATGTGCTCTTCAGCATCGACGACCGCAGCTACCGCGCCGACTTTGCTCGCGCCAATGCCGCGCTGGTACGTGCCCGCACCCAGGCCAGCCTGGCCCGCAGCGAAGCGACGCGTGCGCGCAAGCTGTCCGAGCAGCAGGCCATCTCCACCGAAACCTGGGAACAACGCCGCGCCGCGGCCGACCAGGCCGATGCCGAGGTGCTGGCCGCACAGGCCGCCGTGGACACCGCCAAGCTCAACCTGGACTGGACGCGCGTGCGTGCCCCGATCGACGGCCGCGCCGGGCGTGCGATGGTCACCGCCGGCAATCTGGTCACCGCCGGCGACAGCGCCAGCGTGCTGACCACGCTGGTGTCGCTGGACAAGGTGTTCGTGTACTTCGATGCCGATGAAGGCACCTTCCTGCGCTACTCGCAGATGAGCCGCAACGGCGAGCGTCCGGACGAACGCGGCGGCGAGTTGCCGGTGCGCATCGGCCTGGTCGGCGAGCAGGGCTTCCCGCACAGCGGGCGCGTGGATTTCCTGGACAACCAGGTCACCCGCAGCACCGGCACCATCCGCGTGCGTGCCGTGCTCGACAACGCCGATCGGCAGTTCACGCCGGGCCTGTATGCGCATGTGCAGTTGCTCGGCAGCGGTCAGTTCAAGGCCATGCTGGTCGACGAAAAGGCCGTGCTGACCGACCAGGACCGCAAGTACGTGTACGTGGTCGACAAGGATGGCAAGGCGCAGCGACGCGACGTGGAACTCGGCCGTACGGCCGATAGCCTGCGCATCGTCCGCAAGGGCCTGGCCGCCGGTGACCGCGTAGTGGTCGATGGCGTGCAGAAGATCTTCATGCCCGGCATGCCGGTCGACGCCAAGGCCGTGGCCATGGTGCCGGCGGCGGACAAGCGCACCGCGTCCAACTAAGCACCCGTTTTACCGCTGCACTGCACGCCCCAACCGCCGGCCATCCCGATGGCCGGACCGGGGCGCTGTGTGCCGCGCCGCCACCCGGCGGCGACTTCTTTCAGGACCATCCCCATGGACTTTTCCCGTTTTTTCATCGACCGACCGATCTTTGCGGCGGTGCTGTCGATCATCATCTTCGCGGCTGGCCTGATCGCCATGCCGCTGCTGCCGATCAGCGAATACCCCGAAGTGGTACCGCCGAGCGTGCAGGTGCGCGCGGTGTACCCGGGCGCCAACCCGAAGGTCATCGCCGAGACCGTCGCCACGCCGCTTGAGGAAGCCATCAACGGCGTCGAAGACATGATGTACATGAAGTCGGTCGCCGGCTCCGATGGCGTGCTGGTGGTCACCGTGACCTTCAAGCCCGGTACCGATCCGGACCAGGCGCAGGTGCAGGTGCAGAACCGCGTCAGCCAGGCGCAGGCGCGTCTGCCCGAGGACGTGCGCCGCCAGGGCGTGACCACGCAGAAGCAGTCGCCGACGCTGACCATGGTCGTGCATCTGACCTCGCCCAAGGGCAAGTACAACTCGCTGTACCTGAGCAACTACGCGTTGCTGAAGGTCAAGGACGAGCTCTCGCGCCTGCCGGGCGTGGGCCAGATCCAGATCTTCGGCGCGGGCGATTACGCCATGCGCATCTGGCTGGACCCGGACAAAGTGGCTGCGCGCGGGCTGACCGCCAGCGATGTGGTTGCCGCCATCCGCGAGCAGAACGTGCAGGTTTCCGCCGGTCAGTTGGGCGCCGAGCCGATGCCCAACAAGAGCGACTTTCTGCTCTCGATCAATGCGCAGGGCCGCCTGACCACCGAAGAAGAGTTCGGCAACATCGTGATCCGCAGTGGCAACAGCGGCGAGATCGTGCGGTTGTCGGATGTGGCGCGCCTGGAACTGGGCGCCGGCAACTACACCTTGCGCTCGCAGCTGGACAACCAGAACGCGGTGGGCATGGGTGTGTTCCAGTCGCCCGGTGCCAACGCAATCGAATTGTCGGACGCGGTGCGCGGCAAGATGGCCGAGCTGGAAAAGCAGTTCCCGCAGGACATGGCGTGGTCGGCCGCGTATGACCCCACCGTGTTCGTGCGCGACTCGATCAGCGCGGTGGTGCATACGCTGCTCGAAGCGGTGCTGCTGGTGGTGCTGGTGGTGATCCTGTTCCTGCAGACCTGGCGCGCCTCGATCATTCCGTTGCTGGCGGTGCCGGTGTCGGTGGTCGGTACGTTTGCCGCGCTGTATCTGCTGGGTTTTTCGATCAACACGCTGAGCCTGTTCGGCCTGGTGCTGGCGATCGGCATCGTGGTCGACGACGCGATCGTGGTGGTGGAAAACGTCGAGCGCAATATCGAAGAAGGCCTGACCCCGCTGGCGGCGGCGCACCAGGCCATGCGCGAAGTGTCCGGGCCGATCATCGCGATCGCGCTGGTGCTGTGCGCGGTGTTCGTGCCGATGGCGTTCCTGTCGGGTGTGACCGGACAGTTCTACAAGCAGTTCGCGGTGACCATCGCCATCTCCACGGTGATCTCGGCGATCAACTCGCTGACCCTGTCGCCGGCGCTGGCCGCCATGCTGCTGAAGGCACACGACGCGCCGAAGGACGGCCCGTCGCGGCTGATCGACCGCTTGTTCGGCTGGCTGTTCCGTCCGTTCAATCGCTTCTTCAACAGCAGTTCGCACAAGTATCAAGGTGCGGTGTCGCGCGCGTTGGGCAAGCGCGGTGCGGTGTTTGTGGTGTACCTGTTGCTGCTGGTCGGCACCGGGGTGATGTTCAAGCTGGTGCCGGGTGGCTTCATTCCTACCCAGGACAAGCTGTACCTGATCGCCGGCACCAAGCTGCCGGAAGGCGCCTCGCTGGAGCGTACCAATGAGGTGATCCGCCAGATCACCCAGATCGCGCTGCAGACCGAAGGCGTGGACCACGCGATTGCGTTCCCGGGTTTGAATCCGCTGCAGTTCACCAACACGCCCAACACTGGCACGGTGTTCCTGACGCTCAAGCCCTTCAGTGAGCGTAGCCGCAGTGCGGTGCAGATCAATGCAGAGATCAACGCACGCATCAGCCAGATCCAGCAGGGCTTCGCGTTCGCCTTCATGCCGCCGCCGATTCTGGGTCTGGGGCAGGGCTCGGGCTACTCGCTGTACATCCAGGACCGTGCGGGACTGGGCTACGGCCAGCTGCAGAGTGCGGTGAACGCGATGTCCGGCGCGATCTCGCAGACGCCGGGCATGCAGTTCCCGATCGGCACCTACCAGGCCAACGTGCCGCAGCTCGATGCCAAGGTCGACCGCGACAAGGCCAAGGCGCAGGGCGTGCCGCTGACCAATCTGTTCGACACGCTGCAGACCTACCTGGGTTCGTCGTACATCAACGACTTCAATCGCTTCGGTCGCACCTACCAGGTGATCGCCCAGGCCGATGGACAGTTCCGCGATAGCGTCGAAGACATCGCCAATCTGCGCACCCGCAACGACCGTGGGCAGATGGTGCCGATCGGCAGCATGGTGACGCTGGGCCAGACCTACGGCCCGGATCCGGTGATCCGCTACAACGGGTATCCGGCTGCCGACCTGATCGGTGAAGCAGACCCGCGCGTGCTGTCCTCCACCGAGGCCATGCAGACGCTGTCCGGCATGGCACCGAAGGTGTTGCCCAACGGCATGAACATCGAGTGGACCGACCTGAGCTACCAGCAATCCACGCAAGGCAACTCCGCGTTGATCGTGTTCCCGATGGCGGTGCTGCTGGCGTTCCTGGTGCTGGCCGCGTTGTACGAAAGCTGGACGCTGCCGCTGGCGGTGATCCTGATCGTGCCGATGACCTTGTTGTCTGCGTTGTTCGGTGTGTGGCTCACCGGTGGCGACAACAACGTGTTCGTGCAGGTGGGCCTGGTGGTGTTGATGGGCCTGGCGTGCAAGAACGCGATCCTGATCGTGGAATTCGCCCGCGAACTGGAAATGCATGGCAAGGGCATCGTTGAAGCCGCACTGGAAGCCTGCCGCCTGCGGCTGCGCCCGATCGTGATGACCTCCATCGCCTTCATCGCCGGCACCGTGCCGCTGGTGTTCGGCCATGGCGCTGGCGCAGAAGTGCGCTCGGTCACCGGCATCACCGTGTTCGCCGGCATGTTGGGCGTGACCCTGTTCGGCCTGTTCCTGACGCCGGTGTTCTACGTGGCCCTGCGCAAGTGGGTGACCCGTGGCGAACCCGCCGCATCGGCCGCCGTGGCACATGATCCGGTCAAGGCCTGATTCCTCTTTCCCCCATCTTTGAAGGACATTGCACATGAGCACCAACAAGATCGCACTGGTCACCGGCGGTACCCGCGGCATCGGCCTGGAGACCGTCCGTCAACTGGCCCAGGCCGGCGTGCACACGCTGCTGGCCGGCCGCAAGCGCGATGACGCCGTTGCAGCCGCACTCAAGCTGCAGGCCGAAGGCCTGCCGGTGGAAGCCATCCAGCTGGACGTCAACGACGACATCAGCATCGCCGCGGCCGTTGGCACGGTGGAGCAGCGTCACGGCCACCTGGACATCCTGATCAACAACGCCGGCATCATGATCGAGGACATGCAGCGCAAGCCGTCCGAGCAGAGCCTGGACACCTGGAAGCGCACCTTCGACACCAACCTGTTTGCGGTGGTCGGCGTGACCAAGGCGTTCCTGCCGCTGCTGCGTCGTTCGCTGGCCGGGCGCATCGTCAACGTCTCCAGCATCCTCGGCTCGTTGACCTTGCACACACAGCCGGGCTCGCCGATCTATGACTTCAAGATACCTGCCTACGACGCCTCCAAGAGCGCACTCAATAGCTGGACCGTGCACCTGGCCCATGAGCTGCGCGAAAGCGCGATCAAGGTCAACATGGTGCACCCGGGCTATGTCAAAACCGACATGAACGGTGGCGGCGGCGAGATCGACGTGGAGCAGGGCGCACACAGCAGCGTGCAGATGGCATTGATCGATGCGCACGGCCCCAATGGCAGCTTCACCCACCTGGGCGAGGTGCTGCCATGGTGAGGACCTTGCTGGGCGCCGCGCTTGCCGCGGCGATCCTGAGTGGTTGCGCGGTCGGGCCGGATTACCGCCCCGAACCGCCGGCCGCGGTGACGCTGCAAGGCGCGCAGGATGCGGCCTACAGCGCCGAGTCGCCGGTGGGCAACTGGTGGTCGCAGTTCGATGACCCGGTGCTGGAACAACTGGTGCGCGATGCGTTGTTCGCCAACCACGATCTGCGCATTGCCGTCTCGCGCGTCAAGCAGGCGCGTGCGGTGTTCGTCGAACGCCGGCTGGACCAGGCGCCGCACATCACCGCACAAGGCAGCTTTGATCGCCGCGAACAACAGCAGGTGATCGCCGGCAATCAGCGTTTCCTCACCGAGCAGACCACGCTGGGTCTGGATGCGGCGTGGGAGCTGGATCTGTTCGGCCGCCAGCGGCGTGCGTCGGAGGCGGCGCGTGCCGACCTGGAAGCCGAGCAGGCCGGCCTGCAGGACGTGCAGGTCACGGTGGCGGCGGAAGTGGCGCGCAACTATTTCGAATTGCGCGGCACGCAAAAGCAGCTGGACGTCTCCAAGCGCACCCTGACCAACCTGCGCGATACCCAGAAGCTGACGCAGACGCGTTGGGACCTGGGTGCCGGCAGCGAACTGGATGTGCAGAGCAGCCTGGCACGCTTGAAGGCCATCGAAGCCGACATTCCGCTGCTGGAAACTGCCGAAGCGCAGTACCGCCATCGGATTGCCGTGTTGCTCGGCCAACAGCCGAATGCGCTGGATGCCACTTTGGTTCCGCGCACCGCACCGCCGTTCGCCCGCGCCTTGCCGCTTGGCGATACCGCCAGCTTGCTGCGGCAACGCCCGGACGTGCGCACCGCCGAACGGCGTCTGGCTGCGGCCACCGCACAGGTGGGCGTGGCCACGGCCGATCTGTTCCCGCGCATCAGTGTGAGCGGCTTTGTCGGCTTTCTGTCTGGCGATGCGGCCAGGTTGACCCAGGGCAACGCAAAGGCGTGGTCGATCACGCCGTCGATCAGCTGGGCCGCGTTCGACTTCGGCACCGTGCGTGCACGCCTGCGTGCCAGCAAGGCGCAGGCCGAAGGCGCGTTGGCGCAGTACCAGCAGACCGTGCTGCTGGCACTGGAAGACACCGAAAATGCCTTGACCGGCTACGGGCGTCAGCAGGCGCGCCTGGCGATCGTGGTGGACCAGGCCAATGCGGCGCGGCGTGCCGAGCAGCTGGCGCAGATCCGTTACCGCGAGGGTTCGGAAGACTTCCTGACCCTGCTGGATGCACAGCGCACCCAGCTGGCGGCCGATGATGCATTGGCGCAGGCCGAAGCGGCGGTCAATGTCGGCGTGGTCGGCGTCTACAAGGCGTTGGGTGGCTGGAAGCAAGGCGATGCACCGGCCGCGCCGGTGGCAGTGGCCGAGCGCTGAGATGGCAGGGCGGGGCGGCCGCGCGGCCGTCCCGCTCTTGCATGCACGACGGTATCAATCGCTGATCGGAAATCGCCGATCAGCGCTGGATCGATTAATCCGCGATGCGCACGCTGTCGCGGCCGCCGTTCTTGGCCAGATACAGCGCCGCATCCGCACGCGAAAACCAGTCTTGCCAGTGCGTTTCGCCATCGTGGCGGGCCGCGCCCAGCGACACGGTGATGCGTCCGCCCGGCCCACGTAATCCGTTGCGGATCACCTTGCGCAAGCGCTCGGTGGCCGCTTCCAGTTCCGCCAGCGAGCCGGCGCGCAGCAGCACTACGAATTCTTCGCCGCCGAAGCGGAACACCTGATAGGGCTCACGCACCTCGAACCGCAGGATCGTGGCCAGGTCAGCCAATGCCGCATCGCCGGCGGCATGCCCGTACAGATCGTTGACGTCCTTGAAGTGGTCCAGGTCCAGGATGATCAGGCTGTTGAGCCGATCCTGCGGCTGACGCTGATCGATCTGATGGGTGAGCGCGCGCTCGAGCATGCGCCGATTGGGCAGGCCGGTCAGCGCATCCAGCGAGGCCAGTTCTTCCAGATGCACGCGGTCGTCCTGCATGCGCACCGAGAACGCGTAGCCCACCGCCAGCGTCACCAAGGTGACCATCACGGTGGAGATGCCCTGGCCAGGGCTGATGATCAAGCCGGGCAGCAACAGCAAGGCCGCCAGCAACGGCAGGCTCAGCAACACCGCGCGCTGCGGGCCGCAGAGAAAATAATTGGTGGCCAGCACCGGGAACAACCAGGGCAGGGCGCCGTCGCCGCCGCTCCAGCAGCCGATCAGGCAGCCAGCGACATTGATGGAGGCCAGCCACACCCCACCGCGTCCGGTGCGCTCGGCACTGCGCATGCGCCAGCCACGCCACACCGCGACCAGGCCGAGCGTGGCAGTCAACGCACATGCCACCCCTTGGCCATGCATGGCCAGGTACACCGCGTACAGGCAGAGCAACAGCGCGGTGATCGGCCCGAGCATCTTGACGATGCCGAGGCGGAAATCCCGCCGCAAATGGAGGATCACGGGCGAAGTTCTGGAGGAGTCGGCATCAGTATCGGCCGACGCGTGCGAAAGTTGAGGGAAGGTGGCGCGCGCCGGCAGCGCCTCGTGCGTGCGTAACGTTGGCCAGATGCCGATGCGGCGCACAACGCCGATGATCACGGACCTCGGCACGCCTCCCGATCAGATGCCGCATCCCGCACGCGCTGTGCGGTTTCGCAGATCCTTGACGGCATAGCCGCAACCTTGGGGCTTTGCCGTGGAGTCACCTATGCCTAATCGCTCAGAGTTGGATGCGCGCCTGGATGCACTGCAGGACGCACTGCCGAACGTGGCGTCCGATGAAGATGCCGACTTCGATTATCTGGATTTCCAGGCCCGCGCCGAGGCCGTCCTGCACAGCGCCGCACCCGAAGACGCCGCGCATGTACGTGGCCGCATCGACGACATGCTGGCCAGCGCCGGGCTGATCCCGACCGACGACAACGGCCAAGCCTGTCGCTGACAGCACGGGCCTGGCGTCACACGCTGCCCGGCGTCACCGCGCTGACCACCTGATTGCGCCCGGCCTGCTTGGCCCGATACAGCGCCTCGTCGGCCTTGCGCAGCAACTGCGCGGCGTTGCCTGCATGCCCGGGGAAGGTCGCTACGCCGAACGAGGCAGTGATCTTGGGCAGTGACACGCCATCGGCCATCACCTGCAGGGCGTCGATGCCGGCGCGTAATTTTTCCGCCATCGCGCTGGCGGTGGCCAGGTCCACCTCGGGCAGGATAATGGTCAGTTCCTCGCCGCCGTAGCGGCAGCAGATGTCTTCGCCGCGGGTCTGCGCCAGCAGCAGTTCGCCGATCGCAGCAAGCACGCGGTCGCCGCCACTGTGGCCATGCAGGTCGTTGAATTGCTTGAAATGGTCCACGTCCAGCATCAGCACCGACAGTGGCTGCACGCGTCGGGTGCAGCGCGACAGCTCGTGGTTGAGCGCTTCTTCCAGATAGCGGCGGTTGAACAGGCCGGTCAGCGGGTCACGGATGGATTGCTGGCGCAGCGTCTCGCGCAGGCGCAGGTTGTGCAGCGCCAACGACAATTGTTCGGCGGCCGCCTCGGCCACGGTCAGCGAGGCCAGTTCCTGCGCGTTGTCGCCGCGCAGCGCGAGCATGCCCAGCTGGGTGCCCTGTGCCGACAATGGAATGCAGACCGTGCTCGCATGCGGCGGAAGATTGACGCCGGCATGCTGGCAGACCATGCCTACGCTGGCGTCCTCCACCAGGTGAGTGCGGTCGCGTCGCAGTGCCCAGCACTCTTCGGGCGCGATGCTCCCGCGTTCGCCATCGGCCAGCGTTCCCCACGCCGCCACCTGCTCGGCGCGATCGCGCGAGGCGCGCAGCAGATACACCGCGCCCGACACACCGGGCACCAGCGGGGCGATCGTGCGTGCCGTGATTTCCAGGGCCTCTTCGGCGTTGCGGCAGTTCTGCAGCAGGCCCGAATAGCGCGCCAGCGCTTCCAATCCTGCCGAGGTCCGTTCCAACGTGCTGAACGATTCGGCCAGCCGCGTGCTGCTCGTACTGGCTTCTTCCTCGGCGCGCACACGGCGGGCCAATTCGCGCGACAACAGCCGGTAGGCCAGCACCATGACCAATAGCCCGGACAAAATGCCGATCGCCGTCATCCACAGCACCCAGCGGGCGCTGTCGTGGTTGGCCTGGGTGCGCGACACCAGCTGCCGGCGCTCCAGTTCGCCCATCAGTTGCACCTGCCTGCGCAGGGCCGAAGAGGTCTGGAACACGCCCTTGGCGATGGAAGCACGCGCGCCGTCCAGCCCGGTGGCGCGATAGCTGTGCAACAGGTCGTTGATCTGCACCAGGCGCATGTCCACCAGCTTGTCCAGCGCGGCCACGTTGCGCAGTTGCAGGGGGTTGTCCTGCACCAACACCTCAAGCCGTGCAATGCGCCCGGGCAGGCGCCCGATGGCGTCGGCATGCACGCCCAGAAAGGCCTCGTTGTCGGTCAGCACGAAGCCACGCGCCGACGACTCCGCCGACAGCAGTCCGGCCTGGATCTCGTCGATGCTGGCAATGACTTCCTGCGTATGCGAGACCCACGCGGCCGCCGTCAGCGACTGCCGCGAGGTGATGTAGCCACCGACGCCGATCAACACAAAGATCAGCCCGCCGAGCACCAAGGCCCCGGCGGCGTGGCGTTTTGCTTTTCTGGTCAACACCGTGTTCCCCAAACAACGATCGTCTGGTCGAGTCCGATGCAAGCGCTGTGCCTATGCTTCACTTCGCTTGCCCGGTGGCGGCACGGGGTCGCCTGCGTGCGGAGCCAGCGGTATCCTTGTGGCGAGTCATCGAGCCGAGCACGCGTTGGTCATTTTTCTTGGGCGTTACCAGTTGTCGTGCAACGCGCTGCCGCACCCTGCCCAAGGGTGGCGCGCGGACTGGCGCATCCATCAGGTGGGTGCATCCAAGGCCGGCGATCTGGCTCGCGGCGAACTCTCGCCCCTGTTTACCGACCACCGCAGCGCCATGGCCGCCGCCCGTGCCGCCGGCATGGTGATCCTGGAAGCCATGCACGCCGACGCCCAGCGGCAGCTCGAATACGCCTGAGCACTGGCATCGCTGCTCGCCGACGCCGCCTGAACTCCAAGGCCTTCGGCGTTCGATCTCGGGCCGACGCGATCAACGGCCGGCGGGCGAGGCCAGGCTTGGGAGGGCATATCGCCCGCCTTGACGGTGTAGGCGCACTAGCCGAACCGCCGGTGGAAATTCCCTTTTTCGCCTGTTCTTGCAAGCTGCCTGCCGAGCGTACATTTCCTGTCAGCAGGCCTACTGTGTCCTGCGAACACACTGGCACGCCACTTGCTGCTGTCTCCCTACGAGCGCTGGGGAGCGCGCCAAAGAGAGCAGGAATGGAAGAGCACACCAAACAGGCCTTCGTCATGCTGCGACAGGAAGCCACCGAATTGCTGGCCCTGTTCGACCGCCTATGCTGCGATACCGCGCCAGCGACCCCGATGCAGGGCAATGCAGCCGAGCCGGTCCGCGCGCATGCGCCACAGACCGGTGACGTCACTCTCTGACGTGCTGCGTCCACTGTCGTGGCTGGGCGAGGCGCATCACGGTCGTGTTGTGGTGATCTGCTGTGCCGCCACTGCCACTGCCCGTGCCGGCGCTTCGCGCTACCGCCCCCTAACGAGGCGGCACCGTAGACGCTTGGAGCAAGCAGGGCGGGGCTACACAAAGCCCAGGTGGCGTGACCTTTTTACGGACCGACCTGACCCGCACGGCAGCGCTCTCCAAACGCTCAACACCGCACATGAAAAAGGCCAGTCGTCTCTCTCGAGAACGCCTGGCCTTAGTCGGTCGTCTTAGGACCGTTGTTTGGTGGAGGTGGGCGGAGCCTGTAAACGCCCTCAGACAAACCCTTGAACCTAAAGAAATTTGGGTCCAACAGATGTGCCTGCTTTGATACCTAGGATGATACCTCGATCTCCGAGATTCGGGTCGGGCACAAGTAAATGTGGGAGAATTCCTATCCCAATGAACACTTCGTTAAGGTAGCATCGGGCTTGGGTGAAAAGCACTGCCAAGCTTCATAGGGGGAACGATGCACCGTGGTTTTCAAATCGAAGGTCTCTCGCAAAACTTCGGGTATTCCGTTGCTTCTCTCGGGCGGTTAGTCCAAGAAGAGCATGCATCGGCAATAAAAAGCTCGCTCGAGGGATATCTTAACGGAGATGGCAAGCTCGATGCGCAGGCTTTGAGCAAAGCTTGGTTTCCGGCCATTAAAGCAGATGTATTTATTTCTCACTCCCACAACGACGAAGCCAAGGCACTACGCCTAGCCGGTTGGCTAAAAGATTGCTTTGATTTAACTGCATTCATTGACTCTACTGTTTGGAATAGTGCAGACGCGCTGATTAGAATGATAGACAATCGATATTGTCTTCACGATAACGGTGTGAGTTATAACTACGATAAGCGAAATCTCTCTACCAGTCACGTCCATGTAATGCTAATGATGGCGATTACAGAGATGATTGATCGTTGTGAGTGTCTTTTTTTTCTGAATACGCCTGAATCAATATGGCCCGGTAAAACAATAAAGGATGGAAGCACATCTTCCCCTTGGATATACGCCGAAATTGCTATCGCCAAGACCATTCAAAAGAAAGCGCTGCCCCCCGCACGTCAAAACAAGCGTGTTGTGGCATACGACTCTGCCTTCATGGAATCGGATGGCTCCATCCCTCTTATTCATAAATTAGATGTTTCCCATCTTTCCAGGATAGATGAAGTGCGATTGTTGGCTTGGAAAATTTGCTACGATCCTGGCGTTGCTAGAAGTCCGCTGGACGACTTATATGATTTGGTTCCGGAACGGCGCCATCTTTAATAAATGGAGCTTAAAATGAGTTATCGAAATAAAACTTATATCGCGTTTGCGAGCGAGGATATTAGATCCTATCGTTTGATGGAAGCTTGGAGAGACAACGATAAGATCGATTTCAACTTCTACGACGCTCACGATCTGTTTGAGGCCAGAGACACAAGTAAGCCGGAGACCATCAAGCGAAACCTGAGGGAACGCCTCAAGAATGCCAAGCAAGTTGTGCTGCTTGGAAGCTCAGACGCGAAAAGGAAGGGCGGCGATGGATCCTCCTTCTTGGCACACGAAGTTGAAGTGATCAAAGAGTTCGATCTGCCAGTCGTTGTTGCCAACTTGGACGGTGACCGTCAAGTTGATGAGAGCTTCATACCCAAGCCATTCCTGGATGCCAACTACTACACAATGTCGGTGTCGTTTCAGATGAAAATCATAAGGTTTGCTTTGGACAATTATGTAGGATTTTACCCATCTAAAAAAGGTCAGGGGCCACACTGTTATAAGTCAAGTGTCTATGAAAGCCTAGGTCTTTAATTAACCGGAACCTCAATGCACGAGTTATTACAGGACATTAGAACGTGGCGCTTCTGGCGCCACTATTTAACCAAGTCCTTTGCGGTGCTAGGAACCATCGTAGCAATTATTAGGATCTGGCTCCTTTTCTACCCAGGACAAGCAAATCTTCTTGGAGAAAGAGAGTTTGTTGCGGCTCTTATGATATCCGCAGGATCTGGCTTATTTCTAACCTGGCCCAGGCCTATCGAGTGTGATTATTTGTCGCCTGAAACTAAAATTAAAATAAAGAAAGGCGACATATTTGACCAGCGTGATCACTTGGTCATTGGTATCTGCAATACCTTTGACACGAAAATTCCAGACATAATCGATAAGAACAGCTTGCTTGGTCAAACAATTGATAAGCTTTACGGATCCAACTACGAAAGGCTTGATTTAGAGTTGGAAAAGGCTCTCGCCAATAAAGTAGTAGTGGGTAAGTTGGAAAAACCTGGAAAGCAAGATGTTTATGAAATCGGAACGGTCGCAGTTGTGAACGATCAGGCGCGAAAAATATTCTTCTCCGCATATGCGGAGATGGATCAGAATAACTCCGCAAGCTCCGAGATCGATACATTGACCAAAAGCTTATTTGATCTCTGGGTTGAAGTTGTCGCAAGAGGGAACTGTCAACATATCTCAATTACGCCTTGGGGTGGTGGTCCGTCAAGAATTTCAAGCATTCTTCCTGCGCAGGATTCAATTAGGCTTATCGTTCTATCTTTTATGTTTGCCTCGCGAAAGAAAAAGGTCTCCGACCAACTCACAGTGGTCATTCCCCCAAAAATTTTCAAAAAGCTAGATCGCCTAGAATTGCAGGCATTTCTCTCTTCTTTGAGGAGTTCATAATGGCTCAAAATAGTATTGAGCTTCCTGACGATGGCGCATGTGCCTTTTGTGCATATTTAAGAGGAGACAGGCCTTACACAATATTGCGGCGCGATGCACTTACAGCAACGCTTGTAACTCGTGAACAAAGGGGTATCCCACACTTGTTGGTCATCCCCATTGCCCATCGACCAACGCTATTGGAATTAGACGATAGTGAGGCCCTCGCATTAATGACAGCTGTTCGTGATGCAGCGCGTCTCATTGATCAAGCATATGAGAGGCCAGGCATCGCGGTGTGGCAAAATAACGGTAAGGATGCGAATCAGGCCATAAGCCATCTTCATTTTCATGTGGCAGGAACGCTTGATGAGGGGGGAACAGAGTGGGGGAAGGTGGCTGAGATCTCGGTGGCTGAGACGGATAAAATCGCTCGGAGGCTCACAGAGCATATGTAGAGGCGAAGCTATCACGCTCCCTTAGTTTGTTATAATGAATTCTCTTTCAATTGGACCGCTGGCCAGATGAGTAAATCGACCCTTGATTCAATCGCCTCGGCGAAAGCCAAAATTGCTGAAGAATTAAGAAAGCTGGAAGAACAAGAAGCCAACTTATTGGAGGAAGAGGCAGCGAACGCTTTCCAGCAAGTGTCAGAGTTGCTGACCCGTTTCGGCCAGCACTTCACCGCCAAGCAGAAAGCAGATCTTGCAGCTCAGCTCGGGGCTTCTGTTGGCGGATCTGGCCGCCCGAAGAAAGCAACCGGCACTCGTAAGGAAGTGGCTCCTAAGTATTGGCTTCCCCATACGCAGGAAACTTGGTCTGGTCGTGGTAGGACACCACGTGCTTTTGCAGCTTACGAAGGATCGGCGGCTTATAAGGAATGGAAGGCGAAGCATCCCGATGAAAAATTCCCTAAGTTTCCGGGATAAAAAGTAGGCCCCGCATCGCGGGGCTATTTTTTGAAGCGTCTTCTGTTGGATAGCGCTTTTGCGAATTGCCCTGGCGTATAGATCGGGATCTCAATGCCGGGATTGAATTTGGCAAGTGTCTCCGCACACGCGCGCAACTCGGGCGGGCATTCATTCCGATCAATATACGATTGCAAGCCCGGAACCAGCACGCTTTCTGACTTAGAACCGATCACCTTGTGTCCGGTCAGAGCTGCGATTTGGACGGCTCCGACTTTCTCTCGGGTCAAATTTGTGGCGAAGGTATGTCGGAAGATATGAGATCCAATGCCCGTCTCAAACCCCAGCTTTTTCAGATATCGGCCGAACTGTTGGACCATCGCGCTCCCATAGCCCTTCATGTATGCTTCGCCATCGTAGACTGAAATTGTAAGCGGCAGATGCGGGAATAAGCGATCTTGTCCGGTGGATTTGACTTCATCGACGTAGGTCAGGAAATTAGCAACGAGAAGAGGCTGCGCGATGGGGATGACTCGGATTGATGAAGCGTTTTTAATGCGCTGATTTTTCGTCGTTACGCGGAAACAAAAGCAAGAAATGCCGTCGATGATGAAGATGTCTGAGATTTTGAGCTGTGCAATTTCGCCTGCTCTGGCACCGCTGTAAAGCGCAATCATGGGTGCCCACCATCGGTGGGGCATATCCTTGCTCCATTTGGCGTAGGGTTCTAATTCGAAAATGCGGGCTAGGTCATCTCTGCTGAGAGGCCGGCGAGTTTTGACCAAGGTAGAGGTATCAACTTCAATGGCTATGCCGTTAGCGGGTGAGTGTTCAATGTGTCTAGCACGAAGCTGCTTGTTGAAAAACGCTTTGATCCGCTTGACGTGATTGTTGTAGGTTGTCGCATTTATGGATGAATGCTTTTTCTTTCTGCCAATTTCCAAAATGTCTTGGAAGCTTAAATCTTTGTAGGATTTTTTGCGTCTAGCATTTGGTGGCAAAAATTTATAGCTGTCCAAAGTGGCGCGAATATCGGTGTCTGTGACTGAGGCTATTTGTTTATCGCCAGTGACCGCTAGCATAACACCAAGCGTTTGCTCACTGGACTGAATATGTGTGAGCGTCACTTTCCTCCGTTTCAGATCGGAAATATATCCCGTAATCTCGTCTGAAAGCATGCGGGGTTTGAGAGTTGGCTTTTCTTCGATGTGGTCAGACTTCCTGTGCCTAGCTCTTCGAGTGAGTGTTTTCAGCACTTTGTCAAAGCACTGGGCTGCATCTACTCCCTCAACAATAATCTCACCGATGACGGTATTTCCGAGGGGCAAATTTCTAATGATGCATCTGCAAGATGTGCTTTGTTTTGTATGATCGGGCATGGAGTTTCCTTCTGCATCCGACACTAACGTCGAGCAGATGGCTGTCAATACCCATGTCGAAAATACTATTTTTGATGCACTTTGTTTTGTTGCGCTAAATCTAAAATACCCAGCAGTGTAAGGAGTCGCGAACAATGTTATATAAGTGGGTTAGATTTGTTGCGCTGTTCAATCACCTTGAAATGCGAGCGTTCAAGAGCGCGCTTAGCTCTTTGTCGGTAATGAGGCCATCGACATAGAGTTGGGATAGTGTTTAACCCGCTTGAACGGGCGAACCTTGTTAGCTTTGAGGACTTTGTAAGTTGTTTTCACAATCTCAGCTCGGAACGCACGCTCTTCGTCGTCCAGGATAGGATTAGCGAGGTGATAATCAGTCGATGTCGTTTTTTTGCCCATGCCACGTTTTATAATCCGGAATCGACTTCAGTCAAGGTGATTCCTGATCCGGTAATAAGAATCGTCAGGAAAACCAGCACACCCAACCTGATTCTTATGAATTAGGTATCATTTGCCTCCCTCTACGGAGCTTTCAGATCTTGGATACCTCACGCTCCCTTTATCAGTTTCTTGAAGCTGCTTCTGATTGCGTCAAAGGCGCAATTCAATCAAATGCGAGCGCGGTAAGGCGATGCGCTGAGCTGGACGCTTTCATTGAGAAGTCAGCAGCCGCTCGTTTGCAAGTGCCCATTGCGGCCCTTCTGCGGTTGAGTGCCAGAGGTATGTTCTGTGCATCGATCAACACTGCTCTGATTGGATACCGTGCAGCGATCTTCCCGACTCTCAGAGCGTGTCTTGAAGCAGCCTGCTATGCACAACTCATTGAACAGAAGCCAGAGCTTGGCGATGTGTGGGCTAAACGGCATCGAGATACAGATGCTCGAAGAAAGTGCCGTGCCGAGTTTAGCGATGCAGTCAAGAAAACCTGCAAGCGTTTTGGCAAGTTAATGCCAGAAAATGCGGGTCTCATCACTGCTATGTATGATTCAATGATCGATGATGGTGCTCATCCTAATGTCAGGTCCATCATTCCGTCCATCAAAATGGAGGAAACAGACACACATTTTGAAGTAGGGCTTGGGCTAGTTCTGCCTAGTAGAGTTGAGGCTTCACTCTTCTGCTGCTTTGAGATTGGCCTGTTTACATCATGGCTTATGGCCGATTTGAATGAGATAGATGAGAATTTTTGGGACGAAGCTGCAAACTTGAACGAAATGAAGAACGAGTGGGAGAAGGAAATCCTAGGCGGCCGTGCGGGTTGACGACCATGTTCAAATTAAAAGAAAGGCCCCGACTGGGGCCAACTTTTTAATGCGTCAATTTAAATTAAAGCTTCAAGCCTTCATTGACGGCTTGTCGAATAAGCTCATACCACTTGTCCATCTCGCGCTCATTTCCAAAACTGATCGTCCAATTCGGGTGGTCGATGTCTCGGATATTCACGGTGATCGTTCCTTCATGCTTTGAGCGGTGCCAATGCTTATCCCATGAGCGAACATCCGAAAACTGATAAGCCTTTGAAGCGCTGCCCATTTTAAATTTAATGGATGAGCGAGCTGTGGAAATGGCAATAGCAGTGCGCTTATTAAAATGGAACCGCTGATAATTTTCTTTAAAACCTGCACGCTCACCGTGCAGCTTCAAGGCGACCACCGATCCAATAACAATAAAAAATGCGCTGCCAACCAACAGGAGAAGGAGGAGGGTCCAGACCGTCATTGAAGTTCCAAAATGGGGAAGGAAATATCAGAGAGTGGTCGTCACTGGATGCGACCGGTTACCTTCCAAACCCCACCAACTTCCGAAAAGGTATAGACCCCGTCCATCTCGTGCCCAAAATCTCGGCCCATCGCCCGAACCTTGGCACTGACATCGCAAGAAAAGCTGGGTGCGTCTTCTGCCTTCGTGCACTTGCCACTCTTGAAGTCTTCAATCCTGGCGTCGTCGCTGCCGTTGTCTTTCACATATTGCAGAAATGCATGCTCTCTTTCGGTCTGAGCCGGGCCGCCTGCTGAGCAGGCTGTCAGCCCCGCAATGAGCAAGGAAATGAGGGAGACACGGAACTTCGACATGGTTTGGTCCTTTGCCTTGGGTGGGTGTAACCACGAGGGTTGCAACGAAGCAAAAGATACGCTAAACGTAACATACGGGCAACGTAATTTACGAGCAACGTAGCTTACGTTCATCCTTGGGGCATGACTTCTCCCAACGCCCGCAGTGTTCGTGTCGTCTTCGCCGCCCGTATGAAGAAGCGGAGGAAGACACTTCGGCTCAGCCAAAAGGCCTTAGGAGTGCTCATGGGACTACCAGAAGATGTCGCAGGTGTTCGCATCAATCGATACGAGCGGGCAGTGCATGAGTGCGATAGTGAAACCGCTCAGAAAATGGCTGACGCTCTTGGCGTCTCGCTTGCCTACCTCTATGCAGAGACAGACGAACTAGCAGAACTCATCCAGGAGTTCATGCAGCTTCCCGCCAAAGACCAGCACGCGCTCTTGGCTGATATCAAGTCTCGCTCCAAGACAAATCGTGTGCGCTAACTGGCATCACGTTTGTCGGTGAAGTGCGCAGTGGTTGTAGGGGTTTTCTGATAATCATCGAGTTTTGATGATTTTTGTGACGCACATCACTTTTTGTGTGATTTTTGCCTTGCTTTGACATAGTTGTCAGGGCATGTTGCCCGGGCTTCGTCAGTGCGTCGAAATTTTATGGATGGAAATTTTGAGTTAGCGCCGCTTGATTTGGCTTTTGCGCCACTTCCAGGACGACGCGATGCGCCTGACGCTTCTGTTTGGCTCGATGCATCCTTTTCGGTCTATACGCCAGCGTTGTTGGAGCCACCACTTCGAACCCATGAAAAAATAGGGGATTACCAACGCTTTGAGTCAGATGCTCAGTGCGCCAGTTACCTTTCAGCCCTTTCTTCCCGGCTAGTTCATGTGTGCAGAGGGAGTTGGAAGTTCACCTCGATCCCTGATTTGAGGGCAAGTCGCCAAGCGGCGTCAGCCATCAATGTGTCCCTCAGAGCAGGACTTCCAGATACGCATGGTGTTTTAAATTGGTCATTGAATTTGGCCAAAAATTTAGGCAATAGCCAAGTTAAAAGCCGCACGGACAATGCATGGGTTGGCGGTAAGAAACCGTCAGAAGCGTGGCTTGTTTTACCGCAGGCAGATCAACTGTCTTCTCTTTTGAAAAACCTTGAAGATTTGCTACAAGGCAAAACCACCCAGCCGGTCAACTGCGCATTTTTCGAAGCCATTGCGTATCAGATGATCTGTATCCATCCGCTCAGTGACACCAATGGACGGGTGACTCGCACTCTCTTGATTAATATTGCGGGACGCTATCGAAATTTTTATCCACTTTATATTGCGCATTGCCTGGTCTTCGCCAAACAGCGAACAGGTCAAACCTGGATGCAGGCATCCTTGATTGCAACAAGTCGAAATTTCAGTAATTCAAAGGCGTGGTTGGATCAAATCAAATTGATCTTGCAAAAAATTTCTGACTTAGCAACAGCTGGTTTAGATCCGAGAGCGTTGTGGTCACTTCTTTCATACGGATATGTATCCGTAGAAACGCTTAGTGCTGGCAAAAATGCATGCAGTCCAGCGCTTGCTGCAAAAATTATGGGGCGTCTACCGGCGCTTTTGGAACAGGAACAGGGGATATTTTACTCAGCCGAGCTTGAAATCCTGATCATCGGAATTGATCGCTCTATTAATAAGGATAGTTATGAAAGTGAATGAAGCGCAGGACGGCAAGCCCAAGCAGCTCAAAGCTGCGATCAGGCGAACCATTTATCTGACATTGATCTTGGCTGGTGCAGCAAGCGTGTTGTCGCCCTTAGCATCAGCCTCCGATACCGACGGGACCACGACGATGCCGCCTGTCGAAGTGCCGCCTCCTTACATCCCGCCGCCGATTGAAAATCCGACACCACCTTACTATCCAGATCCAGGCGATGGTGGTGGTGACAATGGTGGTGGCGGCGGCGGTAGCGGAGAGGATCCGGAAGTGGTTTGCGCGAACCTCAGGGCAACCAAGCCTGCGATGTGTCCAAATCCGATACCGCTTCCAGCTGGCGCGACCTACGCCCAAGATAAATTGCCGGGGGCAAGTATCAATGGGAAATCGACCGTGCTCATGGCCATTGGCTATTCCCAAGGTAGAGCATTTGGCCCCAATGGGACGACAGCCGCACCAAATGTGACAGCAGCATGGCTGATGGACTTTGTTTTAAACAAACAGACGGAAAATTATGCAAATCCTGGAATGTCTTTTAAAGACGCGACCAAGATTTTTCGAGAGGACGTAAAGCAAGTCTGCGAGTTGGAGAGTATTGAGTCTAGCAAGTATCGAATTCCTGGCCAATTGACCGTTCCTGAGTATTATTGCTTCGAAATCATGAAAGCGCTTGATATTGAAGCAGACGATCAGATGAATTTTGTGCAGTTTTTCATCGATTGGTCCAAGCGCTATGCAGTTAATCTTGAAAGCTATGTGCCAGGGGCAGTGATAAGCTCAGGGAGCTTGGACAACTCAATCGGAGTAAAATGGAAAGTCACATCCGCTGATGGTGCATGCTCAGCATGGTGGACCAATTTCCAGCAAAATCAGTGCAGCCTATAATGGATAGAACTATGAAAGCAAAAATGATCTTGTCCATGGCGCTGCTTTCCTGCGCGCTTGCTGCCTGTGGAAAAGCCGACAAGCCAGCGGAAAACAGCGACTCACCAGCTTCCCAGACTGGGACTTCTTCGCCTGCAAAAGCTGATCACAGCGCAGCTGTGGATGGAGCGCAGCAGACGGCGAAGCTGCAACAGCCTAGCGGCGTGCAAGATGCCAAGCAGTATTTGTGTCAGGGCGGCGGAAGTGCTTGCAAGGCAAGTGGCCCTTTGGTTGCTAACTCGGATGCCGAGGCAGAGTGGCTTTTGTCTAATGGCTATCCGACTGAGGCCGAACTTGCACGATTGGACAAACTGACGCTGGATCAGTTGAAGGCAGAATCGCAGGCGGGCAATAAGGCCGCAACTGTCATTTATGGAAAGAAGACGGCAACGAGTGGCCACTTCCAGGAGGGGCTTGGCATTTTAAGGAATGCGGCATCTGCTGGAAACTTATACTCGTATTATGGATTGTCGGATATCTATGCCAGCGAGACTAAGGATAAAAATCTGATCGATAGTGCCGCATATCTGCGTTTGGCGTATCTGTTGGGAGACGGCAAAGCATCTGCTGACATTGCTCTTCGAGGGTTGAGTAGCGTTGAGAGCGTTGCTGCCGATGAGCGTGCAGCTTCGCTTTACAAAACATTCTCTAAATATCAGCGTCCGTCTCCGAGACCTGTTGAGTAGAATTTAGCGGAAATATAAAAATGAGGAGGCAAAGCCCTCCTCATTTTTTTGGGAAGTGTGAATCGCGTCGCTACTCACTTGTGCTGAGTTGACGCTCGTCAAGAATAGCTTTGAGCATGTTGGCTGAGAGCAGCTCTCTGAACAATGTATAAAATTGCCAGGCACACCACAGTGCGAAGACAAAACCCAACAGTGATGCAGCTCTCTGCTTAGGCACCTCTTTTGCCAAATGCGATTTTAGAGCGGGATCCTGCCAAACTTGGCAGAGAATTTTAAGGTCTCGTGGGTCGAATGTAGGTGGGATGACTTGTTTGTTGGCGGTGTTGCACTGTTCAACTGTCGACTCCCCGTAAAATTGATCCATCCATAGTTAGAGGTCTCCGGGCACACTA